>JAZKFA010000249.1:0-7333 GCA_040386655.1 Pseudomonadota bacterium | reverse complement strand
GCCAAGGCCGGCTTGATCGGGATGAGCAAGTCGCTCGCCCAGGAGGTCGCGACGCGCGGCGTGACGGTGAACGTGGTGGCCCCGGGCTTCGTGAAGACCGCCATGACCGATGCCTTGGGCGAGGGCCCTCGGACGGCGCTGCTGGCGCGCATCCCCACCGGCCGCATGGGCACGCCGGAGGATATCGCGGCCGCGGTGGTCTACCTGGCCTCGGCCGAGGCCGGTTGGGTCACTGGCCAGACGCTGCACGTCAATGGCGGGATGGCGATGATCTAAGGGTCGAGAGAGGCAAGCTTGCGTGTGCCGCGCCGCTTTCACACGCAGCTGTGCCGCTTGAGGCTGCAGCCCCCTTGACCCGGCCCCCCCGGACAGCCTAGGCCGCACCTTCGTTCCATGGTAAGCGCCGCCCGCTGTCGGGGGGGATGCGCGCTGGGGCAGGTGGATCAAACCGCCGGCCGGCCGTGCCGAGTACCCCCCGCAAGACCGATCAGCACAAGCGGGCGAAGCCCGCCAGATGGAGAGAGTGACCCCGATGAGCGAGACCGCCGAGAAGGTGAAGAAGATCGTCGTCGAGCATCTCGGCGTTGAGGAATCGAAGGTGACCAACGAGGCCTCCTTTATCGATGACCTTGGCGCGGACAGCCTCGACACCGTCGAGCTGGTGATGGCCTTCGAGGAAGCCTTCGGTGTCGAGATCCCCGACGACGCGGCCGAGAAGATCACGACCGTGAACGACGCGATCAAGTACATCGAGGCCCAGCAAGGCGAAGCCGACAAGGCGTAAGGGGTCGGCAGGCGTGTTCCAGCATGGTTCGTCATCGCGTCGCGTCGTTGTCACCGGCATGGGGATCGCGAGCCCGCTCGGTATCGGTGTCGAGCATGTCTGGAAGCGCATGCTGAATGCGGAAAGCGGCATCGCCGCGATCCAGAATTTTGATGTCTCGGCACTGCCCGCCAAGATCGCGGGGCAGGTGCCGCAGGGTTCGAAGTCCGAGGGGAAGCTCGACATCGGCGAGTGGATCCCCGTCAAGGACCAGAAAAAGATGGATCGCTTCATCCAGCTGGCCCTCGTCGCCGCCACCGAGGCGGTCGAGGATAGCGGCTGGATGCCTGGCGAGGACGACGAGGAAGGCCGTTGCGCCACGGGCGTGATGATCGGGTCGGGCATCGGCGGCCTGGAATCGATCTATGAGGCGGCCCAGGTCGTCGCCGCTGGCCGCTCGCGCCGGCTGTCGCCATTCTTCATTCCCTCGGCGCTGATCAACCTCGCTTCGGGCCACGTCTCGATCAAGTACGGCTTCAAGGGACCCAACCACGCGGTCGTCACGGCTTGTGCCACCGGCGTGCATGCGCTGGGCGACGCCGCGCGGCTCATTGCGCTCGGCGATGCCGACGTGATGGTCGCGGGCGGTGCCGAGGGCGCTGTCAATGATATCGGCCTCGCCGGCTTCTGCGCCGCGCGCGCGCTGTCGACCGCCTATAACGACACGCCCGGCCTCGCCTCGCGCCCGTGGGACGAGGATCGCGACGGTTTTGTCATGGGTGAGGGCGCCGGCGTCGTCGTGCTCGAGGAATACGAGCACGCGAAGAAGCGCGGCGCCAAGATCTACGCCGAGGTGATCGGCTACGGGATGTCGGGCGACGCCCACCACATCACCGCCCCGTCGGATACTGGCGATGGCGCCTTCCGCTCGATGCGGGCCGCGCTGAAGTCGGCGCGCGTGGAGCCGGACGGCGTGCAGTACGTCAATGCCCATGGCACCTCGACGCCGCTCGGTGACGATCTCGAGCTTGGTGCGGTCGAGCGCCTGTGGGGTGAGGCCGGTGCCAAGCTCGCGATGTCGTCGACGAAGTCGGCGATCGGGCACCTGCTCGGTGCGGCGGGCGCGGTGGAGGGCATCTTCTCCATCCTCGCGATCCGCGACCAGGTCGCGCCGCCGACGCTGAACCTGCACAAGCCATCGCGCGAGAGCATTATCGACCGCGTCGCACGCGAGGCGCAGCCGCGCCACATCGAGGTGGCGCTGTCAAACAGCTTTGGGTTTGGGGGGACAAACGCCTCGATCGTGTTCCGGGGCGCTCCCTGAAGCCTTGGCCGAACAGATGGGTTCATCTGTCCGGACCGACCGCTTCGTGATCGCCGCCCTCCCTGGCGCGGGTTCCGCCCCGGGAGGTAGATCGGGCCCATGAAATTCCTTGCCTGGCTTCTCCTACCCCTCGTGCTCTGCGGCATCGCAGCCGCTGCAGCGATGCATACCTACACGAGTCCCGGCCCGCTCGCCGCGCCCACCCAGGTGATGGTGCCGCGTGGCGGCGTCGCAGCGGCCGCCGAGGTGCTGGAACGGGACGGCGTCGTCCAGAATGCTCGCGCCTTCACTCTCGCCGCCTGGGTGACCCGGGCGGAGGGCCCGATCCGCAGCGCCGAATTCGCCATCCCCGCCGGGGCAAGCCTCTCCGAGGTGCTCGCGATCCTGCGCGAAGGCCGCCCTATGCAACGCCGCCTCACCATCCCAGAGGGATTGCTGGCGCGCCAGATCGCCGCCCTGTTGGACCGCACCGAGGCGCTGTCCGGGGAGACGCCGCCGGTCGCCGAGGGGGCGGTCCTGCCGGAGACCTACGCCTATGCCCATGGCGAGTCGCGCGCCGCCATCCTGCGCCGCGCCGAGGAGGCGATGACACGCGCCTTGGCCGAGGCCTGGGCCTCCCGCGCCGAGGGCCTGCCGCTTGCGACCCCGCGCGAGGCGCTGGTGCTGGCCAGCATCGTCGAGCGCGAGACCGGCAAGCCGGAGGAGCGCGCCCGCGTCGCCGGCGTCTTCATCAACCGGCTGCGGCGCGGTATGGCGCTGCAGTCCGACCCCACCGTCGCCTATGCGGCGGCCGATGGCGCAGTGCTGGAACGGCCGCTGACCCGTGCCGATCTCGACCGCGACCACCCGTTCAATACCTACCGCAACCGCGGCTTGCCGCCAGGCCCGGTTGCGAGCCCCGGCCGCGACAGCCTGCGAGCCGTGGTGCAGCCCGAAGTGCACGACCTTCTGTACTTCGTTGCCGATGGCAGCGGCGGCCACGCCTTTGCGCGCACGCTGGAGGAGCACAACCGCAATGTCGCGCGCTGGCGCGAGGTGGAGCGCACCCGCGCCCCGCGGCCGTAGTGCTTCCGCGTTAAGCGGGTCCTTGCACCTTGGCAGGGAAGCGCCCCATCAGCGCCCCGATCCAGCGCGGCGGCAACGCACCTAGCAGTCGCGCAGCGGCGTAAAGCGGCCATGGGTAGGCGATGCGAACCCGGTCGCTGATGATGCCGCGCAGCGCGCGCCGCGCCGCATCATCTGCAACCATCAGGAAGGGCATGGGAAAGACGTTTCGGGCCGTCATCGGCGTGCGAATGTAGCCCGGGCAGACGGCGTGCACCCGCAGTCCCTGCGCCCGCCCTCCGGCATCGGCCGCCTCCGCCCAGGCCCGGACGGCGAACTTGCTCGCGCAATAGGCCGGCGCGCCGGGGGCGGCGATAAAGCCAGCGATGGAGGAGACCACCGCCACCCGGCCGCGCACACCGTCCGCCCCTTGCGCCTGCGCGGCCATGATGGCGAGGGCGGGAATGGCGGTGTTGAGCACACCCTGCACATTGGTCTCGATGATCGCCCGCGCCTGGCCGGCCGGCTCGCCAAGGCCGCCGGTCCCGGCCGAGATCCCGGCATTGGCGATGACCAGGTCCAACCGTCCAGCGGCACGCAGGTGCGCCTCTGTCGCGTCGGCGTCACGCACGTCCAGGATGGTCTCAGACACCGCGGCGCCGCGGGCGCGGCAGGCCTGGGTGGCCTCGGCCAGGCGGGCGGCGTCGCGCCCGCTCAGGTGGAGCGTCACGCCCGGGGCGGCGAGCGCCTCGGCCAGGGCGCGTCCGAGGCCGGAGGAGGCACCGGTGATGGCCACCGAGCGCCAGGGGTAAGCCCCGGGGTCCGTCATGCCTTGCATCCCTTCGCGCGGCGTCGGAAAAGCCGCGGATGACCTCGACCCTCGCCTCGATGACCGGCTTCGCGCGCGCTTCGGGCACGCTGGCCGACGGTACCTCCTACGTGTGGGAAATCCGCAGCGTCAATGGCCGCAACCTCGATATCCGGCTGCGCCTGCCCAACGGCACGGACGCGCTGGAGGGGAGCCTGCGGGAGGCGGTCCAGAAGCGGCTCAAGCGCGGCAACGTCTCCGCCACGCTGACGCTCAAGCGTGAGGAGCGGGCCCCGCGCCTCAGCCTGGATGTTGCAGTGCTGGACCAGTTCCTGGCCCTCGCGCTCGACGTCGCAGCCCGCATTCCCGGCGCAGCGCCGCCGCGGGCCGAGTCGCTGCTGACCCTGCCCGGCGTGCTCAAGGGCGCCGAGACGGTCGTCGACGAGGCGGCTGAGGCCGAGAAGGCCCGCCGCATCGCCGCCGCCTTCATGGAGGCGCTGGACGGACTTGAGGTCTCGCGCCAGGCCGAGGGCAGTAAGCTCGCGACTATCCTGGGCGCGCTGCTCGACGAGATCGACGCTCTCTGCACGGATGCGGGGCGGGAGGCGGCGGCTCAGCCCGCGGCCCAGCAGGCGCGGCTGCTGCAGCAGCTTGCGCAGCTATTGGACGGTGATCGCCGCGTATCCGAGGACAGGCTCGCCGTGGAGGTCGCACTCCTCGCCGGAAAATCGGACGTGCGGGAGGAGCTGGACCGGCTCGCCGCGCACCTGGAGCAGGCGCGTGCGCTGCTCGGCAGCCGGGTTGCCGCCGGGCGGAAGCTCGATTTCCTCACCCAGGAATTCGTGCGCGAGGCGAATACCCTGTGCTCCAAATCCGCGACCGTGGCGCTCACGCGGATCGGCCTCGACCTCAAGGCCGCGATCGAGCGGTTGAAGGAGCAGGCGGCCAATGTCGAATGAGGTCTCGACCGAGGCGCGCCGCGGCGTCTGTCTGGTCATCGCAGCGCCGTCGGGTGCGGGGAAATCCTCCATCTCCCGCGCCCTGCTCGAAGCCGAGCCTGCCCTGACCTTGTCCATCAGCGCCACGACCCGCGCGCCGCGGCCGGGCGAGGTGGAGGGCGAGCACTACTTCTTCCGCGACGAGGCCACCTTCCTCGCCATGGTCAATCGGGGCGAGATGCTGGAACACGCCGCCATCTACGGCCGCCGCTACGGCACGCCGCGCGAGCCGGTTGAGCGCGCACTCGCCGCCGGGCGGGACGTGCTGTTCGACGTGGACTGGCAAGGCCACCGCCAATTGCGCGCGGCGCTCCCGGGGGATGTCGTGGGACTGTTCCTGCTACCGCCCTCGCTGGCCGAGCTGGAGCGCCGGCTTGCCACGCGCGGTCAGGACAGTGCCGAGGAGATGGCCCGGCGCATGGACGGGGCACGCACCGAGATCAGCCACTGGGCCGAGTTCGACCACGTCTTGGTCAATGAGGATTTTGCCGACACGGTCGGGGCCGCCCGGGCTGTGCTGCACGCGGCGCGCAGCGTTCCTGCACGCTGCACCGGCATTGCTGCGCTGGTCCATGCGCTGAGCGGATGACTGGCGCATTGATCTGCGCGTGGAGGTTGTGTTCGTCACAATCCTACACTTGATCTAGCGACTGATTTCGGGGAGTTTCTGCCGCGCGAATGATTCGCGAAGGCTCGCCAACATGCCCAACTCCTCGAGGCTGCAATTGTGGCGCCTCATCCCGCGCACGTTGACCTCACACCCGGATATCTGGGCCTGCAGCAGGATGGACGGCCCGTGCGAGGTGGTAGCCGAGTCGGAACGCAGGGCCCGGTTCCAGGCGGCGGGCGCCTTCTGCCTGCCGGTTGCGCCCGGTGGCGGCCCCGGCGTATGCCCCTGGCTTGAGGAGGCGCATGTGGGCGCGGAGCTGGTCCAGCAATCCGTGCGCTCGGCGCCCGGTATCGTCAGCCCGGCCTCAGGCCACCTGACGGCCATGGCCGCCGCGCCCGAGTCAAACTGACCGGGCCAGCAGCACCCGCGCCAGCCGGTCGAATTCCGCAACGCTGAGCGTCTCGGCGCGGCGCTCGCCGGCTATGCCGGCGGCCTCCAGCAAGGCGTCCGCCCCACCCAGCGCCTTCAGTGATCCGCGCAGCATCTTCCGTCGCTGACCGAAGGCGGCCGCGGTGACCCGTTCCAGGGCTGCGAACAGCGCGGGGGGCGGCACTTCAGCGTGCGGGGTCAGGCCGACGACGGCGCTGAATACCTTCGGCGGCGGGGTGAAGGCGCCGGGCGGCAGGCGCATCAGCAGCGCGCAGCGGCAGCGCCACTGGGCAAGGACCGACAGCCGGCCGTAGCCATCGGTGTCGGGGGCCGCGGTGATGCGCTCGGCCACTTCCTGCTGGAACATCAGCACCAGCGCCTCAAAGTCGGCGGCCTCGCGCATCCAGCGCACCAGCAGGGGCGAGCCGATATTGTAGGGCAGGTTCGCCACCACCACGCGCGGCGATGGCAGCAGGGTCGCCGTGTCGAGCTTCAGCGCGTCGGCCTCGATGACGCGCAGGCGCTGGGGGTACGCGGCCTGCAGCTCGGCCAGGGCCGCGATCGCCCGCCGGTCGATCTCGACGGCGGTCACGCTCGCGGCCGGTGTATCGAGCAGCGCGCGCGTCAGGCCGCCGGGACCAGGGCCGATTTCCAGCACATGGCGGCCGGTCAGGTCGCCCGGCTGCGCGGCGATGCGAGCGCAGATCGCCGGGTCGAGCAGGAAGTGCTGGCCGAGCGACTTGCGCGCATCCAGCCCATGCCGGGCGATGGTCTCGGCGAGCGAGGGCAGCGTCACGCCATGTGTCGCCCTTGCGGTCCGTCGATCAGCCGCGCTGCTGCGCGGGTGTATTCGTCCGCATCTCGATCTGGGCACGCCGGCGCAGGTCGCGCTGTACCTGGCGGGACAGGAGCTCGGCCCGGTCGCGCACCAGCTGCGCGCGGATCTGCTCGGGCGTGATCTCTGCCAGGTTCCGTGTTTCGCGGCCGCAGACCATCAGCACGATGATGCCCTCGGGCGCGATGATCGGCTCCGAGGCGCGGCCGGGCGCAAGGCCGGCGAGCAGCTCGCGGAATTGCGGCGGATTGACCTGCTCAAGGCGAATTGGGCCGGGGTCGGCAGGACGCGGGCTGCCGCGCGCGGCAGCCTCCATCGCATCGCAGCCTCGCGCGCTGGCCTGCAGCGCACGGGCGCGTTCGACCACGGCAATCTGCTGCGCGGTCGGCGCCTGCGGGTTCAGCGGCGAGGTGAAGGGCATGTAGACTTGGCGCACGTTGAGCAGCGTTGCATTGTCGCGGCCGCTTTCGCGCTTCTGGCGCAGGGCGACGATCTGCCAGCCGCCGGGCACGCGGATGGCAT
>JAZKFA010000248.1:0-5225 GCA_040386655.1 Pseudomonadota bacterium | reverse complement strand
AGGGCGAGCCGACGCGATGCATCATCGGGGCGCGCACGATGGTGCGCGAGGCCGCGACCATCCACCGCGGCAGCGTCGGCGGCGTGGGTGTGACGACGATCGGTCCGGACTGCATGATCATGGCGACTGCGCATGTCGGGCATGACTGCACGCTCGCGCGCAACGTCATCCTCGCCAACGACGTGATGCTCGGTGGCCATGTGCACATCGACGACACGGTTTTCGTCGGCGGCGGCACGGCGATTCACCAGTTCGTCCGTATCGGCCGGCATTCGGTGATCGGCGGCATGAGCGGCGTCGAGGCCGATGTCATTCCCTATGGCGCCGCGATGGGCAATCGCGCCCGCCATATCGGGTTGAACCTGATCGGGCTCAAGCGGCGCGGTTTTTCGCGCCCGCAGATCCATGCGCTGCGCGCGATGTTCCGGTTGCTGTTCCGCGAACCCGGGGTCTTCGCAGACCGCGTCGCACTCGCCGCCGACCGCTTCGCCGGCGATGAGCAGGTGGCCGAGGTGCTGGCCTTCATCGCCGCGCCTAGCAGGCGCGGCCTCTGCAAGGCCGGTCGCGACCCCATCGCCGAGGAAGAGGACGAGGCCGCGGGCGGATGAGCGGGCCGGCGCCGCTGGGCCTCTTTGCCGGCGGCGGCAGCCTCCCGCGCCGCATCGTCGATGCGGCCGCGGCCAAGGGGCGCCCGGTGCACGTCATCGCCATGGCCGGCTTCGCCAAGCCCGAGGATTTCGCCCCGCACCGCGCGATCGAGCTGCGCATGGGCCAGGCGGGCCGCGCGCTCGAATGGCTGCGCCAGGGCGATGTGCGGGAGGTGGTGCTGGTCGGCAATGTCCGCCGTCCCTCGCTGCTGTCGCTGTTCCCCGATGCGGGTGGCATCGGCATCCTCGCGCGGATCGGCCGGGCGGCGTTCCAGGGGGATGACAGGCTGCTCAAGGCCGCCATCCGCGTGCTGAACGAGGAGGGCATCCGCGTCATCGGCGTGCAGGACCTGCTCGACGACCTCCTGCAGAAACCTGGCCTTCTCGCGGGCACGGTGCCGGATGCGGTCGCGCGAGACGACATTGCTCGCGGTATTGCGGTGGCAACCGCACTCGGCGCCGTGGACGTCGGGCAGTCCGTCGTGGTGCAGCAGGGCCTGGTCCTCGGCGTCGAGGGGATCGAGGGCACGGATGCGCTGCTCGCGCGCTGCGGGGAGCTGCGGCGGGAGGGGCCGGGCGGCGTGCTGGTCAAGCGGGTGAAGCCGGGCCAGTCCCGCCTGGCGGACCTGCCCACGATCGGTCCGCGTACCATCGCGAACGCGGCCGCCGCCGGCCTGCGGGGGGTGGCCTTCGAGGCGGAGGGCACTATTCTGGTGGAACGCGCCGCGAGCGTCGCGGCTGCCGAGGCCGCCGGCCTGTTCCTTCTCGCCTTCGATCCGGCCAACCCGAACCAGGAGTGATCCCCATGCAGGGACGCATGCTGCACACGATGATCCGCGTCGGCGACATCGACCGGTCCGTCAACTTCTACACCGCACTGCTCGGCATGAAGGAGCTGCGCCGCCGCGACGTGCCCGACGGCAAGTACACGCTCGTCTTCGTCGGCTACGCCGATGAGAGCGAGCAGGCCGTGATCGAGCTCACCTACAATTACGGCGTCAACAGCTATGAGATGGGCAATGCCTTCGGCCACCTCGCGGTCGGCGTGCCGGATGTCGCTGCGGCCTGCGAGGCTGTGCGCAACGGCGGCGGGAAGGTCACGCGCGAGGCGGGGCCGGTGAAGTTCGGCACCACCATCATCGCCTTCGTCGAGGATCCCGACGGCTACAAGATCGAGCTGATCCAGCGGTGAGTAGATCCGCGCCGGCGCAGGGTATCAGCGTCGGCGCGATCCTTGCGCAGTGCCTGGCTCGCGCGGCTGCGACGCCGCCATCATCTGCCGCGCGGCGAGCCCCAGCTCCATCCATGAGCCATAGGTGAGGCTGACGGTCGTCGGCTGTATCCCGCCGCGGGCGGCCATGCTTGAGCGCGCAGCTGCGCCATCGGCGGCGGTCGGCCGCGGTGCTGTTTGGGTCTCGGACATGCGCTTGGCTATCATCGGTTTCTTACGATTTTGTTGAACGGGTTCTTGGGACGCGGCGGTTGTGCCGCATCCAGATGGCAATATAACGCAGGACTTATGGCGCGCTGATGACGGCCGCCTGCACATCCTTGTGCATGCGACCATTTTCGTTGCGGGATTCCACCATCTTGATCTGCAACGCCAGGTACTTCGAGAAAATTCGGCTCTGCGCCAGGCTTCCGGCGGTGAACCACAGGCCCGGCTGCGCCGTTGGGCGCCACATGTTGCGCAGCTCGCCGCCGTCGTCGAAGCCCCAGACCGGGCCGATCCTGTCGGCAATGGCGTCGCCGAGGGCGCGGCGCACCACCTCCTGCTGGCTCTCGTAGCCGGTGGCCAGCACGATGAGGTCGGCGGGGATGGTACGCCCGTCGCGCAGGCGTGCGCCTTCCGCAGTGAAGGTCTCGATATCCGCGTATTGCAGCAGGCCGACCTTGCCCTCCGCGATGAGTTCCGAGCAGCCGACGTTGAAATAGTAACCGCCGCCGCGGCGCAGATACATCATCTGGAAGCCAGTCTCGTCCTCCCCCAGCGTGAACTGAAAGCCGCGGGCCATGAGGCCGTCGATCATTGGCTTGTCGATCTCGGCCGAGCGCGCGGTGGAGAGCTGATAGGCACGGCGCAGGACGGGGTAGGGGGAGGCGGTGGCGATCAGGTCGCAATCCTCGAAGGCGATGCCTTCGGAATACAGCGCATAAACCGCCTGGGCCTCCTTCAGGCTGACGACATAGGTCGGGCTGCGCTGAATGATCGAGACCTCGGCGCCATTCGCCTGCAGGTCCTGCGCGACATCGTGGCCGGATGTCCCGGTCCCCAGCACCAGCGCGCACTTGCCGCGCCATTCGGCGCCGGAGAGGAAGGCGCCCGAATGCATTACCGTGCCGGCGAAGTCGTCGAGGCCCGGCAGCTTCGGACGGTAGGGGATGGAGCTGACGCCGGTGGCGAAGACCAGGTGGCGCGGTCGCATCACGCGCTCGGTGCCGTCGGCGCGGCGGAGGCGCACCTGCCAATGTCCGGAGGCCTCGTCGTACTCGCCGCCGGCGAGCTCGGTGCCCGTCCAGACGTTCAGCTCCATGGCCTCGGCATAGGCTTCGAACCAGTTGGCGAGCTTGTCCTTAGGGATATAGACCGGCCAGGTCGGCGGGAAGGGCATGTAGGGGAAGTGGTTGACGTGCACCTCGTTGTGCAGCGTCAGCGCGTGGTAGCGCTTGCGCCAGTTGTCGCCGACGCGCTGGTGCCGGTCGATGACCAGCGCGTCGATCCCCATGGCGCCGAGGCGTGCCGCGATCGCCAGGCCGGCCTGCCCGGCGCCCACCACGACAACGGTGGGGTCATGGTCGGCATAGGCGCGCGCCTTTTCGCGCCGGTCGGCCCAGTTGTCGCCGCTGAACTGGCGCGTGCCGTGGACGGCATCGGGGGCGCCCTCGGCCTGGCCATGCAGGCCCTCGAGGGCGGTCAGCATCGTCCAGGCGCGGGGGCCATCGGCGGTGGGGACCAGGCGGAGGACGCCGTTGGCGGGACCGGCCGCGGTGTCGAACGCGAAGATGGCCTCGACCACGCTCTCGCCGGCCCGCATCACGCGGCGCGGCGGCGTGCGCGACGGGTCCAGGCGCAGGTGGCTGGGTGCGATGCGCGGCAGCGTCTCGGCGAGGCGCCGGCCGATGGCGTCGGCACCGCTGAGCGTGGTGAAATCCGGCCCGAAGGCGATGAGGTCGCGCCAATGCGCTTCGGGAAGAAACAGCGCGGCTACAGAGGCTGCATCGCCGCTGCGCAGTGCCGCGTTGAAGCCCGCGAGCCAGCTGGTCGCGGCGTGGTGCGGGTCATCGCTCAGCATGGCCGTCCTTCCCTGCTGCTGGTTCATTCCCGCAGCACTTGCAAGCAGCATAGCGGCAAGCGCGCGGTGGCGGAAATGCGCACCACGCGCGCAGGCCTGACTTGGCACCTCCGCATCCCTGGGCCGGCTTCCGGCGTAGAAGGGAGGTGATGCCAGCCCCCACCCGACGCGCCATGATCGCGACCCTGCCTCTGCTCGCCTGCAGCCGGCTCGACCGCGCACCCATCTCGGCCGCGCCTGGCTGCGCATGCGCGGAGAAGCTGAGCGTGGTCCGCCGCAGCTGGCACACGGATGTGGTGTTCGAGGTGCGCGGCTTGCCGCCGGAACTGGCGACCGTAGCGCAGGCCATGCCGGGCGCGACGTGGCTGGCGATCGGCTTCGGCGATCGCGCCTGGTTCACCGAGGATGCGCGCGGGCCGTTGCCGATGCTGGGCGCGCTGTTCGGCGGCCCGGCCGCGCTGCTGGTGACCGGCCTGCCCAGCCCTCCCGAGCGCGCCTTCGCCGATGACGAGCAGGTGACGCTCGCCGTCTCGCCCGACGGGCGCGCGGCCATGCTGGGCTTCATCGCAGGGCAACTCGACGGCAGCGCCCCGATCGCGCCGGGGCCCTATGAGGGCAGCCTGTTCTACGCGACGCGGCTGCGCTACGCGGCCAGCTACACCTGCAACACCTGGACGGCGGATGCGCTGCGCGCCGCGGGCCTGGCCATCAACCCGAACGGCGTGGTCTTTGCCGCACAGGTGATGGCCGCCGTGAGGACCCTCAGCGCGGAACGATGACCGTCTCGCGCGGCGGCGGCGGGTTCGAGCTGGAGAAGCTGACGCAGCCGGCCAGCGGCACGGCGAGGGCGATCAGCAGGGTCAACATCTTCATCGTGCGGCTCCGTGGTTATCCGCCGTTCACAACGGCCGGGAGGTCAGCGAGGTTGCACCGCGTTCATTCCGCGCGAATGCCGACGCGCTCGATCAGGCCCCGCCATTTCGCCACGTCATCGGCCAACCGCGCGGCGAGCGCCTCCGGCCCATCGAGCCGCATCTGCGCCGCACCCATGGCGAGCCGCGCCTTGAGGTCGGCATCCTCGCGCAGCGCGCCGAGTTCGGCGATGAGCCGGGCAGAAAGCCGCGGCGGCAGACCTTTCGGCGCGAACATGGAAAACCAGTTCGGCGCGGCATAGCCCGGCACCTGCTCCGCGATGGCGGGAACGTCGGGCGTCTCGGGCAGCCGCTCGGTCAGGGACGTCCCGAGCATGCGCACGCGCCCCTGTTGCGCATGGGCCAGCACCTCG
>JAZKFA010000247.1:0-5262 GCA_040386655.1 Pseudomonadota bacterium | reverse complement strand
ACCTGCTTGGCGGTCTGCGCGGCGATGCGGCCGAAATCGATCGGCGGCAGCGGGTCGATGATGAACTCGCCGGTCGTGATGCCGGGCTTGATCTTGACCGCGATGCGCAGCGGCATCTGGGTCGCTTCGTTCTCGACCGGCTCGGCGTCCACGATTTCGGTGTAGCGGCGCAGCGTGACGGCGCCGTTGCGGCGGTCGATCTCGGCGCGGATGTCCTTCTCGTGCCCGTACTTGGCGCGGCCGGCCTTCTGGATGGCCTGCTCCATCGCTTCGAGAACCTCGTCGCGCTCGATCATCTTCTCGCGCGCGACGGCCTCGGCCACCTGGAGCAGTTCGGGGCGGGGGATGGCGATGTCGATGGCCATGAATGTGTCCCTCAGTTCTTCGCGGGCGGGGCCGCGGTGGCGGCGATGAGTTCGTCGGTGAGCACGAGTTTCGCGCGGCGGATGTTCTGCCGCGGCACGGTGAGTTCGGTGCCGTCTTCCAGCTTGAGACGGGCATTCTCGGCGTCCGCCCCGAGGGCCACGCCGCGGAATCGCCTCCGGCCTTCCATCGGCAAGGCGAGCTCGACGGTCGCGATGTGCCCGGCGAAGCGTTCCCAATCCTTGGCGCGGGTGAGCGGGCGGTCGATGCCGGGCGAACTGACTTCGAGCGACCACTCGTTCTTGAAGGGATCGTTTACGTCGAGCACGGCGCCGAGCGCGTGGCTGATCGCCTCGCAATCCTCGACGCGGAAGGGGGCGCCGTCGGCGCGGTCGGCCATGACCTGCAGCACCGGGCGTTCCTTGCCGCTGACCTGGACGCGCACGAGCTCATAATCCATGTGCTCCAGCGTGGGCGCGATGGTATCGGCGATGCGGGCTTCGAGCCCCTCGTGGATAGGACGTTCAATCATTGGACAACAAAAAAGGCGGCCCCTTGCAAGGCCACCCCCCGGACAACGTGGAAGCGTATCGAGGCTGTCATGTAGCGCCGCAAGGATGCGGATGCAAGCGGGACACGGGCATGGAAGCGGCAGGACGACGCGCGGCGCTGGGACTGGCAATGACGGTGCTCGCCGGCAGGGCAACGGCGCAGACGCAGTTCGCGTTCGACCAGGCGCATGGGCGGCTGACCTTCTCGGCGCGGGTGATGGGCCTGATCGGCGCGACCAGCGCGTTCTCCCGGTTCCGATGCCGCATGACGCTGGACCCGGCGCGTCCGACCGCGGCTCGAATCGCCATCGAGGCCGAGGCCGGGTCGATCGAGAATGACCGCGAGAGCGTGGTGGCGATGCTGCGCGGGCCCGAGTGGTTCGACGCCGCACGACACCCGGTCGTGCGCTTCGAAGGGGCCGCGACCGGGGCCGGCGATGCCGCGCGCTTTCTCGTCGCGGGCATCATCACCCTGCGCGGCGTAACGCGACCCGCGGCCTTCGACGCAACCCTGGGCGCCCCACGGCAGGGGGCGGCACTGTTCTCGGCGACCGGCGCGATCAGCCGGGGCGAGTTCGGGATGGTGGCGGACCGCTTCACCATCGGCGACCGCGTGGTGCTGGCGCTGGAGGTGCGCCTGCCTATCGGCGGATGAGCGACCAGTACATCGGCGTACGCCCCTCGCGCAGGGCCTTGGCCTCATAGCGCGTGCCAGGCCAGCCTTCGGGCCGAACGGTGGCCGGCGGCAGCACCGCGAAGGCGTCCTGCGCGGCCAGCGTCTGCGTCACCCAGGCCTGGTAGGTCGGATCATCCGAGGCGATGCGCCACTCCCCGCCCGGGCGCACCGCGCGGGCGACGGCGGGCAGCATCGTCGGGTTCACGAATCGCCGTTTGGCGTGTCGCGCCTTCGGCCAAGGGTCCGGGAACAGCAGGATCAGCTTGTCGAGCGCGCCTTCCGGCAATGCCGCGATCAGGTGCCGCGCATCCCGCGGCCACAGGCGCAGGTTGGGCGGCAGCGCGCCGGCCTCCTCCTCGCCATCGGCCACCAGCCGCGTGAGCAGGGAACACAGCCCGTTCTCGAAGACTTCGGATGCGATGTAGCCGATGTCGGGGTTTGCACGGCTGAGCGCATGCGCGTGCTCGCCTCCGCCGAACCCGACCTCGAGCCATAGGCCGGCGACCGGGTGCGGGAAGGGCGTCGCGGGGTCGGTGAGTGCCAGGCGCGGCAAGGTGAGGTCGAGCAACCGCTGCTGGCGCGGGCGCAGCAAATGCCCCCGCCGGCGGCCATAGAGCCGGTCCGGAATGCCCTCGGCGAGCGGCGGCCGCTCGGCGGTCATCGGCGGCGGGAGGCGATGCCGCCCCCCACGCCAGTCTCAGCGGCCAAAGGCGCGCTTCAGCTCAGGCACCAGATCCGTCTTTTCCCAGGTGAAGGTGCCCTTCTCCTCGTCCGGCGTGCGCCCGAAGTGCCCGTAGGCGCTGGTCGGGACGTAGATCGCGCGGTTCAGGTGCAGGTGCTCGCGGATGCCGCGCGGCGAGAGGTTCATGATCTCGCTCACCACCTTCGCGAGCTTCACCTCGTCCACATCGCGCCCGGTCCCGTGCAGGTCGAAATAGACCGACAGCGGCTTGGAGACACCGATCGCGTAGCTGACCTGGATGGTGCACTTCTCGGCGAGGCCTGCGGCGACCACGTTCTTCGCGACGTAGCGCGCGGCATAGGCGGCCGAGCGGTCCACCTTCGTCGGGTCCTTGCCCGAGAAGGCGCCGCCGCCATGCGGGGCCGCGCCACCATAGGTATCGACGATGATCTTGCGGCCGGTGAGGCCGGCATCGCCGTCCGGGCCGCCGATGATGAAGGTCCCGGTAGGATTCACGTAGAATTCGCTGTCCGGGCACATCCAGCCGGCGGGAAGGCTGGACTCGATGATCGGGCGCACCAGGCGCTTGATCTCGGCCTGGTCGAGGTGTTCCTCGTGCTGGGTCGAGAGCACGATCGAGGTCGCACCCACCGGCTTGCCGTCGACGTAGCGCAGCGTGACCTGGGACTTCGCGTCCGGCAGCAGGCCGGCCACGCCCCTGTCGTTGTTGTGGCGCATCTCGTTGATGCGGCGCAGCAGCAGGTGCGCGTAGTAGAGCGGCGCCGGCATCAGGTCCGGCGTCTCGGTGCAGGCGTAGCCGAACATGATGCCCTGGTCGCCGGCACCCTCATCCTTGTTGCCGGCGGCGTCGACGCCCTGCGCAATATGGGCGGACTGCGCGTGCAGGTGGCACTCGATCTTGGCGTTCTGCCAGTGGAAGCCTTCCTGCTCATACCCGATGTCCTGGATGGCCAGGCGCGCGAGGTGCATCAGGTATTCGGGCGTGACCGAGCCGGGCCCGCGGACTTCGCCGGCGAGGACCACGCGGTTCGTCGTGACCAGCGTCTCGCAGGCCACGCGCGAATAGGGGTCGGCCGTGAGGAAGGCGTCGAGCACGGTGTCGGAAATGCGGTCCGCGACCTTGTCGGGGTGACCTTCGGAGACGGACTCCGACGTGAACAGGTACTCGCCTGTATCGCGCATGGCGTGTTGGCCTCTTGTCGCGGGAGTGGTCCGGCAAGCCCCGGCCTGGCTCGCCCCTTGTGGGGCTGGGGCCGGGGTTTGGCAGGGGAAGGGAGGGGGGTCAAGCGCAGGGGGCGCTGAACTGGGCCATTTTGCAGCATCAGAGCATGCGGAAGGCCGCAAGAACGCGGGCGCGGCGCGGCGGGCGAGCCGAAACTCTTGGCCTCCTAACAATTCAGCCTGATCGTTGACCGCGATGTTCAGAGTTGCAGATACAGAATGACAGAACCCGGTACGGTGCTATGCGTACTGTCCCTGACGGGAACGGCTTCGGTAGGAACCAGGGGATCATTCAATGTCAGCTTACGTCATCTTCGACGTGGAGATTTCGGACCCCGCCCGCTATCAGGAGTTCATGAACGGCGTGAAGCCTGCGCTCGCGGAGGCCGGTGCAAAATACCTGGCGCGCGGCGGCAGTCATAAGGTTTACGAGGGAGACTGGGAACCGCGCCGGATCGTGTTGCTGGAATTCCCTTCCGTGGCTCACTGGGAAACATTCTACTACGGCCCTGTGTACCAGGGCCTTAAGGACATCCGGGACGGGTGCAGTTCGGCACGGCTTGTCAGCGTGGTCGGACTGGACTGACCGCTTGAGCTGATCTGTGGCGCGGCTTTGGAGTACCCGGATCGGCCAACGTCAGTGCATCGAGCATCCTGATATAGGACAGGTACGACCGACGCGCCGGGCGCTCGGCGTGATGGCTATTCCATCGTCGCCGGTTTGACGCCGGTGGCGCCCTGGTCCCGGATGCCGCCTTTGCAGGAGCGACGTCCGTGATCGTCTGCCGCCCATTCGCACCCGAATACGCCAGGGAGCTGGCCCGTATGCTGGCCGAGATGGCCGTTTCCTACGGCGCTGTCATCGAGCCGGGGATCAACACCGAGGATGCGCTCACCAGGCACGCCCGGGCCTGCGAGTTCCTTCTCGCGTTCAAGGATGAGCGCCTGGCCGGATTTGCGACCTTCGCGACGCTGTTCCCGGTCGGTGGGCTGCTCGCCTTCCTCTACGTCCAGCAGGTCTATGTCGCCGCCTCTGAACGACGCAGCGGGGTCGCCCGATGCCTCATGGCCGGGATAGCGCTGGAGGCTAAAAGGCGCCGGCTCCAGCGCGTGGAGTGGGCGACAAGCACCCGCAACACCGCCGCTCGCGCCCTCTATGACAGCTTGGGGGCGGTCGGGGCGCCAAAGGTTCAGTACGTGCTGGATGGCGACGCCCTTTCCAGCCTCGCCTTCGACGGGGGCACTGCTCTGGCGATCAGCGACGGGCCAGCTGCCTAGATCTTGCATTCGCCGGCGGACCAGCGCTTCGAGACCACTGCGCCTGACCCGGGTCCGGGGACGCCGTAAATCCCCGGAGGGGTGCCGAGGCAGCACCCCGCCACTTGCTCCACAAACCTCCCGGCACGCCCATTGCTTGCCTCCGCCCCCGACCCCCGCGGAGCCGCCCCATGCCCTCACCTGATTTCGACCCCGAGGCCTATGCGCGCGAGATGTCGCACCTCCTCCGCCTGCCCATCGATGCCGCGCATCTGCCCGGCGTGGTGCAGAACCTCCGCCTGGCCGCGCGCATGGCCGCGATGATCGAGGCGCGCGCCCTGCCGCGCGAGATTGAGGCCGCCCCCGTCTTCATCGCCGGCCGCCGCGCGTGACGCCGGCCACCGAGATCGCCCGCGCCGTCCGCGCGCGAGAGACCACCGCCACCGCCGTCACGGAGGCCGCACTCGCCACCATCGCCGCGCGCAACCCGG
>JAZKFA010000246.1:0-1991 GCA_040386655.1 Pseudomonadota bacterium | reverse complement strand
ATAGTTAAAGAGGTCGCCGAACAAAGTAATGTTTCGTTTGCTAACATTCCACACTTTTAGCCATTTCTCTAAGCCGCCTTTAACCCCAACCGCTCATCCCTCTTCCGCAGCAGCACAATCAATGGCAGCGCCGCCAGCACCATCCAGCTCTTCCCGATCACCTGCCCCCACAGGTAGGTCAGGCTCCCGAAGGCCAGCGTCAGGAACACCACGCTGTCCACCACCAGCCCCACAAAGCTGCTCGCGACCACCGCCGCCACCAGGCCGCGCTTCTGCAGCGGCGTGTAGATCGCCAGGTCCGCCGTCTCCGAAATCAGGAAGGCGGCGGCCGAGGCCACCACCAGCGCCGGCGGCGCGACCGCGGCGCTCAGCGCCGTCCCCGCCAGGATGGCGGCAAAGGTGTAGCGCAGCCCCAGCCGGCGCTGCACCAGGTCCCGCAGCACCAGCGCCGCCCCGATCATCAGCACGCCCGAGGGCGCGGTGATCCCCGGCGCCACCGGGATCAGGCACGGCCCATTGGGCACGCAGACCGTCCCCACATGCCCGATCAGCCAATTGGCCGCGGGAATGCACAGGGCGAAGGCGATGAGGAAGATCAGGCCCTCGCGGGTGCGCAGCGTCATGGGTGGGTGCTCGTCCAGGATTGCCACCCCGCGCGGCGCAGATCGCAGGCGGGGCAGGTGCCGCAGCCATAGCCCCAGGGATGCCGGGTGCTGCGGTCGCCGAGGTAGCAGCTATGCGTGTGTTCTTCCACCAGGCCCGTCAGCGCGGCCCCGCCGAGCCGGTCCGCCAGCGCCCAGGTCGCGCGCTTGTCCCGCCACATGAGTGGGGTGTGCAGCACCAGCCGCGTCTGCATGCCCAGGTTGAGCGCGACCTGCAGCGCCTTGACCGTATCATCGCGGCAATCGGGGTAGCCGGAGTAATCCGTCTCGCACACGCCCGTGACAATGTGCTTCGCCCCGCGCCGGTAGGCGAGCGCGCCGGCAAAGGTCAGGAAGATCAGGTTGCGGCCGGGGACGAAGGTGTTGGGCAGCCCGTTCTCGCCCATGGCGATGGCCGTCTCGCGCGTCAGCGCCGTGTCGGAGATGGCGCGCAGCGCGTCGAGGCTCAGCGTGTGGTCCGCCCCCAGCTTCGCGCCCCATGCGGGGAAGCCCGCGCGCAGTTGGGCGAGGAAGGTGTTGCGCACCTCCAGCTCCACCGCATGCCGCTGCCCATAGGCGAAGGCGAGCGTCTCCACATGCGCGAAGCGATCGAGCGCCCAGGCCAGGCACGTCGCGGAATCCTGCCCGCCCGAGAACAGCACCAGCGCGGTGTCGCCGCTCGCATTGTCCCTGGGTTCCGTCACGGGCGCGGTGCCCCCGCGCGGGCACGGGGTCCGGCGGGTTGCGCACGCCTCACGCCGGCAGCCTCGCCACCGCCCAGCGCGCGGCCTCGGCCACCACGGGGTCCGCATCCTCGCAGCGGGCCTGGGCGGCCGGCCGCAGAGACGCGCTCTCCGAATTGCCGATCGCGATCATCACGTTGCGCACGAACCGGTCCCGCCCGATGCGCTTGATCGGGGATCCCGAGAACAGCGCCCGGAACCCTGCATCATCCAGCCCCGCGAAATCCGCGAGCATCGGCGCGGTGAGGGATGCGCGCGGCGCGAAGTCGGGCTCGGCATGGGCATGGGCGAATTTGTTCCAGGGGCAGACGGCCAGGCAATCATCGCAGCCATAGATGCGGTTGCCCATGGGCGCGCGGAATTCCTCGGGGATCGGCCCCGGGTGCTCGATGCTCAGGTAGGCGAGGCAGCGCCGCGCATCCAGCCGGTAGGGCGCGGGGAAGGCGTCGGTCGGGCAGACGGTCAGGCACGCTTTGCAGGACCCGCAGTGGTCCGTCTCGGGCGGATCGGGCGGCAGGTCGAGCGTGGTGAAGACCTCGCCCAGGAACAGCCAGGAGCCGTGAGTGCGGGAGACCAGGTTGGTGTGCTTGCCCTGCCACCCCAGCCC
>JAZKFA010000245.1:2777-5414 GCA_040386655.1 Pseudomonadota bacterium | reverse complement strand
TTCTACGTCGTGATCTATACCATGTGGCTGAAGCGCCGGACGCCGCAGAACATCGTCATTGGCGGTGCGGCCGGCGCCTTCCCGCCCATCATCGGCTGGGCCGCGGTCACCGGCGACATCACCCTCGCGCCTCTCATCCTGTTCGCGATCATCTTCGTGTGGACGCCGCCGCATTTCTGGGCGCTCGCGCTCTGGGCCCATGGCGACTACGCGCGGGTGAAGGTGCCGATGCTGCCCGTCACCTACGGTGCGCGCGAGACCCGCCGGCAGATCCTGATCTACACGGTCGGCTTGGTGCCGCTGACCCTCCTGCCCGGCCTGTTCGGCTTCGCGGGCCCGATCTACACCGCCGCCGCCGCGCTGCTGGGCGCGGAATTCCTCCGTCAGGCCTGGCTGGTCTGGCGCGACGCGCAGGATGGCGAAGGCCGCAGCCTGACCAACGATGCGCCGGCGAAGAAGTGCTTCCGCTACTCGCTGTATTACCTGGCCGCGCTGTTCGTCGCCCTCGCCGCCGACCGGCTCATCCTCGCATGACACCGGACGAGAAAATTGCCTTCGAGCGCCGCCGGAAAAGCCGCAACTGGGCGATCCTCGGCGTGCTCGCGGCGATCTTCGTGCTGTTCTTCTTTATCTCCATCGCCAAGTTCTCCCGCTGATGGATCGCAACCGCCGCACGCTGCTGGGCTTGGGCGCCACCGTCGCCGGCATGGCCGGGCTCTCCTTCGCCGCCGTGCCGCTTTACGACGCCTTCTGCCGCGCGACCGGCTACAACGGAACGACGCAGCGCGGCGGAACCATGCCCGCCACCCCCGGCGAGGCACAGATCACCGTGCGCTTCAACGCGAACACCCAGCCCAACCTGCCCTGGCGCTTCCAGGCCGAGCAGCCTTCCATGATGCTGCACGTCGGCGAGGAGGGGCTCGCCTTCTACTCGGCGGTGAACAACGCGGCGACGCCGGTCACCGGCATCGCCACCTACAACGTCACGCCCGAGAAGGTCGGCCGCTACTTCCACAAGGTGGCGTGCTTCTGCTTCGACGAGCAGACCCTGGCGCCCGGGCAGCGGGTCGACATGCCCGTCTCATTCTGGGTCGATCCGCGCATTGCCGAGGATCCGAACACGCGCGACGTCCGCGTGATCACGCTGTCCTACAGCTTCTTCCGCACCATGGCCGATGCCGAGCGCGCGGGCGCCCTCGCCTCGGCAGGGCCGCATGTGGGCAGCGCACCGCGAGGCACCCCTTGATCCACCTCCTCATTTCGGCGTTCATGCGCCGCGCTACGCAACCGGAGCAGATGTGATGGCCACCACCACCCTCGCCGTGGAAGCCGAAGCGGCGCCGCCGCACAAGCACCCCTATCACCTGGTGGATCCGTCCCCCTGGCCGCTGGTCGGTGCCGCCGCGGCCGGCGCGCTGGTCACGGGCATCATTCTCTACGCCCATTACGGCACAAGATGGGTTTTCCTGGTGGGCATGCTCGGCGTGCTGGCCACGATGTTCTTGTGGTGGCGCGACGTGGTGAAGGAAGCCCGCACGCCGGGCATCCACACCCCTGTCGTCCGCATCGGGCTGCGCTATGGCATGATGCTGTTCATCACCTCCGAAGTGATGTTCTTCGTGGCCTTCTTCTGGGCCTACTTCCACTTCGCACTCTACCCCGAGCACGTCGCGGGCGCCGCGCGCGCGATCTGGCCGCCGGCCGGCATCCTCACCTTCGACCCCTTCGGCCTGCCCTTCCTCAACACGATGATCCTGCTGCTCTCAGGCTGCACGGTGACCTGGGCGCACCATGCCCTGATCGAGAACGATCGCCGCGGGATGCTCCAGGGCTTGGCACTGACCGTGCTGCTTGGCCTGCTCTTCACGGCTCTCCAGGCCTATGAATACGCCGAGGCGCCGTTCAAGTTCTCCGGTGGCGGCGTCTACCCGTCCACCTTCTTCCTCGCGACCGGGTTTCACGGCTTCCACGTGATCATCGGCACCATCTTCCTCGCGGTTTGCTTGTTCCGCGCCTGGAAGGGCCACTTCACGCCTGGCCGCCACTTCGGCTTCGAGGCCGCGGCTTGGTACTGGCACTTCGTCGACGTGGTATGGCTGTTCCTCTTCGCCTCCATCTACTGGTGGGGCGCGGGCGAGATTGCCCCGCACTGAGCGTGCGTCCCTGGCGCGGGCCGCCCTGCTGGGGCGCTGCCCGCGCTGCGGCGAAGGCCGCATCTTCAACGGCCTGCTCGACATCAAACCCACCTGCGCATCCTGCGGACTGGACCTCTCCGCCCATGATGCCGGCGACGGGCCGGCCGTGGCCGGCGTCTTCCTCATCGGCGCGGCGGCCGTCATCGCCGCCCTGATCGTCGACAGCCGCTACCGCCCACCCGTCTGGGTGCATGCGCTGATCTGGCCAGCCCTCGTGCTCGGCGGAGCCCTCTTCGTGATGCGCACGGCCAAAGCCCTGCTCCTGGCGCTGCAATGGCGTCATCGGCAGTAAGGCCAGGGGGCGCTGCCCCCCGGCCCCCCGCCGGTGATCGCGCCGATCCCCGGACCTCGGCATGCGTTGGTGCTGGGCTTGGGAGGGCTGTGCTTGCTGAGTGGTGCGGGTTGGGGTGGGGGCGCTTGGAGGTTCTTGCGGCGAACGGAA
>JAZKFA010000245.1:2420-2767 GCA_040386655.1 Pseudomonadota bacterium | reverse complement strand
GGCCTTTCTCCCATGAGGCGATTGCTCGTCCCGGTGCTGGTGGTCTTGCCGGCATTCCTGATCCTGCTGGGTCTGGGCACCTGGCAGTGGCAGCGCCTGGCCTGGAAGACGGAATTGCTCGCGACCATCGCGGCGTCGGAGGCGGGGCCCGCCGCGCCGTTGGGGCCGGTCGCGGTGCCGTTCACCAAGGTAGCCGTGGTGGGCCGCTTTGATCACGCGCGGGACGCGATCCTGGGGTTGGAGCTGCGCGGCACACTGCTGGGCACGCGGCTGCTGACACCGTTGCTGCGCGATGATGCGCCGCCGGTGCTGGTGGATCGCGGCTGGGTGCCGCTCGAGCGCTCGGC
>JAZKFA010000245.1:0-2410 GCA_040386655.1 Pseudomonadota bacterium | reverse complement strand
TTTCCTGACGAAGAACGCGCTTTACGTAGGAGCGCTCGGCTCCGGTTGCGCGGCCGGAGGGCGAGGTCACGGTCACGGGCTGGGTCCGTCCGGCCGAGCCTGGCGGGATGTTCGCCGCGACGGACGACCTGGCCGGCCGCCGGTTCTACAGCTTCGACCCGGTGCGGATCGGCCAGGCGCTCGGGTTGCCGGCCGTGATGCCGTTCGGGCTGGTCGCGCTGTCGGAGGCGCCGCCGGGGACGCTGCCCGACCCGTCGCGCACCCTGCCGCGGCCGAACAACAATCACCTGGGCTATGTCATCACCTGGTACGGGCTGGCCCTCGCACTCCTGGTGGTCTTCGCCATCTGGGGGAGACGCCGCATGAGGGAATCGCCATGACCGCCTATGCCGATCTGAAGACGCGTTTCGCCCGCATCGGCGCGCTGGGCGAGGCGGCGGGCATGCTGCATTGGGACGCGGCGGCGATGATGCCGAGCGGTGGCGCCGCGGCGCGCGGAGAGCAGTTGGCCACCCTGGCCGGGCTGAGCCATGAGCTGCTGACCGCCCCCGAGGTCGCTGCGCAGCTGGAGGACGCCGAAGCCTCCGGTGCCTCCGACATCGCCAACCTCGCCTTGATGCGTCGCGCCCATGGGCGCGCCACCGCGCTGCCCACCGCCCTGGTCGAGGCCATGACCCGCGCCAACGCCGCCTGCGAGACGGTGTGGCGGGAGGCGCGCGCCGCCTCCGACTTCGCCCGCGTGCAGCCGGCACTGGCCGAGGTGGTGCGCCTGCAGCGCGAAGCCGCGGCCGCGCTGTCGGACGCGACCGGCCTTGCCCCCTACGATGCGCTGATGGATGGCTTCCAGCCCGGCATCCTCGCCGCCGATGTGGAGCCCATCTTCGCCGCCTACGAGGTCGTCCTCGCCGACGCCCTGCCGCGCGCCGAGGCCATCCAGGCCGCCCGCCCGGCGCCCCTCATCCCCCAGGGTCCCTTCCCCGTCGCCGCGCAGCGCGCGCTGTGCCGCGCCCTCGCCGCCCGCGCGGGGCTGGATTTCGACCACGCCCGCCTGGATGAGAGCACCCACCCCTTCTGCGGCGGCACGCCCACCGACATCCGCATCACCACCCGCTACCGCGAGGATGACTTCGCCCAATCCCTGCTCGGCGTCCTGCACGAGACGGGCCATGCCCTCTACGAACGCGGCCTGCCCGTCCACCTGGCGCGCCAGCCGGTCGGCGAGGCCGCCGGCATGGCCACCCACGAATCGCAAAGCCTGATCGTGGAAATGCAGGCCTGCCGCTCCGACAGCTTCCTCCGCTTCCTGGGTCCCGAGCTGCACGCGACCTTCGGCGGCGACCCCGCGCCCTATGCCCCCGAGAACCTCGCCCGCCTCTGGCGCCGCGTCTCCCGCGGGTTCATCCGCGTCGACGCCGATGAGCTCACCTACCCCGCGCACGTCATCCTGCGCTTCCGCCTGGAACGTGCGCTGATCGCCGGCGACCTGTCCGTGGCCGACCTGCCCGGCGCCTGGAACGACGCGATGCGCGCCATGCTCGGCATCACGCCGCCCGATGACGCGCAGGGCTGCCTGCAGGACATCCACTGGCATGACGGCGCCTTCGGCTATTTCCCAAGCTACACCCTGGGCGCCATGGCGGCCGCGCAGCTGATGCGTGCCGCGCGCAACGCCATCCCCACGCTGGAGCGCTCGATGGCCCAGGGTGACCTTGCGCCACTGGTTGGCTGGCTCCGCGGCAACATCCACAGCCAGGGCAGTCGCTGGGGTTTCCAGGGCCTGCTGCGGCAGGCTACCGGCAAGCCTCTGGACCCCGCCGACTACACGGCGCACCTGACGGAGCGCTACCTCACGGCTTGATCATCGATCTGGACGCAAAAAGCGTGACAGATCGTCCATGTCGGGTTGCGCCGCACAACGGAGCGGTTCAAACCGTTTCCCAAGCGTGCGTAACACCCCGAGCCGGGACTTTGCGATGCAGGTCTACCTGCCGATCGCCGAAATGTCTGTCGATGCCTTGCTGTTGCTCGGCATGGGGTTCGGCGTGGGCTGGCTCTCGGGCATGTTCGGGGTTGGCGGCGGCTTCCTCCTGACCCCACTGCTGATCCTGATCGGCATCCCCGCCCCCGTCGCCGTCGCATCGGGGGCGAACCAGACCCTCGGCGCCTCCGTCTCCGGCCTCATCGCGCAGTGGCGGCGCGGCACGGTGGACCCCGTGATGGGCGCGGTTCTGCTCGCCGGGGGGCTCGCGGGATCCGCCGCGGGCGTGCAGCTCTTCGCGCTGCTCCGACGGGCCGGGCAGGTCGATCTCGCCGTATCGCTGTTCTACGTCGTGGTCCTCGGCACCGTCGGCGCCCTGATGGTGCGCGAGAGCCTGCGCGCCATCCTCCGCCGGAGGCGCAGTGGCGGCGC
>JAZKFA010000244.1:0-6958 GCA_040386655.1 Pseudomonadota bacterium | reverse complement strand
CCCAGCGCGAACCACCAGTGGATCATCCGCCGCTCCGCCATCAGGAAGCAGCGGTTCAGCGCGTAGCCGAGCGCGCCGAGCAGCAGCACGGTCGCGTAGATCTCCTCCGCACGTCCGGCGAACTGCATCACCACCAGGTAATGGCCGACGCCCTGTTCGCCCGCGATCATCTCCGCGACCACCGCGACGACGAGCGCTAGGGCGAGCGCGATGCGGAAGCCCGCCAGGATGTAGGGTAGGCTCGCCGGCAGCACGATGAAGATGGCGCGGCGCAGCGCACCGATGCCGAAGGTGCGACCCATTGCCAGCGCATCCGCCTCCACCGCGCGCACGCCCTGCACCGTGTTGGTCAGCACCGGGAAAAACACGGTGAGTGCGACGACGGTGACCTTCATCGTGTTATCGAGACCGAGGAACAGCACCAGCGGCGGGATGACCGCGGGCACCGGGATCGGGCGCAGCAGCTCGACAATCGGTGCGAACAGCCGCGCCAGGAACGGCACCAGCGCGAAGCCCAGCCCGAGCACGACGCCGGCCGCGCCGCCGGCCGCAAGCCCCGCCGCCATGCGCCACATCGTGCCGCCCACAAGCGTTGGGATTTCGCCCGTCATCACATCGCGCGCGAGTGCGGCCAGCACCGCGCTGACCGGCGGCCAATTGGGGCTTGCGACCCAGCCGAGCCGCGCCGAGACCTCCCACAGCAGCAGCAATCCCGCGACGAGAATGAAGCCGCTGGCGTCCCGCAGATGACGGATCACACCGCGGCGGTCCGATGGATCAGGCTCGCCGGCGCGGGGAAGCGGCCGCCCAGGCCAAAGCGCGTCATGGTCGCAATCACCTCGGTGAGCTCGGCGACTGTCACGCCCTTGGGGAAGGTGGTGAAGGCGGCGAGGCGCAGCCGCTCGATCGGCACGCGCGTGAAGCTCGCAACCAACTCCAGCAGCGCGTTGTCGCCGGGCCGCGCATTCACCCAATCGAAGCCGCGGTGCAAGGCACTGGCGAAACGGTCGAACACCTCCGGATTGCGCGCGAGGTCGTCGGCCATGGCGACGTATTGCGCGATGGTGGAACCGGGCGCGGTTTCGTTGATCGGCCAGCCGATGCGTTCGAGCTTGTCGCCATGGGTCTGCAGCGCGGCGGCGACGAAGGGCTCGGCGAAGACGCCGGCATCCACCTGGCCGCCGGCCAGCGCATCGGCCATCTGCGGAAAGGGCACTTCCACGGTGGTGACGCGGCGCCAGTCGCCGCCGGTCTTGTCCACCCAAGCCATGCCACGCAACCAGACGATGTTGTTGCGCGTGTTCGACGCCATGCGCTTGCCTTCGAGGTCGCGCCCGGTCGCGATACCCGAGCCCTTGCGCGCCAGCACCGCGAAGGAATCGGGCGGCTGCAGGCCTGCCCCGGCGGCCCCGCTGACGATGCGGAAATCCAGCCCCTCGCGGATGCCGAGCATGATCGACACGCAGTTGGAGAACACCACGCGGAACTGTCCGGCGACCAGGCCCGGAAGGCCCGTGGCCCCGCCGGCGGTTGTGGAGGTGTCGATCTCGATGCCCTCGGCGGCGAAGTAGCCCTCACGGATGGCTGCGTGCAGCGGTGCGACGTCGAGTACGGGAATGACGCTGACGCGCAGCCTGGTGGGCGCCTGCGCCAGCAGCGCGGGTGCTGCGAGGCCAGCGGTGGTGGCCAGGGCGATGCGGCGGGTGATGCTCACGAGATCCCTCCTCTACGGGCGGTTGGCGGGCTGCCAGTGCAGCACGCGGCGTTCGGCGACCAGGAATAGCGTGTTCAGCGCGAGCCCGACCACTGCCAGGATGACCAGCCACGCATACATCAGCCGCACCTGGAAGCTGCGCTGCATGTCGAGGATGAGGAAGCCGAGCCCGCCCTGGCCCGACAGCATCTCCGACAGAACGGCGAGCACCAGCGCGAGGCCGAGCGCCATGCGCATGCCCGCGAGTATGAAGGGCAGCGCCGCGGGCAGCACCAAATGAACAAGCACATGCGCGGTGCCCCACCCATGCGTGCGCCCGGCATCGAGCATCACGCGGTCCACGCCGCGCACGCCCTGCAGCGTGTTGACCAGCACGGGGAAGAACACCGCGAGTGCGACGGAGGTGATCTTCATTGCCTCCCCGATGCCGAGGAACAGCATCAGCGCGGGCACCAGCGCGGCCTTGGGGATCGGGCGCAGCAGCTCCACCAGCGGTTCCAGCAGCCGGTACGCCGCAATCCACCACCCCATCGCGACGCCGGTGACGATGCCGAGGGCGCTGCCGATCACGAAGCCGGCGAAGACCAGGCGCAGCGTCGCGAAGAGTGGCTCAGCGAATTCCCCGCTCGCGAGAAGGTCCCACAGTGCAATGCCGATCACGCTCGGCGGCGGCAGCAGGGCGCGGCGGATGAGCCCGGCATTGACGGCCCATTCGAGCCCCGCGACCAGTGCGGCGAGCAGCGCGAGTCCGGGCAGCCAGCGCGCTGCACTACGCATCGGGACGCGCCAGCAGCCGCTCAAGCAAAGTGCGGCGAAGATCAAGGAAGCGCGGCAGCGCGCGCGTCGCGATCGGATCGCGCGGGCGCGGAAGGTCGACATCGAAAATGTCGGAGATGCTGGAAGGCCGGTGCGTCAGCAGCGCGATGCGATCGGCGAGGTAGATCGCTTCCTCCACATCATGCGTGACCAGCATCACGGTCAACTTGCGCCGCGTCCAGATGTCGAGGAAAAGCGCGTGCAGATCGAGCCGCGTCAGCGCATCGACGGCGCTGAACGGCTCATCCAGCAGCAGCATCGCCGGTTCGGCCGCGAGCGCGCGCGCGATGGCGACGCGCTGCTGCATCCCCCCCGAAAGCTGCCAGGGATAATGGTCACCGAAACCCGCGAGGCCGACCTGCGCGAGCGTGTCCTCGGCGATCTCGCGCGCGCGGCGCCGGCCGAGGCGATGCTCGGTCGCGAAGGCCACGTTGTCGCGGACGCGGCGCCAGGGCAGCAGCGAGCGGGTGTATTGCTGGAAGACGTAGACCGCCTCGGGCGGCGGTGCCGCAATGGCGCGGCCGGCGATGCGCACGGTGCCGGCACTCGGCAGCATCAAGCCGGCGGCGATCTGCAGCAGCGTGGATTTCCCGCAGCCGGAGGGGCCGAGCACGGCCATGAACTCGCCCTCGCGCACGCCGAGCGTGGCGCCGCGCATGACAGGGACACCGCCAAAGGATTTTTCGACGCCGTCGAGGCTCAGGAAATCCACGCGTGCCAGGTTTATGCCGCCACACGGGGGCAGGGATGCATCAGAAGCCAAGGGAGGCGGCGGCTTCGGCATAAAAGGCACGACGCGCGAGCGGCACCGGATGGCGCGCCGCAGTGCGTTCGAGCAGCAGCACGGCATCGGCGCGGCGACCCGCCTGCATCGCGCTGTCGAGGAAAAGCTGGGCCAGCACATCCTGCTGCGCGTGGCTGCCGCCCAGGCGCGGCAGGTTGCCCAGCGCCGGGCGTAGGGCATCGAGGGCGGCATCATGCTCGCCGCGCCCATGGTGCAGCACCGCGGCGCAGGCCGGCAGCGCCGCCGCGCGCAAGGTCGCGGACTGCGCGATGGGGGCGGCGGCAGCCACGTCGTGCAGCGCGTCGAGCATGCGCGACGCCGCGCGGAAGCGCCCGGCTGCGGTCAGCGCCATCATCCAGTGCGGCAGGGTGAAGGCCGAGGCGGCATCGCCGATGCGCGCTTCCGCGAGATCCGCGAGCTCCTCCCAACGGTTGCCGGCGGCGACACCCAGCAGGCGCAGTCGGAACAGCATCGAGCAGGCATTCTGCATGTCGATATAGAGGTCCGGCTGCGCCTGCGTCAGTGCGCTTTCGCCGTTGCGGAAGCCGGTGTCGTAGAGGTGCAGCACGCGGGCATGGTCGCCCTGTTCCAGCACATAGAGAGCCTCGTGCCACCACAGATGGTGCTTGAGGTTGTTGCCCTGCGCCCAGTGCGGCTGCAGCCGCGCGACCCAGGCCGTGCCCTCGGAACGTCGGCCTTGCATCTCGAACACATGCGCCACGGCATGGGCCGCCCAGAGGTCGGACGGATCGGCCTCGATCGCGGCGCGGCCATAAGCCTCGGCGGTGGTGTAGAGCCCGGCCTCCTCATGGGCGAAGGCGCGGCAGCCGAGCAGGCGGGAGGCGCCGGGCATTGCTGGATCCAGGCGCGGCAGCACCTGCTCGGCGGTCGCCAGCATGCGCTCGGCCGAACCCTGCCAGAAGGCTACGAAGTGATGCAGGCGGAAGGCGAGGACGTCCTGGGGGTGGGTGGCAAGGATCGCCTCCCACCCGCGCAGCGCCTGGTCCGGCTCACCGGCGGCCCAGGCGGCCAGTGCGGCGGCGTGCGCCATCTCGCGCGCGGTACCAGGCAGTGCGGCGGCACGAGCGGCGGCAGCCGCGGCGCGCGGCACCGCATCGGCGCGAAAGCCCAGCATTGCGAAGCTGCCGGCGAGCACCTGTGCCATCGGTGCGTCAGGGTCTGCGGCGAGCATCGGGGCGACGCGTGCCCCGGCATCGGCGGCGTAGTTCAGGTAGCCCTGCACCGCATGGTCGAAGGCCGCGACCGCCTCGACGGAGGCGGCGGACAGCGGCAGCCCTTGCGCGTCATGATGCATCGGTCAGGTGCCGGTGGAGCCGAAGCCGCCGGCGCCGCGCGCCGAGCCGGTGGAGAAATCCTCCACCACAGTGAAGCGCGGCCGCAGGATGGGCACGAAGACCATCTGCGCGAAGCGTTCGCCCGGTTCGAGCGTGATCGCGGCTGCCCCGCGGTTCCAGGCGCTCACCAGGATCGGTCCCATATAGTCGGGGTCGATCAACCCCACGAGGTTGCCGAGCACCAGGCCCTTGCGATGGCCGAGCCCGGATCGCGGCAGCACCATCGCGGCCATCTCAGGCTGGCCCATGTGAACGGCAAAGCCGGCCGAGACCAGTGCGGGCGCCTCACCTGGTACCAGCACCAGGGGCGCATCGATGCAGGCGTGAAGATCGATCGCGGCGGCCATGTCGGACTGGTAACGCGGCAAGCCCCAGCCTTGCAGGCGCGCATCCAGCACCTTCAACTCGATGGCGAATCCGGTCATGCGGCAGGCGCTCCCCTACCGCGTCGCTTTACCTCGATCGCGGCCCGCTTGGCGAGGCTGGGCGCGGATCAGCAGCGGCGCAGGGTCAGGGCGCGTTGCCGCGCTGGCCTTCGCCCAGCGCCGAGAAGAAGCGCAGGTCCTCGGCGACCAGGTCGTTGACCAGCACCGAACCCTTCTCCGTCAGAGCCAGGCAGACCCGGCGGCGGTCGGTGCCGTGCAGATAGCGGCGCACCAGCCCGGCTGCCTCAAGGGCGGCGAGCTTGCGGAGCGCGGTGCTCTGGGGCGCACCGGAGGAGATGCAGATGGCCGAGACCGACACGTGCTTGCCTTCGGCGGTAACGGCAGCCAGGTCGAGCAGCATGTCCCAGGCGGGCCATTCCAAAAAGGAGCCTAGGGTCGAATTACGGCGCCGCGCACGCAGCCGGATCAGAAGCTTCAGGGCATCCGGCCGGGGCGCGTTCGCAGCCGCTTCGCCGCGATCGGCGGAGGCGGCGGTGCCGGCATCGGGCTTGTTAATCTGCGACAGGAGCGTCGAGAGATTGTTGCTCGCCTCCTGGAGACGCACGAAAATATCGTTGTTAGGTTGCATATTCACCTGAAGCGCCTCCATCCAAGCCTCCTGTTCATCGCAGTCCCGGGGGGTCGCGGCCGTCGCGGACACGCCGGAAAATCCCTCACCAAGCGGCGGTGCAACATCGAAACGCCCGTATCCGTTTTAAGTTGATGTGCATTTTTCGGGAAAATGCCCGAACCGCATCTTTATGGAAGCGTAAGCGGGCCATTCGCAGTCACATGCCAGTGAGAGCGGCCGCGCTTCCTTTTGATTTGAGGGCGGATACACTTCGGACTGCGAGAATGAAGTTGTCGAAGCGATCGTTTCCACACGCTGCGCGCGAATTTATCGCGCTGTAGTGATCAACGACTGATTTTAGCTGGGAAATGGCGAAGTCCGCTGCTGCCGACATGGGCGTTGGTCGGTGACCATCGGTGTGGGAGTTCGCGGCGTATGGTGGAGCTGAGGGGAATCGAACCCCTGACCTCCTCATTGCGAACGAGGCGCTCTACCAACTGAGCTACAGCCCCATATCGCCGCGAGCCGCCGCCTATGCCTTTGGCATGCCGCGAAGTCAAGCTGCGCTCCCTTCCCCGCGAGGGGGCGACTGTGCGGCGTGCCGCTTGCCCGCGGCTCGCCTTGCCGCTCCGCAGTGGCGCCGATAGGGTGCGCCGCCATTCCCCAAGGGCTGAAATCGATGTTTCTCGACGCGGTGTTCTATGTGCTGCAGGCCTTGCTCGACCTTGCCTGGTGGGCGGTCATCCTCGCCGTCATCATGCAACTGCTTCTGCAGTTCAACATTCTCGACACGCGCAACCGCATCGTCTGGACGATCGCGGACCTGCTCTACCGCGTCACCGAGCCACTGTTCAGCCGGGTGCGCCGCGTGCTGCCGAATTTCGGCCCGCTCGACCTTTCGCCCGTGGTGGTGCTGATTGGGATCACAGCGCTGAACATCCTCCTTGGTGCCACGCGGCGGGCGATGATCCTCAACGGGTTGTATTTTTGAGCGCCTGGGCCGCCGCGCCGGATGGAGTCGCGTTGCGCGTGAAGGCACAGCCGATGGCCCCCGGCTGCGCATCGCCGTCACGGCCCCGGCCGAGGATGGGCGCGCCAATGACGCCGTCCGCGCCGCGCTCGGCGAGGCACTCGGCGTGCCGCAGGCCAGCATTGCGCTGCGCCATGGTGCGACCTCCCGCGAGAAGTCTTTCCACATCGCGGGCGATACCGGGCACCTGATCGCGCGGCTGGAGGCACTGGCATGACGGCCCGCATCATCGACGGCAAGGCCGTGGCCGAGGGTCTGCGTGC
>JAZKFA010000243.1:0-6797 GCA_040386655.1 Pseudomonadota bacterium | reverse complement strand
GCCGCCGGCCACCCGTCTCAGCGGATCGAGGGCAGGCGCAGATCGACGAACCAGCTGCGCGGCTGTACATAGCCCTGGATGCGCGGGCTCATCGCGCGCGGACCCACGTCATGAGCGATCCAGATGAACAGCGCCTCGTCCACGCCCGCGGCATGCAGGCGAGCGAGGGCGGCGTCACGCTCGGCGGGCTCGAAGGCGTTGCGCGCGGCCGCGATCATCTGGTCGAAGCGCGGGTCGTTGAAATGGCCCCAGTTGTTGGAGACCGGCGGCGCCATCTTCGAATCCCAGAAGCGCACCATGGCGAAGAAGGGGTCCATGGCTGCGAAGGACACGTTGGTCGCGTGCGCACCGCGCGCCGAGGCCGCCTGGCAGCCCTGGCGCCAGTTGGTGAACAGCGTGTTCCACTCGACCACGTCGAACTCGATGTTGATGCCGACCTGGCGAAGGTCCTGCTGCAGGAACTCGTTCATGCTCAGCGGCTGCATCTGACCCGAACCGGAGGCGCTGATCTGCACCTTGATGGTCAGCGGGCGCTGCGGGCCGTAGCCGGCCTCGGCGAGAAGGCGGCGGGCCTCGGCGCGGTCGGTGCGGATGTTGAACGTCGGGTTGCCCCACCAGGGGTGCCCGGGGGCCACGGTGCCGACGGCCGGCGCCATGAAGCCGCCGAGCAGCTGGCCCAGCGCGTCGCGGTCGATCGCGAGGTTCAGCGCGCGGCGGATGCGCACATCCGCCAGCGGGTTGCCCGGCGTGAAGCAGGGCTGCCAGGGCCAGACATGCGGCTGCGGGTTCTGGGTGATGACCATGCCCCGCGAGCGCAGCTGCGGCACCGCGTCGGGTGAGGGCGCCTCGATCCAGTCCACCTGGCCCGAGAGCAGCGCCGCCGTGCGCGAATTCGCCTCGGGGATGGGGAGGAGGATGATGCGCTCGGCGCGCGCCTTCTCGCCCCAGTAATTGTCGTTGCGCACCATCTCGGCGCGCTCGCGGGGCACGAAGCGGACCAGGCGGAAGGGGCCGGTGCCGGCGGGCTCACGGGCGAAGGCGTTCCAGGCGGCCTCGGCATTGGCACTCGCCGCGCGGTGGCGGTCCCAGGTGGTCGGGCTCGCCATGAACAGGTTGGTGAGGTTGATCGGCAGCAGGCTGTCGGGCTCGGAGGTGATGAGCGCCACGGTGAACTCATCGATCTTCTCGGCCCGGCGCAGCGTCGGCATGCGCGAGGCGGTCAGCCCGACCTGGCGCGCATCGTAATGCGGCGCCTCGCGATCGAGCACCTTGCGGACGTTCCAGATCACGGCATCGGCGTTGAACGGCGAGCCGTCATGGAAGGTGACGCCCCGGCGGAGCGTAAAGATCCAGCGTGTGCGGTCGGCCGGGTCGCTGCGCCATTCCGTGGCCAGGCCCGCGACGAGGCCCGAGGGCGCATCGGCGCGCGACAGGTCCCACATCGTCAGGCTGTCATAGAGGGGGATGCCGGTGAACCGGTTGCCCTCGAACCCCTGGTCGGGCTGGCCATGGGTAAGCGGGATGTCCGCCGCGGTCATGCCGATGCGGATGGTGCCGCCCTGGGCGAGGGCCGGACCCGCCGCCATCAAGGCAGGAAGGGCCGCGAAGGCGGCGGCAATGAAAAGTCGGCGCAGGCGCATGGTCGGGTTCCCCTGGTTGGCCGGGACGCGGGGCAGCGCCCTCAAGCCAGCCGGCAGTTCGATGGCTCGCAAGGGTCGTGCCATCGCGCAGGGGCGGGTATGCTCGCCGCTCGACCCCCCGTCCCTGCCTAGCCAAGAGGCACATGCCGCGCGATGAAGCTGCTTCTGGTGAACGGCAATACGGACCCCGCGATCACCGCCCTGATCCTGGCGCGCGCGAACGAGGCGCTCCCGCGGCTCGGCCTCACGAGTTTGCGGCTTGAGGCGGTGACGGCGCCATTCGGTGCCCGCTACATCGCAACCCGGGCTGCGGTCGCCATCGCGGGGCACGCGGTGCTCGATGCGCTGGCCGCACATCTGCGTCCCGACCATGACGGCGCGATCATCGCCTGCTTCGGCGAACCGGGGCTCGACGCCGCGCGTGAAATCCTGCCCGTGCCGGTGCAGGGCATGGCGGAGGCCAGCCTCGCCATCGCCCACCGCGTGGCATCACGCATCACGTTCCTCACCGGCGGGGCCGCCTGGGTGCCGATGCTGGAGGAATTTTGCCGTGTACGCGGCCTCGGCCAGGACCGCGTCCTGGTCCGGGCCGTCGCCCCTACAGGGGACATGATCGCGGCCGATCCCGAAGCCGCGCTAGCACTGCTGGCCGAAGCCGCCCGGGACGCGGCCGCTTCGGGCTGTGGCGCTGTGGTGCTGGGCGGCGCCGGACTTGCGGGGCTCGCGCAGCGCCTGGAAGGCGCGGTGCCCGTGCCGGTCCTGGACAGCCTGGACTGCGCCCTGTTGCGCGCCGCGGAAGCCCCGGGGCGCAGCGGCGGCTGGGTCGCACAGGCGCCGCAGCAGGGTCTGTCGGCGCCGCTCGCCACGCTGCTTGGGCGCGCATTAGCGGGCGATTAAACGTCCCTGCCGCATCCTGCCGCGCATGAGCGCGAGAAATGGCCGCCAGGGCGGCACGATCATCATCAAGCGGATCGAGGAAGCCGCGCACGGCCACCATGGCGGCGCGTGGAAGGTCGCCTACGCGGATTTCGTCACCGCGATGATGGCCTTCTTCCTGCTGATGTGGCTGCTCAACGCGACCGATGAGGAGAAGCGCCGCGGCCTGGCGGACTACTTCTCGACCGCCAATCTTATGGCGCAGAGCACCTCGGGTTCCGGCCAGCCCTTCGGCGGGCGCACTCCGAACGACCCCGGCCAGATGACCTCCTCCACCGGTCGCCCGCAGGTCCAGGCCGGCCCGCAGGTGGTTCTCGACATCGAGGAGGATGACAGCGTCACCCCCGCCACGCGGATGACCCGCCATGAAGGCCCCGAGGGCGAGGCGGAGGTGGAGGCGCGGCGCACCATGGCGACGCCCGAGGATGCCCGCGCCGGCCCAGCGCCGCCGCGCATGGGTCCCGCCGCCCGCCCCACCGACCGCCCCGACCCCGAGCAGTTGCAGGAGGCGGAACTCCGCGCCGAGCTCGCCCGCCGCGAGCAGGCCGCCTTCGAACAGGCCGCCGAGCAGCTGCGCCAGGCGGTGGCAAGCGACCCCGCACTTGCCGACATGGCGCAGCAGCTGATGATTGAGCAGGTGCCGGAGGGGCTGCGCATCCAGTTGCTCGACGCCGAGCGGCAGCCGATGTTCGCGCTCGGCGGCGCCACGCCCAATGACCGCGCGCGGGTGCTGATGACGCGCGTCGCGCAGGTGATCGCGCGCCTGCCGAACACCATTGCCATCGCCGGGCACACCGATGCGACGCCGTTCCGCGGCACCGGCAGCAACTGGGACCTCTCCGCGGACCGCGCCAACGCCACGCGCCGCCTGCTGACCGAGGCCGGTGTCGGCGAGGCGCGGATGCGCAGCGTCTCCGGCCAAGCCGACCGCGACCTGCTGATCCCCGACCAACCCACCAATCCGGGCAACCGGCGGGTTTCGATCACGCTGATCCGGCAGGCGCCGGGGGATTCGGGGGGGAACAGGCAGGCATCCCAGGATGCGGCGGGCGCGCGCACCGGCTCCCAGGACGCGGCGGGCCGATGACGTCGATCGGCGGCTTCGTGTTCCTGCTGCTCACCGTGGGCGGCGGCTACGTGATTGCGGGCGGCAAGTTCGGGATCATCCTGCATTCGCTGCCCTACGAGATGCTGATGATTGGGGGGGCCGCGACGGGCGCCTTCGTCATGTCCAACAGCATGCACGACGTGAAGCACACGCTTGGCGGCCTGGGAAAGATCCTCAAGGGCGCGCGCTACCACAAGTCCGACTACATGGACTTGCTGAGCCTGCTGTATTTCCTGGTCCGGCTCGCCCAGACCAAAGGGCCGATGGCGCTGGAGCCGCATATCGAAAAGCCCGAGGAAAGCGTTGCTTTCCAGAAATTCCCCAAGCTCGCGGCCGACCACCACGCCACAAACATCATCTGCGACTACCTGCGGATGGTGGGCATGAACTCCGACGATCCACACCAGATCGAGGACATCATGACCAAGGAACTCAAGAAGATCTACAATGAGGAGATGCACGCCTCGCACGCGCTGCAGAACGTGGCCGATGCCTTGCCCGCACTTGGCATTGTCGCGGCTGTGCTCGGCGTCATCAAGACGATGGGGTCCATCGACCAGCCGCCCGCGGTGCTGGGCGGGATGATCGGCGGCGCGCTGGTCGGCACCTTCCTCGGCGTGCTGCTCGCCTATGGGCTGGTGGGGCCTTTCGCTTCGCGGCTGAAGGGCATCCTTGACGAGGAGGCACGGTATTTCCAGGTGATCGCCTCCGTCCTCGTCGCGCATCTGCACGGCAATGCGCCGCAGGTCGCCGTGGAGACCGGGCGCAAGGCCGTTCCCAGCACCTACATGCCGAGCTTCCTGGAGCTGGAGCAGTCCCTGCAGGAGTTGCAGATCGCGTGAACCGCTTGACCTTTCCGACCCGCCGCAACAAGCACCGCCGCCATGGACCCGCACCCCTTCTCCGCCTCTCCCTTCCATAACCTGCTCGGGCTGGAGCTGGCGGAATGGCGCCTGGGCTTCGCGCGCATGATCTGCCGCATCGGGCCGCAGCACATGAACCGCTCGGGCATCGTGCATGGCGGCGTGGTGCTGGCGCTGATCGACCAGGCGGCGGCGTTCTCGGGGCTGTTCTGCACGGTGGAAGGCAATGTGCGACGCGCGGTGACGGTCGACCTCGACTGCCGCTTCACAGGGACTGTCTCGGGAGGGGTGCTCAGCGCGGAAGGGCGCGTGGCCTCCGCCGGGCGCTCAATCTTTTTCGCCCGCACTGAGGTGTTCGATCCCGATGGGAAGATGGTGGCCTTCGGCGCCTCCACCCACCGCTTTCGCAGCGGCAGCGAAAACCCCGAGGGCGTCTCCGCTAAAGGTTGAACGCCACCGCGCCCGTTTCCGCGACGTCGTAGCCGCCCATGCGCGCCGCGCGTTCGCGGAAGGGCGCCCCGCGCGTGAAGCCGAGCAGCGCCTGCAGCGGCGGGCCGAAATACTGCCGACGCTCCATGATCAGGTCGAAGCGTTCGCGGATGAGCGGGACGAAGCCCAGCCCGCGCGCGGCCGCCTCGGCGCGAATGCCAAATCCGGCATCGGCGCGGCCCTCCGCCACCGCGGCGCCGACCTCGTCCTCCGCCAGCGCGGGCGCCGGCAGAAAGGCCAGCTGCGCCAGCCGTACCCCCGCCTCCGACAGCAAATGGCCGAGCAGGATGTGGCTGCCCGCGCGCGGCTGCCGCCCGATGACGCGCAGGCCCGGCCGCGCGAGATCCGCCACGGTCGCGAGCCCCAGCGGATTGCCGCTCGCCACCAGCAGCCCCTGCTCCCGCCAGGCCCAGGTGATTCCGACGACGCCGCGCCCGGCCAGCAGGTCGCTCGCGGCGGGTTCGTTGAAGGTGCCGCTGTCGGGGTCCAGCAGATGCGCCGCCGCGGCGACCGCCTCGCCCGCCGCGAGTGCGGCCAGCCCGTCCAGGCTGCCGCCGGCCCGCAGCGCCAGGCCGCAGCCGGATTGCCGCACCGCCCAGTCCAGCAGCGGGTCATGGCTACCGGCGAGAATCGGCGGGGCCATAACCGCAGGCGCGGCATCCGCCTGCGCGGCAAGCCAGGCCTCCAGCCGCCGGCGCGGGAACAGCCATTTGCCGCCAAGCTGCGCCGCCGGCACGCGCCGCGCCCGCGCCAAGTCGTAAAGCGTGCGCTCCGACAGGCGAAGATAGGCGGCAGCCTCGGGCAGGGTCAGCACATCCGGCATATAACGGCAGATACCAGCAAATACTGCCGGCATGCCAAGGCATTCCGGCGTTGACCGGGCGTGGCGCCAGCATCAGCTTCCGCGCAACCGGGAGTGCCAATTGAACGACCTGAGCGCCGCCTTCGCCGCCGCCGCCGGCCTGCTCGCCGGTGCCGACCCAGGCGTGCTGGGCATCGTGGCCCTGTCGCTGCGCGTGAGCCTCGCCGCCGTGGCAATCGCCGCAGTCATCGGGCTGCCGCTCGGTGCGCTGCTCGCGGTCGCGCGGTTTCCCGGGCGCAGTGCAGTTGTGGTAGCGCTGAACGCGCTGATGGGACTTCCCCCGGTGGTCTGCGGGCTGCTGGTCTACCTGCTGCTGTCGCGGTCCGGCCCGCTGGGGTCCTGGGGGCTGCTGTTCACGCCATCGGCGATGGTGGCGGCGCAGGCGGTGCTGATCGCGCCCATCCTCGCGGCCCTTACGCGCCAGGTGCTGGAGACCTATTGGGAGGAGTATGCCGAGCAGCTGCGCTCCTTCGGCGCGGGTCCGTGGCGCGCGGTGCCGACCCTGCTGTGGGATGGCCGCTACGCGCTGGTCACCGTGCTGCTGGCCGGCTTCGGCCGCGCGAGCGCGGAGGTCGGCGCGGTCATGATCGTGGGCGGCAACATCGAGGGCTTCACCCGCGTGATGACCACGGCCATCGCGCTCGAGACCAGCAAGGGCGACCTGCCGCTGGCTCTCGCCCTGGGCATGGTGTTGATGGCAATCGTGCTCGGCGTGAACGCCGCCGCCGCCGCCATGCGCGGCGCCGCCTCGCGCTGGGCCGGCTGATGCGCGCACCCGACACCATCCTGCCGCTGATGGCCGAGGCGCTGGATTTCGCGCGCGGCGGAACACCGATCCTTCGCGACGTGTCCCTCACCATCGATGCGCCCGCCATCGGCCAGCGCCTGTCGCTGCCAGC
>JAZKFA010000242.1:5797-10896 GCA_040386655.1 Pseudomonadota bacterium | reverse complement strand
GGGGTTCAGCGCCACGTCCGCGGCCATCTCGCCATCATGCTCGAAATCGACCCCCGTCTTGTCGAGCAGCTTCACCGCCTCTCGGATCGACCCCGGGATCACGCCCTTCGGGTCGCCGAAGGTGGAGAAGGACAAGAACGCCACGCGCGGATGCAGGCCCAGACGGCGCGCGGCGGCGGCGGATTGCCGCGCGATCTCGGCCAGCGTCGCCGCATCGGGGCGCTCATGGATGGCGGTGTCGGCGACCAGCACCGTCCCCGAGCGCCGCGTCACGATCAGCGACAGCCCGAACAGCACGCTGCGCGGCAGCGGGTCGATCGCCATGGTGATGCCCTCGAGCGCGGCCGAGTAGCTGCGCGTGGAGCCCGTGACCATCGCATCCGCATCGCCGGCCGCGACCATGCAGGCGGCGAAGACGTTGCGGTCCTGGTTCACCAGGCGCTGGCAGTCGCGCATCAGGAAGCCGTCGCGCTGGCGCTTCGCATACAGCGCCGTCGCGTAGCGCACGTTGGAGGTCGACAGCCGCGCATTGTGGATCTCGATGCCATCGGGCAGTGGGATGCCGAGCGTGGCTGCCACCGCATGCACGCGCTCCTCGCGCCCGATCAGCACCGGCGTGCCGTAGCCGGCATTGCGGAAGGCGATGGCGGCGCGGATGGTCTTCTCCTCCTCGCCCTCGGCGAAGACGACGCGCTTGGGATTCTCGCGCACCGCCTCGGCGATCGCCTCCAGCGCACCGGCCGTGACATCCAGCCGGCCCGCGAGATCACGCGCATAGCGCGCGAGGTCCGGGATCGGCTTGCGCGCCACGCCACTGTCCATCGCGGCCTTGGCGACGGCGGGCGAAACACGCGCGATCAGGCGCGGATCGAAGGCGTTGGGGATGATATATTCCGGCCCGAAGCGCAGCGCGCGACCGGCACCCGCACCGGCGACTTCCTCCGGAACATCCTCCCGCGCCAGCATCGCGAGCGCGTTGGCTGCCGCGATCTTCATCGCCTCGTTGATGGTCGATGCCCGCACGTCGAGCGCGCCGCGGAAGATGAAGGGGAAACCCAGGACGTTGTTCACCTGGTTGGGATAATCGGACCGCCCCGTCGCGATGATGCAATCGGGGCGCGCCGCCTTCGCCTCGTCGGGCGTGATCTCGGGGTCCGGATTGGCCATCGCGAAGATGATCGGCGCGGGCGCCATGGCGCGCACCATATCCTGCGTCACAGCCCCCTTGGCGGACAGGCCGAAGAAGCAATCCGCCCCTTCCAGCGCCTGGGTCAGCGTGCGGGCGGAGGTGTCCACCGCGTGCGCCGATTTCCACTGGTTCATGCCCTCGGTGCGGCCGCGATAGACCACGCCCTTGGTGTCGCACATGATGACGTTCTCGGGCCGCATGCCCATCGCCTTGAGCAGCTCCGCGCAGGCCACGGCCGCCGCGCCGGCGCCGTTGATGACCAGGCGCGTCTTCTTCAGGTCCCGTCCCGTCAGGTGCGCGGCGTTGATCAGGCCCGCGGCCGCGACGATCGCCGTGCCATGCTGGTCGTCATGGAAGACGGGGATGTCGAGCAGCTCGCGCAGGCGCTGCTCGATGATGAAGCACTCGGGCGCCTTGATATCCTCGAGGTTGATGCCGCCGAAGGACGGGCCGAGATAGCGGACGGAGTTCACGAAGGCGTCCACATCCTCGGTGTCCAGGCACAAGTCGATGCCGTCCACATCGGCGAATCGCTTGAACAGCGCGACCTTGCCCTCCATCACCGGCTTGGAGGCCAGCGCGCCGAGATTGCCCAGGCCCAACACTGCCGTGCCGTTGGATATGACGGCCACGAAATTGCCCTTCGACGTGTAGTCATAGGCGAGCGACGGGTCGCGGGCGATGTGCAGGCAGGGCTCGGCGACCCCGGGCGAATAGGCCAGCGACAGGTCGCGCGCGGTGACCAGCGGCTTGGTGAGGCGGATCTCCAGCTTGCCGGGGCGCCCCTCGGCATGCATCGCCAGGGCCTCCTCGCCGGTGACGCGCGCGGTGCGGCTGTCCTGTGTGGGCAGCATCTTGTTATCATCCATGGTATCGCGCGCTCCGAAGCAGGTCGTATGAATGCCGATGATGGGCTGCGCGCCAGCGTCGCGCCACTCCCTCGCTTCGCAACTGCGGCATGAGGCTGTATCCCTGGGTGATGGAGCCGCAAGTCCCGCGCGCCGAGGGCGCCAGCCCTGCCATGGCGCAGTGGTTCGCCATCAAGGCGGCCCACCCCGACGCGCTGCTGTTCTTCCGCATGGGCGATTTCTTCGAGATGTTCTTTGGCGACGCCGAGGCGGCATCGGCGGCCATCGACATCGCGCTCACCTACCGCGGCGAGCATCGCGGCGCCCCGATCCCGATGTGCGGCGTCCCCGCCCATGCCCATGAGAGCTACCTCGCGCGGCTGATACGGCGCGGCTTCCGGGTCGCCATCTGCGAGCAGATGGAGACGCCCGAGGAGGCCAAGCGCCGCAAGGCGCCCACGATCCACCGTGCCGTCGTTCGCGTGGTGACCCCCGGCACAGTCACAGAAGAATCCCTTCTAGAAGCCGGCCGCCCTGCCTGGCTGCTCGCCTTGGCCGAGGATGGCGCGCGCATCGGTGCTGCTTGGCTCGACGTCTCGACGGGTGCCTTCCAGACCGAGGCGCTGCCTCGCGCCGGCCTCGCGGCCCTGCTCGCGCGGATCGAGCCGGCCGAGATCATCACCCCCGAGGCGCTGGCCGGCGATGACGCACTCGCCCCGCACCGTGCCATGGTCGCGACCGCCCTGCCCTCCGCGGACCCCGCCGCGCGCGTCGCCGACGCTTTCGAGGTCGCGAGCCTCGATGGCTTCGGCGTCTTCGCGGCGTGTGAGGTCGCGGCCGCCGCGATGGCGCTCGACTATGTCCGCGCCACCCAGGCCGGCGTGCTGCCGCGCCTATCGCCGCCCGCGCCGCAGGGTGGGCGGGGCCTGCTGCAGATGGACGCGGCCACGCGCCGCAGCCTGGAGATCCTGCGCGGCGAGCGTAGCGCACGCGACAGCCTGCTGGGTGCGGTGGACCGCACCGTCACCGCCGCCGGCGCGCGCGAACTGGCCACGCGGCTAGCGTCCCCCCTTGCCGACGCCGTCGCCATCGACGCGCGCATCGACTGCGTGGCCTTCCTGCATCAGGCGAGCGAGTTGCGCGGCGTGCTGCGCGCGGCACTCAAGGGCGCGCCCGACATGGCGCGCGCGCTGGGCCGCCTCTCCCTCGATCGCTTCGCCCCGCGCGACCTCGCCGCCATCCGCGACGGGCTCGACCGCGCCGGCCGCATGGCCGAGGCGCTGGTCAATGCGGTAGGGATGCCGCCGCTGCCGCCTTTGCTGCGTGCAGCCGCGACCGTGCTGGCCGAACCCGGCCCCCAGCCGGAACTCGTCCGCGCGCTGGCCGAGACACTGCCCGCACGGCTTGAAGACGGCGGCCTCGTCGCCCCCGGCTATGATGGCGAATTCGATGCGCTGCGGCGGCTGCGCGACGATGCCCGCGGTGCCATCGCGGCCATGCAGATGGACCTCGCGCGCGCCTGGGGCGTCGCCAGCCTGAAGATCAAGCACCACCAGCAATTCGGCTACCTGGCCGAAGCCCCGCTCGTCGCCGGCGAGGCGCTGCTGCGCGCGGCGCCTGCGGGCGAGCACGCGCCGATCCATCGCCAGACCATGGCCAACGCGATGCGCTTCACCTGCACCGCGCTCGCCGACCTGGACCGTAAGCTCTCCGAGGCCGGCGAGCGCGCGAAGCAGCGCGAACGCGCCATCGCCCAGCACCTCCGCCGCCTCTGCCTCGCATCCGGCGCCGTGATCGCCGCCGCGGCGGAGGCCATGGCCGAATGCGACGTGCACGCCGCGGGTGCGGAGATCGCGGCCACGGGCGGATGGTGCCGGCCGGAGCTGACCCTGCGCGCGGAATTCGCGGTGACCGCGGCGCGTCATCCCGTGGTGGAAGCCGCACTGGCCCGCGCGCGTGGGCCCGCCTTCGTGCCGAACGATGCGGATCTCTCGCCAGGCAACCGGCTATGCCTGCTCACCGGCCCCAACATGGCCGGCAAATCCACCTACCTCAGGCAGAACGCGCTGCTGGTCGTCCTTGCGCAGGCCGGGTACTTCGTGCCCGCGGCGCGCGCGACCCTCGGCATCGTGGACCGGCTCTTCTCGCGCGTCGGCGCCTCGGATGATCTCGCCGGCGGGCGGTCCACCTTCATGGTCGAGATGGCCGAGACGGCCGCCATCCTCAACCAGGCGACGGACCGCTCGCTGGTCGTGCTCGATGAGGTCGGGCGCGGCACCGCCACCTGGGACGGCCTCGCCATCGCCTGGGCGGTGCTGGAGGCGCTGCATGACCGCATCCGCGGCCGCGCCATCTTCGCAACCCACTTCCATGAGCTGACCGCACTCGCCGGCAAGCTGCCGGAACTGCGCCTGGCCACCATGCAGGTGCGCGAATGGCGCGGATCGGTGGTCTTCCAGCACGCCGTGGCACCAGGCGCCGCCGAGAAAAGCTGGGGCCTGCACGTCGCGCGCCTGGCCGGCGTGCCGCGCGGCGTGGTCACGCGCGCCGAGGCGGTGCTGCGCGCGCTGGAGCAACGCGCACGCGGCCTCGACCCGCTCTCCGACGAATTGCCGCTATTCGCCCGCGCCGCACCCGCGGCTCAACCGCAGGCTTCGGTGGCACCCGCCCTGGAAGCGCTGTGGGCGCTGGACCCGGACGCGCTGTCCCCGCGTGAGGCGCAGGAAGCACTCTATCGGCTGAAATCGCTCGCAGAACGCAGCTCGCCCCTTGGCCCCGTCGCCGCTGACACGATAGTGTCGCGGGAATGACCGCCAGCCACACCGCCGCCCTGCGGGTGTCGCCGTCCGACACCGCTGGCCATGCGGCGGATGACGACCACCCCGACGTCCTTGCCGATCTCATCGCCACCCTTCTGCCCGGGGGCGTACCGATCGGGCGCGAACCGGCGCTGGCCCTGCTGCGGCGGCATCTCGGGCGCATCCATACGCAGGTGCAGGAACGCTTCGAGGCGAAGGCGCTGTCCGGCCTCGCCTCGGCGGTCAGCGGCATGCCCGTGGCGG
>JAZKFA010000242.1:0-5787 GCA_040386655.1 Pseudomonadota bacterium | reverse complement strand
CTCGCTTCGGCGCGGTGGATGGCAGCGCTTACCGACACGCTCATCAAGGCGATCCACAGCTACGCCGAGGCGATGGTGCCCAACCCGAAGGAGCAGGACGCGCCCTTTGCCCTGATCGCGACGGGGGGCTACGGCCGCGGCGTCCTCGCGCCCTTCTCCGACATCGACCTGCTCTTCCTCACCGAGGGCGAGATGACGCCGCGAGGCGAACGCGCGGTCGAGTTCATGCTCTACCTGCTGTGGGATCTGGGCCTCAAGGTCGGGCACGCGACGCGCTCGGTCGCCAATTGCCTCGAGGATGCGAAGGCCGACGCCACCGTGCTGACCGCGATGCTCGACGCGCGGCGCCTGGCCGGTGAACCCGCCATCTTCACCCAATTCACCCAGCGCTTCACCAAGGCGCGGGCCGACTGGGGCTTTGGCCATTTCCTCGCCGCCAAGCGCGCCGAACGCGCGAGCCGCCACGCCCGCTACGGCGACAGTCCCTTCCTGGTCGAGCCGCACCTCAAGGAAGGCCGCGGCGGTCTGCGCGACCTGCAGACGCTCTACTGGCTCGCGCGCTACGCCTTCGGCGTGCAGCGCATGCCCGAGCTGGTGGGCCTCGGCGCACCCGGCGGCGGGCTGATCACCGAGGAGGAGGCGAAGGCAATCCGCCGCGCCTGGGACTTCCTCTGGACCGTGCGCTTCCACCTGCATCTCGTCGCCGGCCGCGCCGAGGAACGCTTGACCTTCGACTTCCAGCCGGTGGTCGGCGCGCGCATGGGCTACACGCGCCACGGCAAGCAGGACGGCGTCGAGCGGTTCATGAAGCACCTCTTCATCACCGCGCGCGACGTGGCCCGCTTCACGCGCATGCTGGAACCCGCGATCGAGCGCGCGTCGCTCGGCCTGCCCGCGGTGCTGCCCGCCCCCGACAAGGCGCTCGCCGATGCCGGCTTCGCGCTCGCCGACGGCAAGCTGATCGCCGCACCAGGCTTCGATTTCCGCGAGCAGCCCGTGCTGATGCTGCGCCTGGTGAAGCTCGCGCGCGACCGTTCGCTTGATATCCACCCGCTCGCCTTCCGCGCGCTGATCCGCCAATCGCGCCATGCCGTGCGGCTGCGCGGCGACCCCGAAGCGGGGACCATCTTCCTCGACCTGCTCTGCGGGCGCGATGCCGCGGTCTGGCTGCGACAATTGAACGAGGCCGGGTTTCTCTCGCGCTATTTGCCGGATTGGGCCCGCATCGTCGGCCTCATGCAGTTCGACACCTACCATGTCTTCACCGTCGACGAGCACACGGTCGAGGCCATCGGCGTGCTCGGCCAGCTCGACCGCAACGAGCTTTCGGAAATCGCACCCGTCGCGTCCGAGCTGCTCGCGCAGCTGCAATCACGCCGCGCGCTGTACGTGGCCACCCTGCTGCACGATATCGCCAAGGGCCGCGGCGGTGACCATTCGGAGCTCGGCGCCGTCGTCGCCCAGGAGGTCTGCCCCAAGCTCGGCCTGACGCCGGAGGAGACCGAGACCGTCTCCTGGTTGGTGCTGCACCACCTGCTCATCAGCCAGACCGCCTTCAAGCGCGACATCGAGGACCCCAAGACCATCCTCGACATCGCCGAGGTCGTGCAGTCGCCAGAGCGCCTGCGCCTGCTGCTGGTCCTGACCGTGGCCGACATGCGCGCCGTCGGTCCCAAGGTTTGGAACGGCTGGAAAGCCACGCTGCTGCGCGAGCTGTACTGGCGCGTGGCCGAGGTGCTCGCCGGTGGCCTTTCTGTCCCCGAGCGCGACGTGCGCGTCGCACGCGCCAAGGATGCGGTGGCCGGGCTGCTGAAGAGCCGGCCGAAGGCGGAGACGGAGCGCTTCCTCGGCCTTGGCTATCCCGGCTACTGGCTCAGCTTCGACCCGCAGACCCATGCCCGCCACGCGACGATGGTCGCCGAGGCGGCAAACGGACACACCCCGCTGACCGTGCGCACCCGCGTGCTGGAAGCGCGCAGCGTGACCGAGGTGACGGTCTACTGCACCGACCATCCCGGCCTGTTCAGCCGCATCGCCGGCGCGCTCGCGGTCGCGGGTGCCTCCATCGTCGATGCGCGCATCCACACCATGACGGATGGTACCGCGCTGGATACCTTCTGGGTGCAGGATGCCTCCGGTGCCGCCTTCGACCAGCCGCATCGCCTGGCGCGCCTGTCGGTGCTGATCGAGCAGTCGCTCTCTGGCCGGCTGCGCCTGGCCGACGAGATCCGCAAGGTGCGGCGCGAACCGGCGCGGCTGCGCGCGGTGACGGTCCCGCCCCGCGTCGTCATCGACAACCACGCGAGCAATACCCACACCGTCATCGAGGTGAATGGCCGCGACCGGCCGGGGCTGCTGCATGACGTGACCGCGGCGATCAGCGGCCAAGGCATGCAGATCGCGTCGGCGCACATCACCACCTATGGCGTGCGCGCGGTGGACGTCTTCTACGTGAAGGACGTGTTCGGCCTGAAGGTCGAGAATGAGCGCAAGCTGGGCCAACTGCGCGAGGCGCTGGTGGAGAGCCTGCTCCCGCCGGAGGCAGTGGCGCAGGTCGGCGGGTAAGAGAATCCGAAATTCTTACGCCGCGTATTTGGGCAGCCAAGCCATTGAGATGACTGCTTTAAAAATCCAAAAGTAAGGAAATCCGATTTTCGGCGCCACCTTGGCTGACAGAGGTCGCGGCTGCCCTGGTGACCCGCAGAGGGTAGGCCAGGGCGCCGTGACGGGCAAGGAAAATATCCCTATCCCAACAAACGCCCGATCACCCGCGCCGTGTAGTCCACCACCGGGATCACCCGCCCGTAGTTGATCCGCGTTGGACCGATCACCCCGATCGCACCCACGATCTTCTCCGCCCCATTCCGGAACGGGGCCACCACCATGGACAGGCCGGTGCTGTCGAACAGCCCGCTCTCGGCGCCGATGAAGATCTGCACGCCCTGGCCGCGCTGCGCCAGTTCCAGGAGCCGCAGCATCGTCTCCTGCGATTCCAGCCGCTCGAACAGGCGCCGGATCTCGGTCACGTGCGCGGCCTGGTCCAGGTTCTCCAGCAGGCGCGACTGTCCCCGAAGGATCAGGCTGCCGCCGCCGCCCCCGGTCCAGGTGCCCAACCCCGCCTCGATCACCTGCTGGGTGAGGTCATCGAGCGCGGTGCGGTTGTCGGCAATCTCCTGCGAGACCAAGCCGCGAGCCTCCTCCAGCGTGCGGCCGGTCAGCCGCGCATTGAGGTAGTTGCTCGCCTGCGTCAGCGCGGAGAGCGGCAGGCCGGGGGGCACCTCGATCACCCGATTCTCGACCTGGCCACCCTCCTGCACCAGCACGACCAGCGCGCGGCCCGGGCCGAGGGCCACGAATTCGATGTGGCGCACGGCGTTCTCGGCATTGGGCGCGACCACCATGCCCGCGGCGCCGGCCAGGCCCGAAAGCATCTGCCCCGCCTCGCCCAGCGTCTCCTGCAGGGAACGGCCGGAGGCGGCGCAGCGCACAGAGATCGCCTCCCGGTCCTTCTCGGACAGGTCGCCGAATTCCAACAGGCCGTCGACAAACAGGCGCAGTCCGCGCTCCGTCGGGAGCCGGCCGGCGGAGGTGTGCGGCGCATAGAGCAGCCCGGCCTCCTCGAGATCCGCCATCGCATTGCGGATGGTCGCCGGAGAGAGATTCAGCGGCAGCCGGCGCGACAGCGTGCGCGATCCGACCGGTTCCCCCGTTTCCACGTAGGTTTCCACAAGCTCACGCAGGATGGAGGCGGAGCGGGTATCGAGGCCGGGACGGGCCAGGGCATCCGCGCCGATGACGCGGGCGAGACGCGGGTCGATCATGCGAACAAGCTAGGAACCCGGACCTGCAACGTCAATGCAATCGTACCAGCGGCAGAAAGAGACACCTTCGGGCCGGCACGGCTGACCTCCGGGCGCGCACCTCCTCGGCCCGCGACCGCAGGCGCGAATGCGCGTCTAGCCGGCCGTCCGGCGAGACGCGCGCGCCCCGCGATTGAAGGGCCCCTATCGGGGGCGCTCTTCGCGCCCACCGCGAGCGCGAATGCGCGAACGCCGCCAATGCGGCGAGCCAAGCGCGCGGAGCGCGCGCCCGGCGCCTGAGGGCACAAATATCAGTCCGCGTAGCTGTTCGCCGCGGTGATGATCGGCCGCCAGCGCGCCACCTCGGCCGCCAGGAACCGCGCGTGGAAAGCGGGCGTCGCCTTCTCGTCGCTTGCGGGCGTGGTGACCATCTCGGCGAAGCGCGCCTGCAGCCGCGGCTCCTTCAGCGCCGCGCGGATCGCCGCGGAGAGCCGCTCCTGCACTTCCGCCGGCGTGCCGGCCGGCGCGTAGAGCCCGTGCCAGGTGCTCATGTCGATGGTCGGGAATCCGGCCTCCCGCGTGGTCGGCAACTCCAGGCCCGGCACGCGCGCCTCGGTGGTGACGGCATAGCCCTTGATGCGGTTGTCGCGCAGGAAGGCGAAGGTGTTGGTGGCCTGGTCGCAGAACACGTCGATGCGCCCCGCCATGACCTCGGTGATCGCCGGCGCGGATCCGCGGAACACCACCGAGGTCATCGCCGTGCCGGCCGCGTGCTGCAACAGCATGCCGCACAGGTGGTTCGCCGCACCCAGCCCCGAATGCGCGAGGTTGAGTGTATCCCCCTGCGCGCGGATCGCCGCCATCAGCCCGGCGAGGTCGGCCGCGGGGACGTCGGGCTTGGTCACCAGCGTCATCGCGGCGTCGGACACCAGGCCGAGCGGGGCGAAGCTGTCGGTCACGCTATAGGCCAGGCGGCGATACAGCGTGGCGGTGCTGGCGTGGCCGATATGGTGCGCCAGCAGCGCGTGCCCGTCGGGCCGGGCCGAGGCGATGCGCTGCGCCGCGATGGTGCCGCCCGCACCGGTGACGTTCTCGACAACCACCGGCTGGCCGAGGTTCTGCGCCATCCCCTCGGCGACCAGACGGTTGATGATGTCGGTTGGGCCGCCGGCCGCGAAGGGCACCGTGATGGTGATGGCGCGGGACGGGAACGGCGCCTGCGCGATGGCAGGGGCGGCGAGCAGCCCGGGGGCGAGCAAAGCTGGGCTGGCCAGCAGGGCACGGCGGCGGAGCATTTGGGATTCCTCGGCTTGCTTGATTGGGCGCAGTAAGCCAAACGGCCCCTGACCTGCCAAGTTTCTACAAAGGAATTTCCCCATGCGCCCTTCCGGCCGCGCCACCGATGCGCTGCGTACCGTCAGCCTCGAACCCGGCGCCGCGCGCCACGCGGAGGGCTCCTGCCGCATCCGCATGGGCCTGACCGAAGTGCTCTGCACCGCGAGCGTCGAAAGCCGCGTCCCGCCCTTCCTGCGCGGCCAGGGCCAGGGCTGGGTCACCGCGGAGTACGGCATGCTGCCGCGAGCAACGCACACGCGGGGCGATCGCGAGGCCGCACGCGGCAAGCAGTCCGGCCGCACGCAGGAAATCCAGCGCCTGATCGGCCGCAGCCTGCGCGCCGTGACGGACCTCAAGGCGATGGGCGAGATGAGCGTGACGCTCGACTGCGACGTGCTGACCGCGGATGGCGGCACGCGCTGCGCCTCCATCACCGGCGCCTGGGTCGCGCTGCACCTGGCCTTCGAGCATTGCCGCAAGATGAACATCATGTCCGCCAACCCGCTGCGCGACCAGGTGGCCGCCATCTCCTGCGGCATCTTCCAGGGCACGCCCGTGCTCGACCTCGACTATGCCGAGGACAGCAAGGCGGATGCCGACACGAACTTCGTCCTCACCGGGACCGGCGGCATCGTTGAGGTGCAGGCCACCG
>JAZKFA010000241.1:0-9410 GCA_040386655.1 Pseudomonadota bacterium | reverse complement strand
TGGATCCGGAATCGGCGAGCGCGCTTGAAGAGGCGGTCGCCGCCATGCGCGATCACGGCACGCCATTCAATATCGGCATCCGAACCCTGGACGACGAACTTCTCGAAGCCGACGGACGCACTGCCGGCGGCCGCCACCGCAGCCCTGTAGACATCCGGGTGGCGAAGGACGGCGTTCGCGGCGTAATAGCCACCATATGAGCCGCCATAAGCACCGACCCGCGTCGGATCGATCTCGGGATGGCGCCGGGCGAGTTCGCGGATGCCGTGCTATGGGGCGCGCTGCGCTCCAAGCGGAATGCGCGTATCCTGCACCAGGGCGGTGCCGGTCCTGACCACCCGCTCCACCCGATGCTGCCGGAGAGCGCCTACCTCAAAGCCATGTTGTTGCAATTCCCCTGAGCCCGCGGCTGGACAGCGGCGACGGGCCGGGGCCATGGTCGCGGCCAAGTCGCGCGTTGCGACAGGGAGGCCCCAGATGACCGAACAGGTCGACATCCTCATCCGTGGCGGCATGGTCGCGGACGGCAATGGCGGCGAACCGTACGAGGCGGATGTCGCCATCCGCGACGGCCGGATCGTCGCGGTAGGGCATGGGCTGGACGCCCGCGGGGCGGAGGAATTCGATGCCAAGGGCCTGCTCGTCACGCCCGGCTTCGTCGACCTGCACACGCATTATGATGCGCAGGTGACGTTCGCGGAGAGCATCGGCTCCTCCTCCTGGAATGGCGTCACGACAGCGCTGATCGGCAATTGCGGCGTGGGCTTCGCGCCCTGCCGGCCGGAGCGGCGGGAGATGCTGATCCGCCTCATGGAAGGCGTGGAGGACCTGCCGGAGGTGGTGCTGACCGCCGGCATCCCGTGGAACTGGGAGAGCTTTCCGCAATTCATGGATGCGCTGGCGGCGCGTCGCTTCGATCTCGACGTGGCCGCGCAGGTGCCGCACTCCGCCGTGCGCGTGCACGTCATGGGACAACGTGGCGCCGAGCGCGAGGACGCCACCGAGGCGGATCGCACCGAAATGGCGCGCCTGGTCGGAGAAGGCATGCGCGCCGGTGCGCTGGGCTTCGCGACCTCACGGGCCATCGCCCACAAGACGCTGGCCGGCGAGGCCATCCCGACGCTGGGTGCCGCCGAGGCGGAACTGGCGGCGATTGCGGACGCCGTGCGCGAGTCGGGGCAGGGCTGGCTGCAGGTCATCTCCGACTTCGATGACCCCGATGCGGAATTCGCCATGCTCCAGCGCGTGGCCAAACGATCTGGACGGCCGATGACCTTCTCGCTGCTTCAGCGCGAGAGCAAGCCGCATCTCTGGCGCGAATTGCTGGCGAAGGTGTCAGAGGCGAACGCCGCCGGCACGCCGATGCTGGCGCAGGTGATGGGCCGGCCGGTGGGGCTGATGTTCGGCTTCGAGCTGAGCCAGCACCCCTTCCTGCACCGCCCCTCCTTCAAGCACATCGCCGACTTGCCCTTCGCCGCCCGGATGGAGCACCTGCGCGATCCGGCCTTCCGCGCCCGCATCCTGGCGGAGCAGACCGCGGACCCGATGCTGCGCGCGCGGCACGAGAACTGGTCGCGCATCTTCAAGCTCGGCGATCCGCCCGAGTATGAGCCGCACCCGGACACGTCCGTCGGCGCCGAGGCCGCGCGCCGCGGCGTGGACCCGGCCGCGCTCTGCTACGAGTGGATGATGGAGAAGGATGGCCAGGCCATCCTTAACCGCCCGATCCTGAACTATGCCGATGGCGACCTCGGCGCGATCGGGGAGATGCTGCGCCATCCGCATACGGTGACGGGCCTCGGCGATGGCGGCGCCCATGTCGGCTACATCTGCGACGCGAGTGCGACGACGCACCTGCTGACGCATTGGACGCGCGACCGGTCCCGCGGGGAGAGGCTGCCGCTGGGCTTCGTCGTCAAGCGCCTGACGCGCGACAATGCGCTGGCTGTCGGCCTGACCGACCGCGGGCTGATCGCGCCCGGGCACAAGGCGGACATCAACATCATCGACCATGCGCGGCTGCGCCTTCACGTGCCGGAGATGCTCTACGACCTGCCGGCCGGCGGCAAGCGCCTGGTGCAGCGTGCGGATGGCTATGTCGCCACCATCCTGTCCGGCACCGTCACTTTCCGCGAAGGGGTTGCGACCGGCGCGCTGCCGGGCCGGCTCGTCCGGGGCGCGCAGCACCCGGCCTGACCGATGGCGGCGCGATGAACCGCGCCGCCCCTCTTGCCTGCATCCGCGAAGCCGCCACTATCCCGCGCATCATCGCTTGAGGAGCATTTAGCGCCATGGACATCACCTGGTTCGGCCACTCGGCCTTCCGCCTGCGCTTCGCCGACGTGAACGTGCTGATCGACCCTTTCCTGACCGGCAACGGCACCTTCAAGGGCGACATCGCGACTGAGACCGCCGGCACCACGCATATCCTGCTCACGCATGGCCATTCCGACCATGTTGGCGACACGCTTGCCATTGCGGAGCGGACAGGCGCGAAGGTGGTCACGAATTTCGAGATCTGCATGTACCTCGCGAAGCGTGGCCTGAAGTCTTTCGACCCGATGAACACCGGCGGCGCGACGGACCAGGGCAGCTTCACCGTGACGCTGACGCAGGCACTGCATTCCTCGGCCGCGATGGATGAGAATGGCGTGCAGCAGGATCTCGGCCTGCCCAACGGCATCGTCGTGACGCCGAAGGGAAGTGGTGAGCCGACCGTCTATCACATGGGCGACACCGACATCTTTTCCGACATGGCGCTTGTCGCGGAGTTGCATGACCCGAAGGTGGTGATGGTACCCATCGGTGACCGCTTCACGATGGGCGCGCGCAGCGCCGCGCTGGCGGTCAATCGTTTCCTGCCGGGCGCTTCCACCATCATCCCGTGTCACTACGCGACCTTCGCCATGCTGGCGCCAAGCGCGGATGCTTTCCTTGCCGCGATGGAAGGGAACGCCGACCGTGTGACGGTTGCGGAATCGGGCGTGCCCTTCACGGTCTGACGCTCCGGCGTCCACACGCCAGGACCGAGCAAGCGTGACAGATTGGGGTGGAGACGGGCCCCACGCATGGCTATCGTGCCGGATACATGGCTAGAGCGCGAAGGGTGATCGCATGCACAAGAACACCATCTGCCTCTGGTACGACAAGGACGCCGAGGCCGCCGCGCGCTTCTACGCGGCGACCTTTCCCGACAGCGCCGTGAGCGCCGTCCACCACGCCCCCAGCGACTATCCGTCCGGCAAGGAGGGCGACGTGGTGACGGTGGAATTCACCGTGCTCGGCATCCCGTGCCTGGGCCTCAATGGCGGGCCGGTATTCCAGCAAAGCGAGGCCTTCTCCTTCCAGGTCGCAACCGAGGACCAAGCCGAGACTGACCGCTACTGGAACGCTATCGTCGGCAATGGCGGGAGCGAAAGCGAGTGCGGTTGGTGCAAGGACAAGTGGGGCGTCTCCTGGCAGATCACGCCGCGCGTGCTGACGGAGGCGATTGCCGCCGGCGGTGCGGAGGCGAAGCGCGCCTTCGACGCGATGATGACGATGCGGAAGATCGATGTAGCGGCCATCGCCGCGGCGCGGTGGTCGTAGGGCACGAGCCAGCGATTTCGGCAAGCAGGCGCGGAGAGCTCGGCTTGCCGCACGTGGGACATTCACGCTTGCCGTCCCCTGCTCTGACGCGATGGCAATAGCCCGTTCTGCGCATCCCCCAGGCAAGAATAAACGCATGGGGTCCGGGAAAATTCTCTCACAGCCTTTTGCTTTCAGACCGCGACGCCGTGTGCCCGAGCAAGCTCCACCATCGCAAGCCGCGCCGACTGCATGTCATCAAGTGTGCCGAAGGCATTCGTGTAGGCACCGCGGTACGCTTTGCCCTCCAGCCGCGCGAACATGTCGCCGAAGTCGAAATCGCCCGCGCCGAGCACCAGGTGCTCCTCATCGCCATGGCGGCGGCAATCGGCCAGGCGCACCTCCCGCACGCGGTGCAATGGGATGGCGTCGATCCAGGCTGGCACGCCTTCCGGCATCAAATGTGCGTGGTTCGCCGTGAAGGAGAGCGCGAAGGCGGCGCTGTCGATCGCCTCGTGGAAGAAGGCCCACTCCTCCATCGTGTGGGCGAGGTAGTGGACCTCCGCATTCGGCGGCTCCTTGTTGAGGTTCTCCAGCAGCAGCAGCGCGCCATGCGTTTCGGCATGCGCGACCATGCGTTTGAGCCGGTCGCGCGCGGCCTCCATGCGCATCGGAACGTCGGCGGTGAAGTGGTAGCCGGCATGCACCACGATCCACTCCGCGCCGAGCTTGGGTGCGACCTCGATATAGGCGCGCATGTAGCTGTCCACGGCATCGGCCAGGAAGGGCGAGTACTCCGCCACGTTGACGGCAGACAGCGTGTGCAGCGCCAAATGGACGCCGGTCGCTTCGCACTGCGCGCGGATCGCGGCGCAGCGGGCATCATCGAACATCGTCACCTTGTTGGCGCCGGTGTCGAGCTGGATGTCGATGTGCTTCACCCCATTGGCCGCCGCCCAGGCAATCCCGTCCTCGAGCTTCAGCTTGCGGCCGATATCCACGCCAATCCGGTCCAGCAGCGTCATCGCATCCTCCCTGATCTTTCGAGCAGGTTTACGTGGTGGCATGCCCATGGCAAGCTTTGCGTCGAGGGATGAGGAACGCGAGGCTCGCAGAAGCCAATTGCACAACGCGCGTCCTGTCCCCGGGAAACGGAGACGGCCATCATGTTGATCACCCGCCGCAATATCGCTGCCCTCGCGGTCGCCATGCCCTTCGCAGCGCGTGCGCAGGATCTTGCCGCTCATGAGCGCACCCTGCACGAGGCGGCACGGCGCGAGGGCGAACTCACCTGGTATTCCGGCCAGTACAGCGCCGAGCATTCCGAAGCGGTGGGCCGCGCCTTTACGGCGCGCTTCCCCGGCGTGCGCTGCAACGTGGTGCGCTCCACCTCCCAGGTGGCATTCCAGAGGCTGAGCCAGGACATGCGCGCGGGTGCCGCGCAGTGCGACGTCTTCAGCTCCACTGATTTCGGCCACTACAGCCTGCTCAAGCGCGAAAACCGGCTGATGCAGTACCGGCCCGAGAATGACGCCGGCCTGCTGCCGAACCTCCGCCAGGCCGACCCCGACGGCTACTACCACACGAGCTTCATCGGCCTGTACCTGATGGCGCACAACACGCGCCGCGTCCCGGAAGCGGAGGCGCCGAAGAAGTGGACAGACGTGCTGGACCCCAAGTGGCGCAACGTGCTCGCCGTCGGGCATCCGGGGTTCTCGGGCGCCATCGGCATCTGGGCGGTGCAGATGCGCAAGATGTACACCTGGGATTACTTCACGCGGCTTGAGCGCAACCGCCCCATGATCGGCCGTTCCTCGCTCGACCCCGTGACCGCGCTCAATGCGGGGGAGCGTGGCATCGGAATCGCGGTGCCCTCATCCTCGACCTCGCTGTCGATCTCTCGCGGCAATCCGCTGCGGCTGATCTACCCGGAGGAAGGGGTGCTCGCGACGGTTTCGCCCTCTGCCATCCCGCGTAACGCGCCGCACCCGAACGCGGCCAAGCTGTTCATGGAATTCACCACCAGCCGATACCTGTCGGACGCGATCCGCCCGCTCTTCGGCGACCCGATCCATCCCGACACAGAACCCGCGCCGGGGGCGCGGCGCGTCAGCGACATCACCCTGATCGCGCCGACGCAAGCCGAGGCCGAGCGGGGCGTGCCGGAGGTGCGCGAACTCTGGCGCGACACCTTCGGCGTCTGAGAGGGCACAGGCGTTGGCCTCTGACCAGGTTCTGACGCGCGCCGTGACGGCGCGCACCGGATTGGCGGCGCGGCTGCGCAACCTCGAGCCGATCATGGCACTGTGGATCGCACTCGCGATCGCGCTCGCCTTCCTGGTCGCGTTCCCGCTTATCAAGCTGATGATCGCGAGCTTCGAGACGCGCGACGGCGTCTTCACGCTCAACAACTACGCCATTGCCTATGGCCGGCAGCGCTATCTCGATGCGCTGTTCAACTCGCTTAAGCTGGGCGCGCTCGCCGCCGCCATTGCCACGGTGATCTCGGTACCGATGGCTTGGGCGGTCAGCCGCACGAACATGCCGGGCAAGGGCTTCGTCTGGGCGATGGTGATGGCGGCCTTCGTTCTGCCGCCTTACCTGGGAGCGATTGGCTGGATCCTGCTGGCGGGGCCGAATTCGGGCTTCATCAACATCCTCTGGCGCTCGATCACAGGCGCCGAAGATCCGCTGGTCAACATCTACACCTTCACCGGCCTCGCGACGGTCATCGCGCTGCACTCATTTCCGCTGGTCTTCCTGTTCGTGAAGTCCGCGCTCGACCTGATCTCATCCGAGATGGAGGACGCGGCGAACATTCTCGGCGCGGGCACCATCGCGACCATGCGCCGGGTGACGCTGCCGCTGGCCGGCCCCGCCATTCTCGGCGGCTTCATCATCGTCTTCCTCGAAACCATCGCGCTGTTCGGCACGCCGGCCATCATCGGCATCCCGGCGCGCATCAACGTGGTCACGACTCAGCTGTGGCAGTTCTTCGAACACCCGGTGAGGATGGAGGTGGCGGCCGCCTATGCCATGCCGTTGCTGCTCATCACGGTCGCCATGATCGGGGCGCAGAAGCTGCTGCTTGCGCGCAAGGGCTTCGTCTCACAGACGGGCAAGGGCGGTGAGCGGCGGGAGATCAAGCTCGGCGCCTGGCGCTGGGTGATGTTCGCATGGTGCGCCGGCGTAGGGCTGTTCGCGGTGCTGCTGCCGGTCATCGTGCTCATCCAGGCATCCTTCGCCAAGGCCTGGGGGCGGGGGCTGTCGCTCGACAACTTCACCCTGCGCAACTACCGGCTGCTGCTGTTCGAGCACGACATGGCGCTGACCTCCGTGTGGAACACCATCTGGTTTTCCGCGGCGGCATCGACAATCGCGCTGATCATCGCGCTGCTGGTGGCCTACATGGTGGTGCGCAAGTTGTCGCGCTTCGCCGATACGCTCGGCTTCCTTGCGATGGCGCCCTTCGTGATCCCGGGGATCATCATGGCGATCGGCTTCTACGCCGCCTATGCCTCGCCGCCATTCGCGATGTACGGCACCGCCGCGCTAATCATCCTGGCCTTCGCGGCGCGCTTCCTGCCCATCGCCTATGCGAATGCAAACGCCGCCATGCGTGCCGTCCATCCGGAGATGGAGGAGGCCGTGCGCATCCTGGGCGGGGGGCGGCTCAAGGCGATCCGCTTCGTGACCGCGCCGCTGGTCAAGCGCGCGCTGCTCGGCGGCTGGCTGATCGTGTTCATCGTCGCCACCCGCGAACTCTCGGCGGCGGTTTTCCTCGTCGGGCCGCGCACGCGGACCATGTCCGTGCTGCTGTATGACCTCAGCGAGGCCGGCAATTTCGAAGTGCTGGCTGCGTTCGGCGGCATCCTGCTCGTCATCACCATGGTCTTCGTCGCCGTCGGCATGAAGCTGGCGGGCCGCGACTTCATGCTCAGAAGGTCCTGATGTCCCGGCTGATCCTCACGAAGCTCACCAAGCGCTACGGCGCGATCACCGTCGTCGATGGCGTCGACCTGGCGTTGGAGGAGGGGGAGTTCGTCTCCCTGCTCGGCCCGTCGGGGTGCGGCAAGACGACCACGCTTCGCATGATCGCGGGGTTCGTCCCGCCCGATGGCGGCACCATCGCGCTCGACGGCGCGGTGATCTCGGCGCCAGATTCCGTGCTGCCGCCGGAGCGGCGCGGCATGTCCATGATCTTCCAGAGCTACGCCATCTGGCCGAACATGACGGTCGAGGAGAACGTCGCCTTCGGCCTGAAGCTGCGCAAGCTGCCGAGTGCCGAGATCCGGGCCCGGACGGCCGAGATGCTGGAGACGGTGCAGATGGGCCACCTCGCCGGCCGCTACCCGGCGGAGCTTTCGGGCGGCCAGCAGCAGCGCGTGGCCCTCGCGCGCGCCATCGTCATCAAGCCCGCCGTGCTGCTTCTGGATGAGCCACTATCCAACCTCGACGCCAATTTGCGCGAGGAGATGCGCTTCGAGATCCGCCGCCTGCACAATGCCTTTCGCATCACCACCGTCTACGTCACCCACGACCAGGCCGAGGCGATGGCGACGTCGGACCGCATCGCCGTCATGAACGCTGGCCGCGTCGAGCAGATCGATGCGCCCCACCTGCTCTATGCCCGCCCGCGCACGCGCTTCGTGGCCGGCTTCATCGGACGCACCAACCTGATCGAGGGCATGGTCTCCGGCGACATCTTCGCAACCGATGGCTTCTCCCTGCCGGCAAGTGCGATGGCGGGTCAGGCGCTGCCGCCGGGCCCCACCCTGGTCTCGGTCCGGCCCCAGAGCATCGGCCTGCACCGCGCAGTCCCCGAGGCGCCGAGCGGGCACCCGGTCATGCAGGGCACCATCCTCGAGCGTACCTACCTCGGGGAAAGCTGGGACTATGTGGTCCGCCCCGCCGACAGCGGGCTGAAGCTGCGGGTTGCCGCGCCGCCGCTCGATGTGCATGACGTGGGTGGAGCGGTCTGGCTTGCACTCGATCCCGCGCAGCTCGCGGTGGTGCAGTAGCGGCTGCTAGATGCCGGCAAAGTCGCGGGCCAGCGCCTCATAGATCGCGAGCTTGAACGGCACGGCGAGGGAGGGCAGCTGCGCGAGCGGCACCCAGCGCCAGTCATCGAATTCGGGGTGCGGGTCGAGGTCGAGCCGGATGTCGGAATCATCGCCGGTGAAGCGCAGCGCGAACCATTTCTGCCGCTGCCCGCGGTAGCGGCCCCCGAGTGCGATGCCCAGCAATTCGGGCGGCAGATCGTAGGTGAACCACTCCGGGTGTTCGGCGATGATCTCTGCACGGTCGGTGCCGATTTCCTCGGCGAGTTCGCGCAGCACGGCCTCGCGCGGGTCCTCGCCCTCATCCATGCCGCCCTGGGGCAACTGCCAGCCGCCCGGCGCGCCCTCGGCATTGGGCATGTCGGCGCGGCGTGCGACGAGGATCAGCCCCTCGGCGTTGAACAGCACGGCGCCGACATTGGGGCGGTAGGGCAGGTCGCTCATGGGATACGGCTCGCGGCTTCGGGGGCGATGGCGTCGGGACGGCGGATCATGACCGAGATGGGGGCGAGAACCAGCCCCTTGGCGGACAGCGTCTCCGCCCAGGCGGCGACGCGGTCGACCAGCACCGGCGTGGGGCTACCGGCCAGGCCGATCGCACTGCCCCGCTCGCGCGCGATGACCTCCAGCGCCACCAGGCGGCGCTCGATCTCGCCGCGCGTCGCAGGCTCGTCGATGACCACGTCAACCGAGCGGCCCCAGGCCCGGGCCGGGTTCCGGGCGCCGGGACGCGGATCGATGTAGAGCAGGCCGCGGCCATTGAGGCTGTCCTGCACCATGGCG
>JAZKFA010000240.1:0-14304 GCA_040386655.1 Pseudomonadota bacterium | reverse complement strand
CGGCCAGGGCCGGTCCAGTGCCAGCGTGGTGCCGCAGCCGGAATCATTGCGCCCGAGCCGGTACCATTCCGCCTCGCCCAGGCCGCGCAGGCTGAGCGTGGGCCCCTCCGCGTCGCCCTCGCCCGTGTGGTTGAGCACGATGTCGAGGATCACGCCAATGCCGGCCGCACGCAGCGCCGCCACCGCGGCGTGGACTTCCATCATGCCACCGGGGGCGAGGCGCGGATCAGGCGCGAGCAGGGCCACCGGATTGTAGCCCCAGTAATTCGTCAGGCCGAGCGGCGGCAGATGCCGTTCATCGATCCAGGCGGCCACGGGCATGAGTTCGACCTGCGTCACGCCCAGCGCTGTCAAATGCGCAATCGCCGCGGGATGCGCGAGCCCCGCGAAGGTGCCGCGGATACCCTCGGGAATCGCCGGATGGGTTCGGGTGAAGCCGCGCACATGCAGTTCGTAGATCACCTCCGGCCGCACCGGCAGCGGCCCCCAGTCCTGCGGCGGAACTGGGGCCGCGACGACCGCGCGCGCCACATGCGACCCACTATCGGCGAGGTCCGGCGTGGCGCCTGTGTCGAAGGCAGTAGCGTGCAGGCGCAGCGCCCCATCCAGAGCCCGCGCCCAGGGATCGAGCAGCAGCTTGGCCGGGTTGAAGCGTGCCGCACCGTGTGCGCGCAAGCCATAGGCGGTGCCCGGCGTCACGCCCGCGATCGTGCCGCGAAACACGTCATCCGCGCCGCGCGCGAGATCGTGGCGCGCGACTTCTCTATCGCCCTCGAAGACACAGAATTGGAGAGCCGCGGCGCCTGGCCCAGGGATGGCGACCTCGGCGCCACCGGGTCCAGGCGTGACGCCCAGCGTGTCAGCCACGAAGCATCCCGCGAAACAGTGCCGCGTATTGCCGTGCGGAGCGCGTCCAGGACACGTCGCTCGCCATCGCGTTGGCCTGCAGGCGTGGCCAGCTCTCGCCGTCGCGATAGAGCGAGATGGCGCGCGTGATGGCTGAGGCCAGCATCTCCTGGCTGACCGGTGCGAAGTTGAGGCCGGTGCCCGTGCCGGCGGCAAGCGCCATCTCATTCGCATCGATCACCGTGTCGGCAAGGCCGCCCACGCGGGCGACGACCGGCGGCGCGCCGTAGCGCAGAGCGCAGAGCTGGCCTAGGCCGCAGGGTTCGAAGCGCGAGGGCATGAGGATCGAATCCGCCCCCGCATAGCAAAGCCGCGCCAACCCCTCGTTGAAGCCGATATAGCTGCCTATGCGGCCCTGCTGCGCGGCGGTCGCGCCATGCACGCGCTCCTCCAAGGCCGTCTCGCCGCTGCCCAGGAAGGCGATCTGCGCGCCATTGTCGAGGATGGCAGGCAGCGCTTCGAGGATCAGGTCCACGCCCTTCTGCCAGGCAAGGCGGCCGATAAAGGCAAAGAGCGGCGCGTCGGGTGCGATCACGAGCCCCATACGCTCCTGGAGCTTGGCCTTGTTCAGCCCGCGAGGCGTGACATCGGCTGCGTTGTACCGCGCGACGATGTGCGGGTCCGTCGCCGGATTCCACTCGTCGATGTCGAGGCCGTTGAGGATGCCGCTGACCGCGCCCCCGCGCCCGCGCAAAAGACCATCAAGCCCCATGCCCCATTGCGGCGTGCGGATCTCGGCCGCGTAGCCAGGCGAGACGGTGGTGACGCGATCGGCGAACCAGACGCCCGACTTGAGGTAGCCGACCATCCCGAAATACTCGAGGCCGGCGGTGCGGAAGGCCTCGGCCGGCAAGCCCAGCATGCCAAACACATCAGCCGGGAACTGCCCCTGGAAGGCAAGATTGTGGATGGTGAAGAGGGTAGGCACGCGGCTGCCGCCGAAGCGAAGATAGGCTGGTGCGAGACCCGCCTGCCAATCATGCGCGTGCAGTGCATCAAACCCCATGGATTGCGCCGCATGCGCCGCCGCACGCGCGAGGGCCGCGAAGCGCAGCGCATTATCCGGCCAATCCATCCCGCCCGGCGCAATGTAGGGCGACCCTGCACGCGCGAAAAACTGCGGCGCATCGAGCGCAATGACGTCGCGCCCTGCCGCCGTGGCGCGCACCAGCCGCGCAGGTGCACCGAATAGGTCCACAAGGCTTTCCACCGATTGCACGGGGCCGAGCGCTGCCATTACGGAAGGGTACCCTGGCAGGAGTGTGGTAACGCCGACACCCTCGGGCGCGAGAGCGGCTGGCAGCGCGCCCACCACATCGGCGAGGCCACCGGTCTTCACGAAGGGAAACCCCTCCGAGGCGACGGCCAGGAGCTTGACCGGCTTCGCGCTCATGCCAGCCGGTCGAGCATCGGCTGTGTGATGAGGCAGACGCCCTTTTCGCTACGCCTAAAACGGCGCGCATCCTCGACGGGATCCTCGCCCACCACTAGGCCCGCGGGAATGCGCACACCGCGGTCCACCACCACCCTCGTGAGCCGCGCTCCCTGACCGACATCGACGCTCGGCAGCAACACGGCACCTTCGACCTTCGCATAGGAGTGCAGGTGCACGCCGGTAAAGAGCAGCGAGCGGTGCGCGGCGGCGCCCGAGATGATGCAGCCGCCCGAAACCAGCGAGGAGATGGCCTCGCCGCGCCGGCCCGCTTCGTCATGCACGAATTTCGCGGGCGGCGTCACCTCGGCATAGGTCCAGATCGGCCAGGCCTGATCGAAGAGATCGAGCGGAGGGAGGATGGCGGTGAGGTCGATATTGGCTTCCCAGTAGGCGTCGATGGTCCCCACGTCGCGCCAATAGGGCGTGAACTCCTGGCTGGAACGCACGCAGGACTGCTCGAAGCGATGGGCCGCCGCGCGGCCCTGGGTGACGATGTAAGGGATGAGGTCCTTGCCGAAATCATGCGTGGAAGCTGCATCGGCCGCGTCGCGCCTGAGTTGGTCGATGAGGAAGCGCGTCTCGAAGACGTAGATGCCCATCGAGGCGAGCGAAACATTGGGCTGGCCCGGCAGGCCCGGCGGCTCGGCAGGCTTTTCGAGGAATTCGGTAATCCAGGAGTGCTCATCCATCGCGATGACGCCGAAGCTCTTGGCCTCCTCGCGCGGGACGACCATGCAGGAGACGGTGACGTCGGCGCCCATCTCGACATGCTGTGCAAGCATGCGCTCGTAATCCATCTTGTAAATGTGGTCGCCCGCGAGCAGCACGATGTGGCGGGGTGCAAGATCCTCGATGATGTCGATGTTTTGGAACACCGCATCGGCCGTGCCGAGATACCAGTTGTGTTCCGAGACGCGCTGCGACGCGGGGAGGATGTCGAAGCTCTCGTTGCGTTCGTAACGGAAGAAGTTCCATCCACGCTGTAGATGGCGGATCAGGCTATGGGCCTTGTACTGGGTGGCGACGGCGACGCGCCGGATGCCCGAATTAATGGCGTTAGACAACGCGAAATCGACCACGCGCGACTTACCGCCGAAGAAGACGGCGGGCTTGGCACGCCGGTCGGTCAATTCCATCAGCCGCGATCCTCGGCCGCCGGCGAGGACGAACGCCATGGCGGTTCGCGCCAGGGGCGTGGCGGAGGGCGCGCGGTCAGACATCCTGGCGCATTTCGGTTTCTCCCACCGCCCGCTGCGGCGCGTTCCACTGATCAGGTATCAGATAGAGCGTCGCGAGCGGTGGCAAGAACACCCTTGCCGATGCCGGCTGCCCCAGGGCGGGTTCATCCGCGGCAACCACCTGGCCCAGATTGCCGAGGCCGCCTCCCCCCCCGAACTCCGTCGCCTCGGTGTTCAGCACCTCGCGCCAGACGCCCGGACTCGGCAGGCCGACCAGCACGGCCTCGCGAGCGACGGGTGTGAAGTTGCACAGCACGGCAACGGGCGGGCCGCCCTTGCCGTCGAAGCGCAGCCAGGAGAACACGGAATGCGCGGCGTCATTCGCGTCTATCCAGCAAAAGCCCTCGGCCTCCGTGTCCCGCGCGTGAAGGGCGGGGATGGTCCGATGCAGGCGGTTCAGCTCGCGCACGAGGCGCTGCACGCCCTGGTGCGGCGCATGCGCCAGCAGCCACCAATCGAGTTCGCGGGTCTCCGACCATTCGCTCCACTGGCCGAACTCCTGCCCCATGAAGAGGAGCTTCTTGCCAGGGTGCCCCCACATAAAGCCGTAGTAGCAGCGCAGATTGGCAAAGCGTTGCCAATCATCGCCCGGCATGCGGCCAAGCAGGGTGGCCTTGCCGTGGACCACCTCGTCATGACTGAGCGGCAGGATGAAGGCCTCGTTGAAAGCGTACATCAGGCCGAAGTTCACCAGCTGGTGGCGCCATTGGCGATGCAGCGGATCCCGCGCGACGTAGCGCAGGGTATCGTTCATCCAGCCCATGTTCCACTTGAAGGCAAAGCCGAGCCCGCCCTGCGCCACGGGGGCGGAGACGCCTCTCCAATCCGTCGCCTCCTCGGCGATGACCAGTGCGCCCGGGGCATTATCAGCCAGCATGGCGTTGGTGCGGCGGAGGAAGCCGACCGCGTCGCGGTTATCGTTGCCGCCATCCTCATTCGCCGACCATTCGCCAGGCCCGCGGGAGTAATCGAGGTGGATCATCGATGAGACAGCATCCACGCGCAGCCCATCGGCGTGGTAGCGCTCGAGCCAGAAAAGCGCGTTTGAGGCGAGGAAGGCCTGCACCTCGCGCCGTCCATAATCGTAGATCGCGGTTTGCCAGTCCGGGTGGTAGCCGCGCTGCGGATCGGGGTGTTCGTAGAGTGCGGTGCCGTCGAACCGCGCGAGGCCATGCGCATCCTGCGGGAAATGCGCCGGCACCCAATCGAGGATGACCCCGAGACCCGCGCCATGCGCCGCATCGATGAAGCGTGCGAGGCCGGAGGGGTGACCGAGCCGCGCCGTCACCGCATGCATGCCGATCGGCTGGTAGCCCCAGGACGCGTCGAGCGGATGCTCCATGACCGGCATGAATTCGATATGGGTGAAGCCGAGATCGGCGACGTAGGGAATGAGGTCGGCGGCGAGTTCGTCCCAGTTCCAGAAACGGTCATCCGGATGGCGCTTCCACGACGTCGCATGCACTTCGTAGATCGTCATGGGCGCTCGGCGCGCGTCACGCGCGGCGCGTGCTGTCATCCAGGCCGCATCGCTCCAGACGAAATCATCGATCATGGCGACAACGCTTGCATTGGCCGGACGCAGCTCCGCCGCGAAGCCGAACGGGTCAGCCTTCAGCGGCAGCAGGGCGCCATCGGCGCCGAGTAATTCGTATTTGTAGGCGGTGCCTTCGGTGATGCCGGGGAGGAAGATTTCCCAAAGCCCGGAATCCACGCGCCGCCGCATCGGGTGCCGGCGCCCGTCCCAGCGGTTGAACGGGCCCACCACCGAGACACGGCGCGCATGCGGCGCCCAGACCGCAAAGCGAACACCCGCGACGCCTTCATGCATGACGAGATGCGCACCGAGGCGTTCAAAGAGGCGCCGATGCGTGCCCTCCATCAACAGGTGATCGTCGAGCGGCCCAAGGCAGGGGCCAAAGGCGTAGGGGTCAGGGGTCTCCGCGTTGCCAGAACACTCGGTAACGCGGAGTGTGTAGTGCGAGGGGTGCGTCATATCAGGCAGCAGGACTTCGAAGAGACCGCCCGCATCGCGCTGCAGGAGCGGATGGACATCGCCTCCGAGATACACCTCGATGCGCTCGGCACCAGGCAGGAAGACGCGGATGGCGAGGCCGCCATCAACTACATGCGGGCCCAGAACGGCAAAGGGATCAGCGTGTATGCCCTGAAGCAGCGCCGCCAGATCATCCTCGCCGAGCCGCCACGCTTCCATCGCACGCACTATCCGGGCACGGGGACGCGCCAGATCTCCTGGGCATATTCGGAGATGGTGCGGTCGGAGGAGAACCAGCCCATATTGGCGGTGTTGAGGATGGCGGATTGATGCCACTCGTCGGGCTTTGACCAACGCTGTTCGACCTTGCGCTGGGCGTCGAAATAACTCGCGAAATCAGCGGTGACGAGGAAGTGGTCATGCTCGCGCAGCATGTGCACGAGCTCGGCGTAGCGATGCGGGTCATCGGAGGAAAACACACCGGAGGCGATCGACTGAAGCGCCTGCGCAAGGCGCGACGATGCGTCGATCGAGTTTTGTCCGCGCCAGCCGTCCAGGCGCTTCTCGGCGACCTCCTCGGTAGTCAGGCCAAAGATGAAGATGTTCTCCGCGCCCACATGCTCGTGGATCTCGACATTGGCGCCATCCATCGTGCCTATGGTCAGCGCGCCGTTCAGCGCCAGCTTCATGTTGCCGGTACCTGAGGCCTCCATCCCGGCCGTCGAGATCTGTTCCGACAGATCGGCCGCGGGAATGATGACCTCGGCCAGCGAGACGTTGTAGTTCGGCAGGAAGACCACCTTGAGCCGGTCGCGCATGGTGGGATCGCGATTGACGGTACGCGCGATGTCATGCGCGAGCTTGATGATGAGCTTCGCTCGATGGTAGCTCGCCGCAGCCTTTCCGGAGAATATCTTCACCCGCGGCTGCCAGTCCTTGTGGGGGTGCGCGCGGATCTCGTTGTAGAGGGCTACCGTCTCCAGCAGGTTGAGCAACTGGCGCTTGTATTCGTGAATGCGCTTGATGTGCACGTCGAACAGCGCGGCGGGGTCGACGCGGATGGCTGTCTCGCGCCGGATGAGCACGGCCAGCGTCTCCTTGTTCGCGCGCTTGACCGCGGCGAAGGAGGACTGAAAACCGGCATCGGTCGCGAGCGGCCGGAGCGCGCTCAGCGCATCAGGCCGGTCGAGGAAGCCGGTACCGATGCTGTCGCGCAACAGCGCGGTCAGGCCTGGATTGCATTGCTGTAGCCAGCGCCGGAAGGCGATGCCGTTGGTCTTGTTCGTGATGCGCTCCGGGAACAGCATGTTCATGTCCCGAAAGACGGTCTTCTTCAGCAGATCCGAATGCAGTGCGGAGACGCCATTGACCTTGTGCGAGCCGACGAAGGCGAGGTTGCCCATGCGGACGCGCCGGCCATGGCTCTCATCGATCAGCGAGACGGCGCCGAGCAGATTGAGATTGCCCGGATGGACGGCGTTCACCGCATCGAGGTGCACCGCGTTGATCATGTAGATAATCTGCATGTGGCGCGGCAGCAGGCGCTCCATCAGCGGGACGGGCCAAGTCTCCAGCGCCTCGGGCAGCAGCGTGTGGTTGGTGTAGGAGATGGTGCCCTGGGTGACGCGCCAGGAATCGGCCCAGGGCATGCGGTGATCGTCGAGCAGGATGCGCATGAGTTCGGCGACGACGATTGCGGGGTGCGTGTCGTTGAGTTGGATGGCCACCTTGTCGGGCAGGGATTCGAGGCCCCCATAGACGCGCACATGGCGGCGGATGAGGTCTTGTAGCGCTGCGGAGCTGAAGAAGAATTCCTGCTTCAGGCGAAGTTCCAGCCCCTCGGGGGAATCGTCGGATGGGTAAAGCAGGCGCGAAATCGCCTCCGCCTGCATCCGTTCGGAGAGTGCGCCAACATGGTCGCCACGATTGAATGCATCGATCCGCAGGGGATCAGGCGCGCGCGCGGACCAGAGGCGCAGCGTGTTCACATGCTTGCCGCGCCAGCCGAGGATGGGTGTGTCATAGGCGACGGCCAACACCGTCTCGGCCGGATTCCAGACGTGACGAGGCGTGCCATCCTCACTGTCCAGCTCTTCGACGGTGCCGCCGAAGCCGATGCTGTGCGCGATCTCGGGACGGGCGAATTCCCAGGGGTTGCCGAATTGCAGCCAGTCCTCCGGATACTCTTCCTGCCAGCCTTGCCGAATGATTTGCTTGAACAGCCCGTGATCGTAGCGGATGCCATAGCCGAAGGCCGGGATGGACAGGCTCGCCAGGCTTTCCATGAAACAGGCGGCGAGGCGACCGAGGCCGCCATTGCCGAGCGCGGCATCGGGCTCGCTATCGATCACTCTCGCCACGTCGACACCGAGCTCCCCCAGTGCGGCGCGGACCTGCTCGACCATGCCGAAATTCGACATGTTCTCGCGCAGCAGGCGGCCGATGAGGAATTCCAACGAGAAGTAGTAGACCTGCTTCTGACCGGTCGTGTAGGCCGAGCGCATGTCGTTCAGCCAGGGTTCCACCACGCGGTCGCGCACGGCGAGCGCGGTGGCCATGAACCAGTCGCGATCGAGAGCTGCCGCGCGGCTCTTGCCAAGGTCATAGGTGAGCTTGCGCAGGATCGCGTCGCGCATTTCTCCTGCGCTGTTCGCAGATGTGGTGGGCGGCACGGCGTCATTCACGAGGCGAGAGGTCCTTGGCGCTTGTCGGAGCAACACTGTGCCACGGATCGGGTCTCGGCCAACAGCGTCGACGGGGCGTCAAGCTCCCGATCGGTCCGCGATGAAGCCGTCCGTCTCGGCGCGATGGGCAGTCGCACCGTCACGGGCCCGCAAGGCGCCTGCGGCGCTGCCGAAGCGAAGCGCTGCCTCCTCATCCATCCCCTCCGCCACGCCAAGTGCGAAGGCGCCATGAAAGACATCGCCCGCGCCGGTGGTATCGCGTGCCTCGATCCGGAACGCCTTCATCTCGCGTGGCCGGGTCTCGCCGCGCCGGAGCCAGAGCGTGCTATTCTCACCGCGAGTGACGGCGGCCATGCGGGTGACGCCCTCGGACACGGCGCGGCGTAGCGCTTCGGCCGGGCGCTGGCCGGGCGCGAAATTGTTGAGGCCGGGTGCTGAGAATATCGCATAGCGCACGCGTGGCACGAGATCGAGCAGCAGGCGCGTCTCGCTGCGCTCACCGTCGAGCACGGTCGGAATGTCGAGCTTTTCCGCCGCCTCCAGCGCAACATGCGCGCCTTCGGGCCAGCGCGGATCGCAGAGGAATCCGCTCGCGTCGCGCAGCATGTCGAGCGGCAGCCAGGAGGGATCGGTGCCGAGCCCCTCGCCGCGAAACCCCATGATCGCGCGCTCGCCATAGCGATCAACCAGCACGGCGGACACCGGGCTGCGCGCGCCCGCCACGGTGTGCATGCCGGTGAGGTCGATGCCCTCCTCGCGCAGCTGCCCGGTCATCATCGTGGCGTTCGAATCATCCCCAACGCGCCCCCAGAAGGCGGCCCGGCCGCCCAGGCGCTTCACGGCAATTGCCGCATTTGCCGCCATACCGCCGACCGTAAGCTTGTAGCCGCGCGCCTGCGCCTTGGCCGGGGGTTGCGGCACCTCATCGACCCGGAAGACGTGATCCGCGACGACATTGCCAAGGCAGATCACGAGGGGCGGGAGAGATGTCGTCATAGAAGCAAAGCTAGAGGAAATGCGCGCCGCGCCGAAAGCGATCTTATTCCGCTTGTCGGTCCTGGAACTGGAGTTCGCGTTGACCCGGCTTGTTTGACCCCCCGAGGCTCGCTCTGGGCGGCCAATAAGCGTCACTGGCGTTCGGGACGTGATGCCGATGTCAACGCGATGGCCGAGGCGTCGTTCGCCATATTCGGTTGCGAGCTGCTCGACCGGCGCCGCTTCCGTCCGCATCCCAGGAACGCATGGGCGTGTTCCACGTTACTGAAGGCTTCTGCAACCCGGCCAAGCTCCACTTCGCCATGGGCTACCTCTCGCCGATTAAATACGAAGCGAGGAAGGGCCGCGAGTACGCTTGGTTCCGCCCTGCTCGTCTGGTCCTCTTAGGCGAGTCCAGCCCGGGGTTGTCCATATCGTCGAACTGGGCGCGACAGGGTCCGACGCCATCAGGGCGAGTGCGCCGAGATATTCCGGCGCGAAGGCGGCCGCACCCTCATGGGCGCCGATCATATCCCGCGCCGCAGGTCCTGATGCCAGGATGTCACTTGCCCGATGCCCTTTGCCCGAGCGACAGGGCGCGCGGATGGCGGTCATTCAAGACGAAGGCCGGGAGCGCAGCTGTTCCCGCCCTCAGCCAATCCAGGCGTTGCCCTCGGCGACAATGCGGCCGCGGTAGAAGACGCGCCGGCGCGGCGGGTGCTGGCCGATGGCCTCCTGCACGGTCTCGGCCGCAAGGGTGAAGAAGGTGGCGGGGCGGCCAGGCGCGATGCCGTGGTCGTGGATGCGCAGTGCGGCCGCGCCCTCCGAGGAGACCATGCCGAAAAGCTCCTCCAGCAGCGGGTCGTGGCGAAGGTCCTCCCGCCAGCCGATCACCGCGGCACGTTCGAGCATGTCGGCGTTACCGTAGGGGCTCCAGGTGTCGCGAACGTCGTCATTGCCGCAAAAGACGCGCACACCCGCGCCGCGGAGCAGCATGATCGGCGGCATCGGCGCGCTGCCCGCGCCATGCGTGACGAGCCAGACGCCCGCCGCCGCCATCGCCTCGGCCGCCGCCTTCTGCTTTGATTCCGCCAGCGCCCCGAGGCAAAAGCCGTGGCTGATGGTGACACGCCCCTGCATCCCCGCCGCTTTGGTGCGGGCGCAGATCTCCTGCAGCGAAAACAGGCCCATCTCGCCCGGTTCGTGCAGGTGGATGTCGATGCCGACGCCGTGGCGCGCGGCGATGGCGAAGATGCCGTCGAGCTGGCCCTTGGGGTCTCGGTCCACCTCGCAGGGGTCGATGCCGCCGACCAGGTCGGCCCCGGCGCGCACGGCCGCATCAAGCAGGTCCAGCACCTCCGTCCCGCCCGCGCGCATGACGCCCGCCTGCGGGAAGGCCACGACCTCGACCGTCGCGGCATGGGCATGTGCGTCGCGCGCGCGCAGCACCCCTTCCAGCGCCGCGAGGCCGAAGGCCGGCACGATGTCGGCATGGGTGCGGATATGCGCGGTGCCTTTCGCCACGCATCGCCGGATCAGTTCGCCCGCCCGCGCTGCGGTGTCGAGCGGGAGGGAAGGCAGCACCCGCTGGTCGGTCGCGATGCGGCTGAGCCGGGAGGGTTCCGCCGCATGCGGCATCCAGGGCAGGCCAAACAGCGTCTTGTCGAGGTGCATGTGCCCATCGACCAAGCCCGGCAGCACGAGATCGCCGTCGAGGTCGAGCACCTCCGCCGCCTCGGGCTCGGCGGCACCAGGCCGCAGGATCGCGGCAACGACGCCGTCCACAACGGCGATGCGGTGCCCTGACCCGAACCCGGCCAGGCGCAGGTTGGTCAGCAGGAGATCGGCGCGCATGCGGCCTCAGTAGCCCTGCAGCTCGAGCTTTTCCTTGCCGGCCTCCGCCTGGTCCGCGCCCGCCGCGGCGTGATGGAAGTTCGCGCGCTGGTAGCCCGTCATGAACTCCGGATAGATGATGGGCGGCATTCGCCCTGCGCTGCCATCCGCGGTGATCGGCGCCATCACTGCGTTGTAGCTCGCGTCGAAAAAGAACGGGATCGCATAGCGCTCCTGCCCCGACCGGTTGATCACCCGGTGCGGCGTTGCCAGGAAGCGATTGTCTGTCCAGCGCCGCAGCATCATCCCGCCATTGATCAGCAACGCGCCATCGGGCGCGGGCGCATCGACCCATTCACCGGTGTTCAGCCGGAGCGAGAGGCCCGGGACGCGGTTCTGCGCAAGGATGGTCATGAACGAGGTATCGAGATGCGGCGCGATCCCGAATTCATTCTCGGGGGCCGTCGGTTCCTGCTTGGGGTAGTGCGACATGCGCAGCGTGTACATCGGCTCTTGGAAGAACGGCGCGAAGTGGTCTGCCTCGAGGTCGAGCGCGCGGGCGTAGATCGGCAGCAGCGACAGGGCGAGGCCCTCGAAGGCATTGCAGGCAGCGAGCACCTGTTCGCGGAAGCCGGGCAAGCCGGCCGGCCACTGGTTACGGCCTCGGAAGCGCACCTTGCCCATCACGTCAGGGTGGTCCGCGGGCAGTTCGCGCTTGAAGAAAATGGCTTCGTTGGCGTTGGGCAGCGCCACATCGCCCACCGCGTTCACGCGCGTGGTCGCGCCGCGCAGCGGCATGTAGCCGATGTTGTGTTCGTCGATCTTGAGCGCGAGCTTGGCGTCCAGCGGCTGGGCGTGGAAGCGCTCGGCCGCGGAGAATGTTTCATCGAGCAGCGCCTGGGGAATGCCGTGATTGCGCACGAAGTAGAAGCCGACATCCGTGAAGGCTTCGCGCAGCTCGGCACCGAGTTGCTCCAGAGCGCCCGGCGCACCCGCACGCATCGGGCCCAGGTCGAGAACGGGGATCTTGGCGCTCATGGAGTGTCTCCTCGAACATGACGGAACGCCGCACCGTTGGATGATGCGTGCGGAGCGGGGCTTAGGCGGGCAGCAGGTTCAATTGGCGGAGCAGGATGCGCTCCTCATCCATCGTGCGCTGCATGTCGGCGCGGTAGGTTGCGCCGTCGTTGAGGATGAGGGGCTGGTCCAGACGTTCGAGGAACTGCACGTGCGCAGGTTCCTGCGCGGCCTCGCGGAAGGCGTCGGCCAGCACGCGCACCACGCCGGCATCCATCCCGCGCGGGCCGATCAGCCCGCCCGGACTATCGACGGCGATGTCGATGCCCTGCTCACGCAGCGTCGCCACCTCGGGGAAGCGGCGCGCGCGCGCGGTCGTGTAGAGGGCCAGCAGGCGGAGTTGTCCAGCCAGCACCATGGGTGCCCAGCCCGAGGATTCCGAGGCGAAGTCGATCTCCCCGCCCAGCAGCGCGCGCAGCGTATCCGCCGTGCCGCGATAGGGAACATGCGTCCAATTCAGCTCTTTCATCATGCCGATGCGGGCCATAACCAGATGCTGGGTCGAGCCGATCCCGAGCGTGCCGTAGTTCAGCTTTCCGGCATTGGCGCGGGCGTAGGCCAGCAGTTCATCGAGTGTGCGCCATGGCGCATCGGCGCGCACCACCAGACCCATGGTAAAGCCGGTGATTTGCAGGATGTAGCTGAAGTCGTCGATCGGATGATAAGGCGGGCGGGGGTTCAGCAACATCTGCCGCACGACGCCGACATGCATCTGGGAGATGGTATAGCCATCCGGCCGCGCGTCCTTGAGCGCCATGGCGCCGAGGATGCCGGCCGCACCCGCTCTATTCTCGACCACCACGGATTGGCCCAGCTTGCGCGTGACGGATTCTGCCATGATCCGGAAGCCGACATCGGCCGGCCCGCCTGCCGTCCAGGGTAGGATCAGTCGGATCGAGCGTTCAGGAAAGCGCGACTGCGCGAGGGCCGGCAGCGGGGATGCAGCAAGCCCGATCAGTGCCAGCCGGCGGGTGGGCCGCAATGGATCAGGACGGGTCATGGCGCGGCTCCTTGGGCGTCGCTCGCTGGGCTTGGTCCTGCAGGCTGAGGGAAGGCTGTCCCCTGAATGTCAGACACGTCAATCCCACGGGGTAAGGTACTCACCCGACCCGACGCTAAATCGGGAAGGTCTTAGGGCCTGGAGAACGATCGCCATTTACGTTTTGCCGCGCGGGGAATTTCAACATCCTCCTTCGCATCTCTGTAAGCCGCTATTGTGAAAACAGTGGCAGCAGGCGCCAGAGGCAAAAGAACCTACAAGCTGCGGTGGCGGTGAGCATGGACCACCGGCCGAAGAGAACGGTCGATCATCTTGTGAACTAAGCCTTGGGCATTGGTTGGCCGCGCGTGAACCAGCCGTGTTCGCAATAAGCCGAACCCTGCGCCCGCACCCAACCATGACGTACTTACCGGCACAGACAGCCCATCCGCCCCCTTAGCGATGCCGGGAGAGGCCGTCATGCTCATGCATGGCGCCGCCGATCCAATGAATGAAGCCTGAGCCTGGGGGGCCTGGGTGCGGCGATGACTCGGACCGGCGCTGGGATGCGGCTGCGCGCTGGCGGGCGCCACGGGTGGGACGAGCGTCATCACCATGTGGGTGTCGTCGCTGCCGCGGCGCGCGACTTTGCGCTCAAGCGCCGCTTCTGGCGGTCTTCGCATTGCGATGCAGATACTCTGCGTACTGCACCTGCGGCTCGAGATAACTTGAAACGGGCGGCAGGAGCGCTGGGGAGGGCTGTGCACGCTCCCGCTATGGCTGCTGCTGCTGCATATGACCGTGCGTTCCCATCTCCTGCTGCTCGGCGCGATGCTGATCGTCTATGCCCTTTGGATGCTTCGGCCCCATGCCGCAGATAAGGTTGTACCGTCGCCCTGCACCGATCCAATGGCAGGAGCAGTCTGTGGCATCACGGGCGGGCTGGCGTCATCCCCTTCAGTCCCGCTGTAGCCTGGTTCGGATGCTGCGGAGCAGGGCAAGTGGTGTGTCACAGCAGGGTGGGCAGGCGCTCTGATGGCCCCGTGTAGTTCAATCGCACCGAGCCTACCCCATCGGCCTCACGCGCGTCTCAGGCGGAACATCAGCAGGCAGCTTCAAAAACTCAACCAGCCGTTGAGCGTGCGCGGGCAGCGCGCCGAAACTGCGCACGCAAATCGTTA
>JAZKFA010000239.1:6745-23478 GCA_040386655.1 Pseudomonadota bacterium | reverse complement strand
CGAGCTTCGCCAGGCTGCACAGCTCACCGCTCAGCTGGCGGAATGTCAGCGGGATGGCGAAGCGCTTCCGCAATTGCTGCGCGAGCTGCGTCAGCAGCAACGAGTCGAAGCCCAGTTCCAGGAAGCTGGTCTCCGCATCGCCCGCGGGCATGGCCTCGCCGGAGAGCGATTCGATGGCGGCGACGATGCCGGCATGGGCCGTGGCAAGGCGCTGGTCGAGCATGGTGGGGGCTGTCTCGGGCAGGGGTGCGGGGGGGATGGCGGCAATAACAGCGGCAGCGGGGGGCGCTGCGCTGGCAGGGGCATCGATCCAATGACGGGTGCGCTCAAAGGGCGTGGGCGGTAGCGACACGCGCCGCGCGCCGGGGATGGCCGGCCACGTGACCTCGGCACCCGCGACCCAGAGCTGGGCCAGCGCCTGCGCCATGGTGTCGCGCGGCGAGGCATCCTCGCCCGCCTCGGGCAGCGACGCGGCCGCGACCGGACGGCCACCGGCCTGGCGCGCGAGTGTCACCAGCGTCCTGCCGGGGCCGACTTCCAGCAGCGCCGCCTCGGGCATACGAGCGCGCAACGCCGCAAGGCCCTGGGCGAAACGCACCGGCGCACGGGCGTGCTGGGCCCAGAATTCCGGATCCTGGCACTCTCCGTCGCCGATCCAGTCGCCGGTCAGCGTCGAGACGTAGGGGATGGCCGGCGGGGCGAAGCGCATCCGCCCCGAGATCTCGCGCATGGCCGGCAGGATCGGGTCCATCATCGGCGAATGGAAAGCGTGGGAGGTGTGCAGCAGCCTGCAGCCGATCTCGCGGGCTTCCAACGCGCGCTGCAGCGCCGCGATGGCGTCGTTCGGCCCCGCCACGACACACAACGCCGGGCCGTTGACGGCGGCCAGCGCCACCTCGCCGCGCAGTAGCGGCACCAGCTCGGCTTCCGCCAACCGAACCGCGAGCATCGACCCGCCCGGGAGGGCGGACATCAGCCGCCCGCGCTCGGCGACCAGCTGTATCGCGTCCTCGAGCCCGATGACGCCGGACAGCGTCGCCGCGACCAGTTCGCCGATGGAGTGGCCGATCATCGCGGCGGGTCGCACGCCGCGATCCATCCATAGCTGCGCAAGCGCGTATTCGACGGCGAAGATCGCCGGCTGGGCCAGGTAGGTGTCGCGGATGGACGCGGCATTGCCCGGTGCCGCGCCATACAGCGCCTCGATCAGGTCGACGCCACCGGTGCGGCGCAGGGCGGCGGCGCAGGTCTCGACGGCAGCGCGGAACACCGGCTCCTCGCGGAACAGGGCGCCGGCCATGGCGGGATCCTGCGCGCCCTGTCCGGGGAACATAAACACCACCGGGCGCGGCGTGGCCGGCGCCTCGCCCGTGGCAGCATCGGGAGATCCCAGACGCGCAGCCGCGTCTTCGAGCGAGGCCGCGACAACAGCCGAGCGATGTGCGAAATGCCGCCGCCCGCTACGCAGCGTCTGCGCGACATCGCCGAGGGCCGGCGCATCGGGCGCACGCAGCCGCGCCGCAAGTGCAGCGCGCGCGGCGGCAAGCCCCGCGGCAGAGCGCGCCGACAACGGCAGGACCACCGGTGCTTCCACAGCCACGCTCGGCGCGGTCTCAGGCGCCTGCTCCAGGCACAGATGCGCGTTGGTCCCGCCAATGCCCAGCGCGGTCACGCCGGCGCGGCGAGGCCCGCGGATCGCGGGCCAGGGGATCGGCGCGGCGTTGACGAAGAAGGGGCTGGTCTCGAGCGCGAGTTCCGCATTCGCCCGCTTGAAATGCGGCGTGCCGGGGATGATGCCGGTCTGCACGGCAAGGGCCGCCTTGATAAGCCCCGCGACGCCGGCGGCCGCATCCATATGCCCGACATTGCCCTTGTGCGAACCGAGCGCGCAGAACCCCACATCATCGGTCCCAGCGCGGAACGCCCGCGTCAGCCCCGCGACCTCGATCGGGTCGCCGAGCGGCGTGGCAGTGCCGTGGCATTCGACGAAGCCGACGCTGCGCGGCTCGAAGCCGGCGACGGCCTGCGCCGTCATCACCAGCTCCGCCTGCGGACCGACGGAGGGGGCGGTGAAGCCCACCTTGTCCGCACCGTCATTGTTCACCGCCTGGCCCTTGATGACGGCGTAGACGTGGTCGCCATCGGCCACGGCATCGGTCAGGCGCTTGAGCAGCACAACGCCCGCGCCGGCGCTGAACACCGTGCCGTTCGCAGCCGCGTCGAAGGGGCGGCAGACGCCGTCCGGCGCGCACATCGCGCCATCCTCGGCCATGTAGCCGCGCCGCTGCGGAAAGGTGATGGAGACACCACCGGCGAGCGCCATGTCGCTCTGGTGCAGCAGCAGCGACTGCACCGCCTGCGCCGCCGCGACCAGGCCCGTCGAGCACGCGGTCAGCACGCCCATGGACGGCCCGCGCAGGTTCAGCTTGTAGGACACGCGCGTGGCCAGCGTATCGCCCAGCGCGCCCATCAGCGTCGCGTATTCGCCCACCTGGAACTGGCTGGTGAAGCGATCGAGCATCGCCCGGTCTTGCGCCAGATGATGCAGGAAGTAGGTGTTCATGCTCGCGCCGGCGAAGACGCCGACGGCACCGTCGATGCGAGCCGGGTCGTAGCCGGCATCCTCGAAGGCCTGCCAGCAGATCTCGAGGAAGACGCGGTGCTGCGGGTCGGTCAGCGCGGCCTCGCGCGGCTTCATGCCGAAGAAGGCGGCGTCGAAATTCTCCACATCCTGGATGATGCCGCGTGCGCGCACGAAGGCCGGATCGGCACGCTCCTCGGGGCCGAAGCGATCCTCCAGCTCCGCATCGGTAAAGCGGTCGATGCTGTCGCGCCCGGCGAGCAGGTTGGCCTGGAAGGCAGCGACATCCGGAGCGCCGGGGAAGCGCCCGGCCATGCCGATGATCGCAACGCCATCAAGGGCGCTGTCGCTATCCTCGTCGCTCATCCCACCCTCGCTCGGGCGCCCGGTTGCATCCGGCGCAATGCTTCGGCCTGGCGCGCGGCGCGGGCGCGGGCGGCATCGGGACGCGGTGCCACGGGCGCATCGCCGAGCAGCTGCGCGAGACGGCGGATGGTGGGGTTCGCGAACAGTGCCACGACCGGCACCTGCCGCCCCAGCCGTGCGGCGAGCGCGGCCTGGATCTCGGCAACCGTCAGCGATGTGCCGCCGAGGTCGAACAGGTTGTCGTCGAGGCCAACTGCGTCATGGCGCAGCGCCGCCCGCCATATCGCGAGCAGTTCCCCGGCCAGCCCCTCGGCGGCTGCGGCCACCACCGTCTCGACCGGCGGGGCGGGCAGCGCGAGCCGGTCCAGCTTGCCGTTCGGCGTCAGCGGCAGGCTGTCGCAGCGGATGAAGGCGGCTGGCATCATGTAGACGGGCAGCCGCTCCGCGAGGTGCAGGCGGAGCGCGGTGTTGTCGATCGTCTCGCCGGGCCGCGGCACGATGTAGGCGAGGATGCGCGCATCGCCGCCGGCATCCTCACGCAGCACCGCCACCGCTTCGCGAAGTGCAGGATGCGCGAGCATCGCCGCCTCGATCTCGCCGAGCTCGATGCGGAAGCCGCGCAGCTTCACCTGGTGGTCGGTGCGGCCGAGGAACTCCAGCAGCCCCTCCGACGTCCAGCGCACGCGGTCGCCAGTGCGGTACATCCGTTCCGGCGCGCCGAACACGTCCCGGGTTGCGAACCTGCCTTCGTTCAGCGCCGGGCTTCCGATATAGCCCAGGCCCACGCCCACGCCGCCGATCCACAGCTCGCCCGCCATTCCCGGGGGCAGCGGCACCCCCGCCTCATCGAGGACGGCGATGCGAATATTGTCGATGGGGCGCCCGAGCGGCACCGAGGCGGTGCCGTCACGTCCGTCGAAGGCCCAGGCGGCACAGATGTCGGTGCATTCCGTGGGGCCGTAGGTGTTGAGAACGCGCGCATGGCACGCCCCGTCGCTGAGCCAGGGCAGCAGCCGCGCCGCGTTGATCGTTTCTCCACCCAGCACGATCCAGCGCAGGGAGGCAAGCATTGCGGCGTCGCGCGCGCCGGGGCCTTCGAGAATGGGATAGACGGTGCTCGGCGTGCCGTTGATCCAAGTGATCCCGGCGGCGGCGATGGTGCTGGCCAGGGCCTCGGGGTCGAAGGCGTCGCCCACCGGCAAGTGCAGTTCGCCACCCGCCAGCAACGGCGCGAAGAAGTTCTTCTGCGCCGCGTCGAAAGTGAAGGCGCCGATCATCAGCACGCGGTCCGTCGCGCTCAACTCAAGGGTGCGCGCATACCATTGCAGGAGGTTCGCGAAGCCGCGGTGGTGGCATGCCGCACCCTTCGGCGCTCCGGTCGAGCCCGAGGTGTAGATGACGTAGATCGCCGCATCCGGATCAGCCGCCACGGGGGGCGGCGCCGCAGGGCAGCGCGCGATCGCTTCGGCCTCGGCATCGACCAGGCAGACGGGATGGAGGGAAGGCAACAGGTGGCCCAGCGCGCTGACGGAAAGCGTCATCTCGACGCCTGCATCCTCGAGGATGGTGGCGATCCGCGCCGCCGGCCCTACGGTGTCCAGCGGCAGGTACGCGGCGCCCGCCTTGAGCACGGCCAGCACGCTTACGAGCAGGTCGATGCCGCGCGGCAGTGCGATCGCGATCCGCATTCCCGGCGCAACGCCGCGCCCGCGCAGATGCCAGGCGAGGCAGTTCGCCCGCGCGTCCAGCGTGGCGTAGTCGAGGAATGCCTCTCCGCAAACCACGGCGCGCCGGCCAGGCGTGCGTGCCGCCTGCGCCTCAAACGCGGGCAGGAGGTGGTGGAAAGCCAAGTCGCGCCGCGGCCCCTCGCCCAGCGCACGCAGTGCCGCACTCCCGCTGGCGGGCTTGTCGTGCGACGCCACGCTGGGGGATGCGTCCATTGGCGTCAGCAGGCGCCGTCGCGGCGAAGCACCGCGATCGGGGTACGCAGCAGGATCTTCACATCCATGGCGAGCGAACGCTCGCGCACGTAGCGCGCATCCAGTTCGACGCGCTGCTTGTAGCTGGTGCCGCTGCGACCGCTGACCTGCCAAAGGCCTGTGAGGCCGGGACGAACCGAGCAGTACAGTTCGGCCGCGTCGGGCCCGTAGTGCTCCTCAAGCTCACGCGCGACGACGGGGCGCGGGCCGACCAGGCTCATCTCGCCGCGCAGGACGTTGAACAGCTGCGGCAATTCGTCGAGGCTGGTGGAGCGCAGGAAACGGCCGATGGGTGTAATGCGGGGGTCATCGCGAAGCTTGCGCGTTTGCTGCCATTCCTGCCGCGCGGCGGGATCGGATCGGAGCAGATCCTCCAGAACCTTGTCTCCGTCGGCCCGCATGGTGCACAGCTTCAGACACGCAAAGGCGCGCCCGCCGAGGCCGATACGCATGTGGCGGTAGAAGACGGGAGATGAGCCGGCGCGCAGTATCGCCATGAGCACGAGCAACACCGGGAGCAATCCCAACAGCAGCGCCGAAGCTCCCGCGATGTCGAGCGCCCGCTTGGCGAGGTCCTGCGTCGCCGGCCGATCACGGCTAGCAGCCGCGGGCTCGTAGCCGGCGCGCGAAGCGAGCGCCTGGCTCAGGATGGGGGAGGAGGGGCGGTGCATCTTCAGGGTCGTCTCCCGTCGGGGGGCGGTGGCGGCTGGCACTGCGTCGATCATTTGCATTTGCAGAAGTCTCACAAAATGTTACGAAGTCTTATTATTGAGGTTGTCGCATGTTAAGAACCTCGTCGCTGAATGAACAGCGAAACACGACGATAGTTCAGTAAACCCTCGGTGTTGTTACCGGTCTCCGCACGTTCCAGCCTCGGACTCGGCCAGATGGCGAGTAAATCCGGTGAAAATCTATCGAGTTTGATTGCGTATACCGGCTGAAATAAACTTATACGAGTGCATTTACTTCAAGCACACGCACTGGTTGCGTTAGCGGCGATTTCTCAAGCGCCACGCCGCCAAGAGATTTCCAGGGTGTAATCTCTGCCCGACTCAAGTGGCGGTTTGAGGGCAAATCAGAGCCAGCTGTTCACGAAAACACTAGGGTTTCGAAACGAGGTGTTTCCGTTGTTGCAAAGGGATTCAAGCGCCCCTACACCCGAATCAAATAATGATGGCAGTTCAATGTCAGGCCCATTGGTGCACGCGAAAGTTGATGCCTTCACGCCGCAGGCTCCCTCGCGGGTTGAAACGGCCCTGTCGAAGCGACGGTCTCCCGCGCGCGGCATCATGATCGGTCTCGGCATCTCTGCCGTGATGTGGCTGGGAATTGCCTACATCGTCTTCAGCATCGTCAGGCCGTGACTAAAGGCTGACGCGCAGGCGCAGGAATGCCAGGTTCTGGTCGTATTCCTGGACGCCGTTCGAGGTATCGAAGCGGGTCACGTACTGGTAGGTCGCAATCAGCGACAAATTCCGATTGATCAGCCACTGCGCGGAGGCGCCGATGATGCCATCGGTCGCCCGTTGAGACGGGTTGGAATATTCGCGTCGCTCGACACTGACGCCCGCACCGATGATGATGTTGCGCTGCAACTCATGATCGACGCGAACCGAACCGAGCGTGCGCAGGAACCCTTCGCCACCGCTGCGGACTGAATCATCCACACCGCGGCGGACCGCGAGCGTCACCGTCGTCAGCTGGCTCGGCAGGTAGACGAGGCGCGCATCGATGCCGAGGCCCTCGATCGTGCGCCGCGAGGAATCGCGGTATTCGCGCCGCGCCCAGCCGACGCCGATGCTCGCCTGGTAGATACCGTCGAAATCATAGACGAAGCCCACCAACGCATCGAGCGTGGTGCTGTCGATGAAGCGGCCACGCGCGCCCTCGCCATCGATCTCCTCGGCGCGCAGCGTCAGTGTCGCCGAACGCCCCGGGGAGAGCAGGTACGCCAGGGTCGTGCCCGCCGAATAGGAGTAATAGTCGACGCCGAGCGTCTGGTCGTTCAGCGCCAGGCCGTCCGCGCCATCGAAGGCCACGTGGCGAACCTGGCCGAAGCCCGAGACGGAAAGCCGGTTGAATCGCGTGCTGGCGGTGACGCGGCCGATCTGCTCGTCGAAGGGCAGCGGCTCGGTGACGCCGGCGCGCTGCAGGTCGATGGTCTGGACCGAGAGGAAGCTGCGCCGCTGCGACAGTCGCAACTCGACATTGGAAGCGGCATCGATGTCGTAGCGACCGACCCCGCCGACCGACCAGGCAGTGGTGTCGAGCCGTGACTGGTCGGTGTAGCGGACATCGTCAATGGTGGCGCTCAGGCCCAGCGCATGTGTGGTCCACTGGCTCTGCAGCGTCGCCAGCGCGGAGTTGGCGAAGACCGGGCTCGAACGCGTGTTGCGCTCGGTGCCGAACAGGTTGTCGTCATAGCCCACGCCGGTCTCGCCGCGCGCATCGAGGCGGAAACTGCCGAGCCGCACGCCGAGCGGGTCGAACTCCGGCCTCGAACGGTTGGTGACGGTGATCATGCGCTGCTCGGCCAGCCCGTCGCGCTCCTGCGCGGCCGCGGGCGGCGCGGCGGCGGCCAAGGCGAACGCGAAGCCCGCGAACGCCGCTGGAACCCAGCCTGCGGAGGCGGTGTGTTGGCGAAGGCGTGAAGGGCACCGGCTCGTCATGCTGAGACACCAAAGTTATGGTTCGCGGTGATGGCACGCCCGCAACCGCTCCGTAAAGAGGTCGATTGCGCCAAGCCTCATGATGCTTGCTCCTGAGGGGATGCTATAGTCGCACACCGCCCAGGACATGGTCGTTTCTTGGCCGGAGACTTCAGGCTTGCTCGGTTGCAAAAACCTTCATCATTGATCCTGATCTACTTCTTTGTAGTGAGGTCAGTACCAGAATGACCGATGAACGCCCGTCACCGCTTGACGGGCCGCGATGGCGGGTCCGTGATGACGCCTGCGACCCTGGAGCTCATCGATGACCCTGCCCCGCCGCGCCCTGCCCCTTCTGGCCACCGCGCTTGCGGCGCCCGCCATCGCGCAAGCCCCGCGCTCGATCCGATTCGTGGTGCCGTGGCCGCCCGGCGGGCTGAACGACCTGATCGCGCGCGCCTTCAACGACCGCGTCTCCCGCCTGATGGGCGTGACCATCGTGAACGACTTCAAGCCCGGCGCCGGCGGACGCATCGGCGTGGCCGAGGTGGCGCGCGCGGCACCGGACGGCCTGACGATCGGGATGGGCAATCTCGGCCCGCTGACGATCTTCCCCAACCTCTACCGCGACATGCCGTTCGACGTGGCGCGAGACCTTGCGCCCATCACGATGTTCGCCGCCTCACCGCTGGTCCTCGTGGTCAACAACGACCTGCCGGTGCGCAGCGTGGCGGAGCTGATCGCCGCCGCGCGCGCGCAGCCCGGGCGGTTGAACTACGCCTCCATCGGGGTGGGCACCGCGCAGCACCTGCTGTTCGAGATGTTCCGTGCCCAGGACGGCATTGCGATGGAGCACATCCCCTACCGCGGCAATACCGATAGCCTGATCGCCATCATGCAGTCCGATGTACAGGCGATGTTCGAGACGCTGCCCTCGCTGCTGGGTCCCATCGCCGATGGGAAGGTCCGGGCAATCGCCGTGACCACGGGGGAGCGCGTCCCTTCCCTGCCGCAGGTGCCGACGCTGAAGGAGTCCGGCCTCGATCTGGAGGTGACCACCTGGTACGCGGTCATCGCGCCGGCGCGCACGCCCGAGAATGTGCTGGCGACGCTTTATGCCGCCTATACCGAGGTCAGTCGCACCGCCGAGATGCAGCGCTTCCTCGCCGAGCAGGGGCTGATTTACGCTGCCAACACACGCGCTGAATTCGCCGCCCGCATCGTGGCGGAAACCGCCCGCTGGGGGCGCATCATCCGGGACCGGAGAATATCGGTATGAACGACATCATTGGTGGCCGCGCCGCCTGGCGCGGCGATGAGGTAACACGCAGCCCGCTCTGGGGCCGGCGCTTTTCCGAGGACGAGATCGCCGCCCTCGAAGCCGCACTCGCGGGGACGCGCGGCATCGCGCCGCCACGGCTGCGCGCGGAGGATTTCGCCATCCCTGCGCTGCGCCCGCTGCTCGACGCCGTCGCCGAGGAGCTGGAGCACGGCACCGGCGTGGTGCGCCTCTCCGGCCTGCCGGCCGAACGCTGGGGACCGGCGGCGCTGAAGACCGTGTTCTGGGGCCTCGCGGCCAACCTCGGTACGCCGCTCTACCAGACCGCCGCGGGCGAAGTGCTGGCCGAGGTGAAGGATGAAACCGGCACCGGCGCGGCTGTCACCGGTGCCACGGCGGATGGTTCGGTACCCTCGGCACGGGCGCGATCGCGCTCGACCGGGCCGCTGCGCTTTCACACGGACAAGTGCGATGTTTTGGCGCTGCTGTGCGCTTCGAACGGCATCGCGGGCGGCGTCTCAAAGATGGTCTCGACGGTCGCCATCCAGGATGAGATCGCCCGCCGCGACCCTGCCCTGCTGCGCGTGCTCTACGAAGATTTCTGGCGCATGAAGCCGGGCGACGAGGAGGGCGAGCGCACCACGGACCGCATCTTCAAGATGCCGGTCTTTGCGCGCGGTCCGGGCGGCGAGTTCACCAGCCAGTACAGCCGCACCTATGTCGAGATGGCGCATGCCGTCGAAGGCGTGCCCCCGCTGCGCCCTGAACAGCTGGCCGCGATGGACCTGCTGGCCGAGGTTGCGGAGGAGCTGTGCTACCAGGCGCCGTTCGAGCAAGGTGACCTGCAGCTGCTCAACCAGCATGTGAGCTATCACGGCCGCACCGCCTATAATGATGGCGCCGAGGGCAAGCGGGTGCTGCTGCGCATCTGGCTCGCAGTGCCGTTCAGCCGGGCGCTTCCAGAGGGCCACCGGGTGCAGTGGGGCGAGACGCGGCCGGGCGCGTTGCGCGGCGGCGCGATCCTGGGGCGGAGCGCAATCGCCGCGTAGAGGGTTCCTTCGAGCGCCGGCGCGGACTCCCCGCGCTGGGCTTGCTGGACGACCAGCGTTCGACCATTCGGTCTGGCAGTTCGTTAAAAAGGGCGCGCTCCGATAAGCATGCGCGCAGACGCCGGGCGCGGCCGCGGTGCCGGACTGCCGTCGAGGCTCAACGACCTCGGCCGGCCACTGCCCGCCCTATCCGCGCTCCGGGATCCCACTCGCGAAGTTGTCGACCAGCTCGCGGATCCGCACGGGGTCGCTCTGCTCCATGACGCGACGCGCGAAGCGGGCGCAATCGGTGATATCAAGCGCGCGCACCGCCTGCTTCACCCGCGGCAAGGAGGCCGCGTTCATCGACAGGCAACGGATGCCCAGGCCCAGCAGCAGCGGCACCAGCTTAGCATTCCCCGCCATCTCGCCGCAGACGGAGACCGGGATGCGCAGCCGCAGTGCCGCCTCGGTCGCGAACTGCATCAGCCGCAGGACCGCCGGGTGCAAGGGGTCGTACAGATGCGCGACATCGGCCTCTGCGCGGTCGACGGCGAGCGTGTACATCGCGAGATCATTGGTGCCGATGGCGAAGAAATCCGCCTCCAGCGCAATGGCGTCCGCGGCGAGTGCGGCCCCCGGCGTCTCGATCATCACGCCCAGCATCGGCAGCTTTTCGGGCAGGCGTTCGCCGCGCCGACGCAGGCGGCGGGCCACGCGTTCATAGATCTCGCGGGTCTGCTTCACCTCGTCGGGGATGGTGACCATGGGCAGCAGCACCCGCACCGCGCCTTCGGGCGCCATGCCCGCGGTGCGCAGAATGGCGGCGAACTGCGTCTCCAGAAGATCGGGACGCTTGAGCAGCATGCGCAGGCCCCGCAGGCCGAGCGCCGGATTGGGTCCGGCGTGGGTATGCGCATCCGTCTCGGACAGCGCCTCGATGTTCTTCTCCCCGCCCCAGTCGAGCACGCGGATCGTCACGGGGTCGCCGGCCAGCGCCTCCACGATCTGCGCATAGGCGGCGAGCTGGTCATCCTCGCCAGGCAGGTCATCGCGGTTCATGAACAGGAACTCGGTGCGCAGCAGGCCGATGCCCTGCGCGCCCGCCTGGGCGATCAGCGGCAGCTCCTGGAGGATCTCCAGGTTCGCGTGCAGCTCGACCATCTCGCCATCGGTCGTCTCGGCAGGCAGCCGGCGCAGTTTCGAGAGCTTCGCCCGCTCCTTGGCGAAGGCCGCGAGCTTGTCGCGGATAGCGGCAAGCGTCGCCGGCGTCGGGTGCAGATGGGCCAGGCCCGCGCTGCCGTCGATCGCAATGGTGTCGCCGCGCCGCGCGGCCTCCGTCAGCCCCGTGCAGGCGACGACGGAGGGAATCCCCAGCGCGCGCAGCATGATGGCGGTGTGGCCATCGGCCCCACCCTCATCGGTCGCCACACCCACGATACGGGAGGGGTCGAGCAGTGCAGCATCGGCCGGCGTCAGCTCCTCGGCGATCAGGATCGATCCCTCGGGAATGTCCTTCAGACTACGAAAAGCCTTGCCGAGGATATTGCGCGTGAGGCGGCGCGCGATCTCGCGCACCTCGGTCGCGCGGCGGTTCAGCCCCGCCTTGTCGTCATCCTTGTTGGCCAGGATGATGGCCGCGATCGCCTCCGCCTCATCAGCGACCGCGGTCTCGGCGCCGAGCAGGTCGGTCTCGATGCGCTTGCGCGCGCCGCGGATCAGCCGCGAATTGCCCAGCATCATGGCGTAGGCGTCGAGCAGCGGGCCGAGCTCGTCCTGCGCTTCCTCCGGCAGGATGCCGATGCGGTTGCGCAGCTTGATGACCTGCTTCTTCGACAGCGCGACGGCGGTGTTCAGCCGGTGCCGCTCCACCTCGATCGCGGGCGGGGCGATCTGCCGCCGAGGCGCTTCGGTGGGCTGCTCCGTCGTGTCGAAGACGGGCCCGATCGCGAAGCCGGGTGCGACCGGAATGCCGGTGAGCGTGACCTCGCGCGACTTGGCGCGGGCGGGCTTCAGCTTGGCTGCGTCAGTCTTCATGGAAGCCGGCTTCGATCAGGCCGGCCACCGCCTCCATCGCTTCGCGCGCATCCCAGCCCTCGGCCTCGATGGTGACACTCGCGCCCTTGCCGGCGCCCAGCATCATCAGCCCCATGATCGAGCAGGCCGGAACCGATTGGCCATTGGCGTGGATGGTGAGCGAGCAGGCGAAGCGCTCGGCGAGTGTCACAAGCTTCGCCGCCGCGCGCGCATGCAGGCCGCGCGCGTTGCGGATGGTGACCGTGGTGCGCAGCGCCATCCCCGTATCGGCCGGCGAGGCGCGCATCCCATCCTCGTCGTTCACTGGCCCTGCCCGCCCGACTTGATGATGGTCGCGCCGTTGAGCATGTCCGCCCCGCAGGCGATGTATTTCCGCCCGGCGAGCTTCGCGTGTTCCACGGCGTCGGCCAGCTTCTCAGTGCCGCGCAATTTGGCGAGCTTCACCAGCAGGGGCAGGTTCACGCCGGCGATGACGTCCACATCGACGCGGCCCTTCATCAGCTGCATCGCGAGGTTGGACGGCGTGCCGCCCTGCATGTCCGTGAGCACGACGACGCCGTCGCCCTGGTCGACCGCATCGATCCCCCCCCCGATGTCGCGGCGGCTGTGTTCCATGTCGTCCTCGGGCCCGATGCAGACCGTCGCAACGCCAGGCTGCTTGCCCACCACGTGTTCCATGGCGAGCCGCAATTCCTCGGCCAGGCGGCCGTGGGTGACCAGCACAAGACCGATCATGATGTCTGGATAAGGGCCTCCCGACCCGTGTATGCGGCGGCGCCATGGGATGCGGGGGGCATTGTGCCGCCGCCGATCTCCCGGTGGATCAGGTCCACCCGCCAGCCGCCCTGTTGAAGATGGTGTGTCATGCGCTCCGCCGCCAGGACCGAGCGGTGTTTACCCCCGGTGCAGCCGAAGGCAATGGTCAGGTACTTCTTGCCCTCAACCGCATAGCGCGGCAGCAGCGGCGCGAGAAGAGCCGTGAGGTTGGCCCAGAACGGCGCGAAATCCGGATCAGCCTCGATGAAGGCCGCGACAGGAGCGTCCCGGCCGGTCAGCGGGCGCAGTGCGGCATCGTAATGGGGATTGCGCAGGAAGCGCAGGTCGAAGACCAGATCCGCCTCGCGCGGCAGGCCCTTGGGGTAGCCGAAGGACATCACCGTAACGGCCAGGCCCGGCCCGCCTTCGGGGCGGAAGCGGCGCTCGATCAGCCGGCGCATCTCCGGCAGGGGAAGGTCCGTGGTGTCCACGATCAAATCGGCCGCGTCAGTGAGCGCGGCCATCAGCGCAGTCTCCCGCGCAATGCCATCCGCGACGCGGCTACCCAACGGCCCGCCGGGGGCGAGCGGATGCCGGCGCCGTGTCTCGGTGAAGCGTCGCAGCAGCACGTCCGGCTCGGCGGTGGCGAAGACGAGGCTGACGGTGATGTCGGGCCGCAGCCGCAGCCGGTCGAGCAGGCGCAGCGCGGTCGCCGCATCGAAATCGCGCGTCCGGCAATCCACCCCGGCGGCGAGCGCCTGCGTGCCGTCGCCGACCAAAGCCTCCAATACCGCGAGCGGCGGGTTGTCCACCGTTTCGAAGCCCAGATCCTCGAGCACGTTGAGAATGGACGCCTTGCCCGCCCCGGACAGGCCGGTGACGAGGACAACCTCGCGCGGGCGGGGCGCGTCCATCATCCCAGCCCCGCGACAAGGCGGCGATGTCCGAGGATGACGTCGAGTGCGATGCCCAACTTTGCAGGCGCCGAGGCGGCGAAGGGATCCAATGCGAATGCCGGCACCGTGCGACCGGCATGGTGCCAGCGATCAGGCTCTGGCAGCCGCGGCACCGCCTCTCTCGGGACCAGGTGCGCGACCAGGCGCAGCGCGGCGCGCGGCATCATCGGCACATCCCCGAGCACGCCGACGCCCCGCAGCTCCAGCAGGCCGGAGAGCGCGGGCGGCGCGGACGCTGCGAGGAATTCCCCGGCACCGGTCATGATCTCCACCTGGTCATCGGCCACGAGCGACCATCCGACATCGAGAAGCCTGAGCAACAGATCCGATTTGCCGGCGCCGGGTGGGCCCAGCAGAAGAACGCCCCAGCCGGCCCGGGCGGCGCAGCCGCCATGGACCAACATTTCGTTACACCGTCCATTCGCAGGCGCGGACCATGACAGAAAGGCAAGGCGGGGGGAAGGCGGGCCGCAATAGGCGGGACGCCACTTCGGGACTAGGCTTTCACCCAATAAATGATGGGAGACGCCATGTTCCGCCGCACCCTGCTCACCGCCAGCCTTGCGGCGGCGATCCCCGCCGACGCTCGGGCGCAGGGCTGGCCGCAGCGGCCGGTTCGCATCCTGGTGCCCTACCCGCCAGGCTCGGGCACGGACATCATCGGGCGCATCCTGGCCGAGCGGCTGCAGGTCGCCTGGGGCCAGCCGGTGGTGGTGGAGAATCGCCCGGGCGCCGGCGGCAGCCTGGGCACCGAGGTCGCCGCGCGCGCGCAGCCCGACGGGCACACGCTGCTGATCGCCGATACCGGGCCGCTGGCCATCGCGCCGACCCTGTTCGCGCGCCTCGGCTACGACCCCGTCGCGGATTTCGCGCCGATCACGCTGCTGGCGCGCCTCGCCTTCGTGCTGGTGGTGAACCCCTCGGTGTCGGCGCGCGATGCGGCGCAGTTCGTGGCGCTGGCCCGCGCACAGCCAGGGCGGATCGCCTACGCCTCAGTGGGCAATGGCAGCTTCACCCACCTGGCCATGGAGCTGTTCCGCACGTCGGAGGGCATCACGCTCAACCACGTGCCCTATCGTGGCAGCGCGCCGGCGTTGAACGACGTGGTCGGCGGCCAGGTCTCGGCCATGTTCGTGAACACGCTATCGTCCGTGGATCTGATCCGTGCAGGGCGGCTGCGGGCGCTCGCCATCGGATCCCAGGCGCGGCTGCCCGTGCTGCCCGAGGTGCCGACACTCGCCGAGGCGTTGGGCAAGCCGGTGACGGCCGAGGCCTGGTTCGGCCTGCTCGCCCCACGCGGCACGCCGGGCGAGATCGTCGCGCGCATCGCGGCCGATGTCGGCGCGCTGGCGGCGGACCCGGCGCAGCGCGCACGCATGGAAGCGACCGGGGCGGAGATCGCGGTGACCTCGCCCGAGGCATTCGCCGCGATGATCCGCGAGGAGGGCGCGCGCTGGGCGCCCATCGTGCGGGCTTCCGGCGCACAGGTGGATTGAAGGACATGGCCATGGATGACCTGGGTGCGACGGCGTTGCTCGCGCGGCTGACGGCGGAGCATCGCTGGGAGAACGTGCCCGCCAAGGTACGGCATGAGGGCGTGCGCTCCTTCGTGAACTGGCTCGGCTGCGCGATCGGCGGCGCGCCGCATGCCGGCGTGGCGGCGGCACTGCGCGCGGCGGAGGCGTTCGGCCCGGGCCCGGCGGTTGCGAGCCTTCCCGGCCTCGGCCGGCGCGCGGATCCGGTGGTGGCCGCGTTGGTCAACGGCATCTCCTCCCACGTGCTGGATTTCGACGACACGCACGAGACGGCGCTGATCCATCCAAGCGCGCCGGTGCTCTCCGCCGCGCTCGCCCTGGCCGAAGCGCGCGGTGCCGATGGCGCCACGCTGCTGCACGCCTTCCTGCTCGGCGTCGAGGTCGCCTGCCGGGTGGGGCGCGCGGTGATGCCATCGCATTACGATCTCGGCTGGCACGCGACGGGGACAGCGGGCGCGATCGGCGCGGCGGCGGCGGCGGCGCGGCTGCTCGGGCTGGATGCGGCACGCAGCGCCTGGGCGATGGGGATGGGGGCGACGCAGCCGGTCGGGCTGCGCGTGCATTTCGGGTCGATGGTCAAAAGCCTGCACCCCGGCCGCGCGGCGCAGAACGGGTTGCTGGCAGGCAGCCTGGCTGCCGAGGGCTTCGACGCGGCCTCCGACGCCATTGAAGGACGGCGCGGCTTCGCCGAGGTGCTCGCCACCGGCTTCGCGCCGGAGCGGGTCAGCGAGGGGCTGGGCGAGAGCTGGGAGATCATGGGCAACACCTACAAGCCCTTCGCCTGCGGTCTCGTGGTGCATCCGGTCATCGACCTGTGCCTGCAGCTGCGCGCCGCCCCCGGCTTCTCTCCCGAGGCGGTCGAGGCGGTGCGGCTGCGCGTGCATCCGCTGGTGCTCGACCTCACCGGCAAGCGCCAGCCGACCACCGGGCTCGAGGGCAAGTTCAGCGTGTTCCACGCCGCTGCCGTGGCACTTGTCGACGGTGCCGGCGGCGAGGCGGAGTTCTCCGATGAACGGGTGCGCGCACCCGAGGTGGTCGCCATCCGCAACCGCGTCACGGCTGAGGCCGATCCCGGCTGCAACCGCATGGAATCGGATGTGGTGCTGGAAATGCGCGACGGCCGCCGCGTCTTCGCCACGACCACGACGCCGCTGGGCAGCCTTGCCAACCCGATGTCGGATGAGGCGCTGTCGGCGAAGTTCCTGGGCCTGGCCGAACCCGTCCTCGGGGCCGCGAAGTGCGCGCGGCTGTTGGAGCGCAGCTGGGCCCTGGCGGAGCAGAAGAACCTCGGCTGGATCGCGGCCAATGCGTGAGGAGGCGAGAATGGACAATCCCGTGCTGCGCAACCTGCGCGCCGGCAAGCCGGCCTTCGGCATGAGCGTGCGGATGACTCGCTCCGCCGATATCGCACGCATTGCCCGCGCCACGGGGCACGACTTCCTCTTCATCGACACGCAGCACGCGATCTTCGACATCGAAACGATCGCGCATATCGCGCAGACCGCCCTCGCCATCGGCGTCGCACCCGTGGTGCGCGTGCGCGGGGTCGATGATCCGGACATCGCGCT
>JAZKFA010000239.1:0-6645 GCA_040386655.1 Pseudomonadota bacterium | reverse complement strand
CTCCATGTCGGCAGCAACGACCTGTTGGTGGGCATGGGCAAGGCCGGGCAGTTCGACGACCCCGTCATCGTCGCCGCGCAAGACCGGGTGATCGCCGCCGCAGGCGCGAACGGCATCTTCGCTGGCTGCGGCGGCAATCGCGACGTCGCACGCCAGGCGGAAGCGGTGCGACGCGGTGCGCTGTTCCTCACCACGCAAAGCGACATCGCGCTGCTCGCATCTGCCGCCGGGGCCTGGACGGCTGGGCTGCGCAAGGCTCTGGGGGACACGCCATGAAGCGCCGCGCATTGATCACAGCGGCGAGCCTCGCCGCCCTGCCGGCACAGGCGCAGGATTTTCCCCGCCAGCCAGTGCGCATGATCGCGACCTCCGCGCCCGGCGGGTCCATCGACGTGGTCGCGCGCATCGTCACGCCCACGATGGGAGAGGCGCTAGGGCGACCGGTTTTGGTGGAAAACCGCGGCGGCGGTGGTGGGGTCATCGCGGCCGAGATGGTGGCCAATGCGCCGCCCGATGGCCATGTCATCGGCATCTTCACGGTCAGCGCGGGCGTGCTGAATGCCGGGCTGTATCGCTCGCTGCGGTTCAACACGCGCCAGGCGTTCGCGCCGGTCAGCCTGATCAACACGATGCCGATGCTGCTGACCGTGGGCAACCACGTCCCAGCACGCACGCTGGCGGAGCTGGTGGCGCTGATGCAGGCGCGGCCCGGGCGGCTGACTTACGGCTCCTCCGGCCCCGGGTCGATCAACCACATGAGCGCGCATCTGCTCAACACGCGCAGCGGCACCACGGCGGAGCACATCCCCTTCCGTGGCGCGGGGCCGGCGATCACCGCGATGATCTCGGGCGATACGGATTTCCTGATCGAGGGCGTGGCGAGCCAAGCGCCCTTCGTGCGCCAGGGCACGATCCGCGCGCTGGCCGTCACGTCGAAGCAGCGCAGCGCGGTGCTGCCAGACGTGCCGACGGTGGAGGAGGCCGGCCTGGCCGACTTCGAGATCCTCAACTGGATGGCGCTGTTCGCGCCCGTGGCCACGCCCGCCCCGATTGTGGGGCGCCTGCAGGAGGCGACGCAGGGCGCCGTGCGCGACACCGCCACCAATGCGCGCCTTCGCGCCGCGGGTGTGGAGCCGGTGGGGTCGAGCGCGGCGGAGCTGGAGGCGTTCTGGGATGCCCAGTTCAGGCTCTGGGCGCCGGTGGTGGCAACGTCGGGCGTGGTGCTGGAATAGTGCCCTCATGCGCCGGGCGACCAGGTTCGCCAATCCGGGTTCGGTGAACGCGAAAGGCGCTCTTCTACGCCGGCTGTAGCCCCGCGATCGCGATCGCACGCCGCGCCTTCTCCAGCTCGCCCTGCAGCAGCGCCGCGAAACCGGGCGTGGTGAGTTCGGCCGGCGTCGGCGGATCGGCGCCGAAGCTCAGCAGCCGCGCGAGGATCTCGGGGTCCGCGACGGCCTCTGCGATGGCGGCCTGGACGGTCGCGACGATCGGCGACGGCGTGCCGGCCGGCGCGAACAGCCCGACGAAGGAGGCGGCGAGAAAGCCCGTGAGCCCCTGCTCGATGAAGGTCGGGATATCCGGCAGCTGTGCGCTGCGGGCGGGTGCCGCGACGCCCAGGATGCGCCCGCGCCCGTCCCGGTGCAGGTCGAGCACGGAGGGCATCTCGATCAGCACGCCATCGACATTGCCGGCGACGAAATCCGGCAGGGTGGATCCGCCACCGCGGTAGGGCACATGGACAAGGTTCGCACCGGTCGCGGCAATGAACAGCTCCAGCGGCAGGTGGTTCGCACCGCCGATGCCGGAGGTGCCGATGGTCACGCCGCGCGGCTGCGCCTTGGACCAGGTCACCAGCTCGGCCAGCGTGCGCACCGGCAGCGTCGGCTTCACAATGATGACCATCGGTACCGAGCCGAGCAGCGCGACCGCAACCAGGTCGGTGATGGGATCGTAGCGCCGATTGGCCTGCAGCAGCGGCCCGTTGACGATGGAGCCCGGGCTGCCGATCAGCATGGTGTAGCCATCGGGTGCCGCGCGCACCACGGCCTCGGTTCCGATCGCGCCCGTGGCGCCGGAGCGGTTCTCCACCACGATGGGCTGGCCCAGGCGCGCGGTGATGCGGTTGGCAAACAGCCGCGCCGTCACGTCCGAATTGCCGCCGGCCGCGAAGGGCACGATGAACCGCAGCGGCCGCTGCGGCCAGGGCGCCTGCGCGAGGGCGGGTGCTACAGGAAGCAGTGAGGCGAACAGCAGCGCGCGGCGACGGGTCATGGCAGTGCTCCGGTCATGGGGGCAGCAGGCCGAGCGCGCGGACGAGCGCCCGCTTTTCGGCATCGTCGCGCAGCGCGGCGGCGGTGAACGCGGCGCGGTCGGCGTAGAGGATCGGCTCGCCCAGGCGCCCCATCACCGCGCGGAAGGACGCAGCTTCGGTGGCCTGGCGGCACAGCGCATCAAGGCGCTGCGCGAGCCCGGCAGGCGCCCCGCGCGGCAGCATCAGCCCGGCGAGTACGGGTTGCAGCGTCGGCAGGCCGAGTTCGCGGGTGGAGGGAATATCCGGCGCGGCGACGGAGCGGTTGTCGCCGAAGACCGCGAGCAGCCGCACCGGCTTGCCGCGGCTGCCGCCGACGGTGCCGATGCCGAAATCCAGCCGCCCCGCGATCAGTTCGGGATAGATCGGCACCTCGCCACGGAAGGGCACGTCGACCAGGCGCAGTTCCAGCTCGCGCACGATATTCGCAAAGGAGAGATGGCCGAGCGAGTTGGTGCCGAAATGCCCGTAGGTGAGCGCGCCGGGCTGCGCACGGATGGCGCTGATGAGCGTAGGCGTGTCGCGGAAGGGCGAGGCCTCGGCGACGGTGACGGTCAGGACGTTTTCGAACACCTTGCAGACGTAGTCGAAGCTCTCGGCATTGAACGGCACGTTGCGCAGCGTGTGCGCGGCCGTCGTGACGGGGGTGATGGGTTCGAAGCCGATGGTCAGCCCGTCGGGCCGCGCCTGTGCGAGCGCCTGCGCCCCGACGATCCCGGCCGCGCCGTCGCGGTTCACCACGACGAAGCGCCCATCGGTGAGGTCCGACATGGATTGCGCGAGCGCCCGCCCGATGGTGTCCACGACGCCCCCAGGCGCCCAGGACACGATCACGGACACCGGCCGGTCCGCCCACGGCGTCTCGCTCTGCGCTTGGGCAGCTGTGGTGAGGAAGCACCAGAAGGCAAAAATAAAAGAAAGGGGTCTGGGGAAATTCATTTCTCCAGCCTTTCTTCTATCGCCGCGTTCACCGCGTCCGCAGCCTCATACGCCACCCAGTGCCCGGCGTTCGGAACAACGGTGACATGTGCATCCGGCTTGATGCTCTTCAGCGTCTGGACGCGTTCGTCGAGGTTGCCCCTCGCCGGCTGATCATGCTCACCCCAGATGGCATCCACGGGCGCAGCGATCTCCGGCAGCAGCCGCTTGAGCGTCATCTGCGGCAGCGCGCCACGCAGCCGCAGCCGGGAGTGGTCGGAGTTCCAGGCCTGGGCCGCGAGGCTCAGCGCGTCGATGCGGCTCTCGTCGTGGATCATGATGCGCCGGAGGTTCTCGCGGTGGGCTTCGGTACGCGCCGCGCCCTGCTTGTCGCGAACGCGTTCCATGTCGATGAAATTGGCCGCCGTCAGCCCGCCCGAGCCGATGAGGATCAGGCGCGAGACGCGCTCTCCCATCACGTGCGCGATCTGCCCGGCGATGGTGGATCCGAGCGAGAAGCCGGCCAGCGCGAAGGGGGTGCGCGGGATCAGGGCGTCGATGCCTTCGATCAACAGCTGCGCGAAGCTTTCGAGCGAGACCGGTGCCGGCGGCAGCGCACTGTCGCCATAGCCGGGCATGTCCGCGCAGAGCACCTGCCGGCGGGCGGAAAGCGGGCCGACATTGTGCAGCCAATGCCGCCAGGACCCCGCGGCCCCGTGCAGCATGATGAGGGGCGGCCCCTGCCCCCAGCTGTGCCACACGACGCCGCCTGGCGTTTCGTGTCGCGTTGCCTGGGACTGGATGCTGGCGAGCAGGGCCTCGGCGCCGTCGCTGTCCCTCATCCCGCGAACAGGGGCTCGGCAACGCCACGCACACCCAGCCCATGGATGGCGAACAGCGCGCCGGCGAGCGGTTGCTGCGCGCGCTCGCCCTCCTTGACGAAGATGGTGCCGGAGGTGACGAACAGCGTCTCGAGGTTAGGGCCGCCGAAATTGCACATGGTCGGGTGTGTGACGGGCAGGCGGATGATACGCACCAGGCGCCCCTCGGGGTCGAAGCGGCCGATCGAGGAATCACCGATCAGCGCCGCCCAGTAGTAGCCCTCCGCGTCGAAGGTGGCGCCGTCGATGCGCCAGGGCAGATGCCGCGTGTCGAGGAAGACCCGCTTGTTCGCGATGGTTCCGGCGTCGAGGTCGAGATCGTAGCGCCACATGGTGTCGCCGCGGCTGTCGCCGAAGATCAGCGTGCGGTCATCGGGGCTGAAGGCCATGCCGTTGGACACGATGAAGCCGGTGTCCATGCGCTCGCAGTGGAACCCTCCGTCGAGGCGATACAGCGATCCGCCGGGATTGGTGTCGCCGGGGTCGCGGGAGCCGCACCAGTAGCGGCCGCGCCGGTCGCAGCGGCCATCGTTCAGGCGGTTCTCCGGCAACCCGGGCTCGGGGTCCAGGATGAGCGTCACCGCGCCGGTGTCGAGGTCGATGCTGGAAAAACCCTGCTTGAGCCCGGCAATGATCCCGCCGTCGCGCCGGAAGACGTAGCTGCCGATGTTGTTCGGCATCGCCCAGCTACGCACGCTGCCATCGGCTTCCAGCCGGTGCAGCGCGGGCTTGCGCGTATCGACCCAGTACAGGCGCTGCTCGGTGGGATGCCACATCGGGGATTCGCCCACGATGTCCTCGCCCTGGTGCACGACCTCGATCGTCTCGGTGCTCATGATGCGCTGCCTTCGATGCCGCGTTGCCAGGTGGAGGGTCGGCCACCAAAGCCGGCCTGTGTGCGCTTTTCCAGCCAGTATCCATAGGCCGGCGGCACGGTTGCGTAGGGCGCCGGCGCGCCGAGCTTTTCGGCGGCGTCCAGCGCCCAGTTCGGGTTCTGCAGCATCTCACGCCCGATCGCGACAAGGTCCGCCTGGCCATGGCGCAGGATCGCCTCGGCATGGTCCGCATGGATGATGAGGCCCACTGCCATCGTCGCAATCTCCGCCTCCAGGCGGATGCGCTCGGCATAGGGCACCTGGTAGCCGTAGCCGTGCTTGCGGCCGGAATCCACGATGGAGCGCGCCGTCATTCCGCCGCTGCTGCAATCGATCACGTCGACACCCACCGCGCGCAGTTCGCGGCACAGCGCGATGGTGTCCTCGATCGTGCCGCCATCCTCGTCCACGGCGGAGACGCGGAAGAACAGCGGCTTGTCGGCCGGCCAGTGGCGGCGCGTTTCCTGCGCGATCTCGATGGCGAAGCGCATGCGGTTCGCGGGGCTTCCGCCATAGGCGTCCTCGCGCTGATTCGCGGTGGGCGAGAGGAACTGGTGCACCAGGTAGCCATGCGCGCCGTGCAGCTCCAGCACATCGAACCCCGCCCGGTCGGCGCGCGCGGCGGCCGCGCCGAATTCTGCGATGAGGCCCTGGATTTCGGCGATGGTCAGCGCGCGTGGGACGGCGACCCCGGGGGCGGCAGCGATCGCGCTGGGAGCGACCAGCTCCCAGTCCTCGCCGTGGTCGACGCCCGGGTGGCTCGCGAGCGGCGCCCGGCCTTCCCAGGGCAGGGAGTTGCGCGCCTTGCGGCCGGAATGGCCGAGCTGGATTCCGATGGCGGCCCCCTGCGCCTTCACGAAGGCGGTAATGCGCGCGAGGGCCGGGATGAAGTCGTCCTTCCACAGCCCGCAGTCGCGTGGCGTGGTGCAGCCGCGCGGGTCAACCTTGGTCGATTCCATGAAGACCAGGCCGCAACCCCCGACGGCGAACTTCGCGAGGTGCGCAAAATGCCAGTCCGTGGTGTGCCCGGCCTCCGCGCAATAGGTGAGCATAGGCGAGAGCACGATGCGGTTGCGCAGCGTGAGGCCACGGATGGTCATCGGCTCGAACAGCCTGGGAGTCATGGACATCCTCCTGCGCGTCCCACTGTTTGCGCGCGGGTTGCGCCATTTCGCACTGCGAGTTAACTACTCGTTCGAGGCAAAGCTAGCGCGCGCCACCGGCGCCGTAAACCGCAGGGGATTGCACGGCGTGGAGGGCAAGGACCGGCAGTTTGTCACCGCACTCGCCCGCGGCCTCGCGCTGCTGGAATGCTTCACGCCGGAGCAGCCCGAACTCAGCGGATCCGAGCTCGCCAAGCGCGCGAAGCTGCCGCAGCCTACTGTCTGGCGCCTGTGCCACACCATGCTCAAGCTGGGCGTGCTGGTCAGCGTGCCCGGCGACCGGATGCGCCCGGGGCTGGCAGCACTCCGGCTCGGCCACAGTGCGATCGCCGGCTTCACCCTAGCGGAGCTGGCGCAGCCGCATCTGCAGGCGCTTGCAAACCAGTTCTCGGGTGCGGGCGCGGTCGCGGCGCGCGACGGGCTGGACATGGTGGTGCTGCAGCGATGCGAGAGCGACAACCGCCTGCTGATGAATTTGCGCGTCGGCAGCCGCGTGCCGC
>JAZKFA010000238.1:1329-4421 GCA_040386655.1 Pseudomonadota bacterium | reverse complement strand
AATCTCATCGACGATTTCTACGACCCCTTGATCGAATCCGGTGTCGAGGCGGTACGTCAGGGCTTCCTCGATCAAGGGCGGCTCGCGGCGTGAGCGGGGCCAGTAGCCGCAAATCGCGCCTGGTCGCGCGCTTCCTTCCCGCTCGTGTCGCTCCGGCACCCGACGCCACGCTGATCCTCTCCGCACTTCCGGTGGCGACCATCGTGCTCGATGGCGAGAACCGCTTCCGAAGCGTCAACAACGCCGCCGAGCAGTTCTTCGGAGCCTCCGCCAGTAGCCTCATCGACATGCCGCTCAGCGAGATGCTGCCGGAGGATAACCGCCTGTTCTCCCTGCTCGAACAGGTCCGCCGCTTCGAAGCGCGGGTGTCCGACCACGACCTGACGCTGGAGAACCCCCGCATGCAGCGGCGCGGCGTCACCGTCCACGCCGCCCCCCTGCCCGAAGTGCCGGGCAGCGTCGTTGCGATGCTGGAGGATAGCTCCACCGCGCAGATGCTGGACCGCCAGCTGAATTTCCGTGGCGCCGCGCGTGGTGCTTCCGCCATGGCGGCAATGCTGGCGCATGAGGTGAAGAACCCACTCTCGGGCATCCGTGGCGCCGCGCAGCTGCTGGAACAGTCCGCCCTGGAGCCCGACCGGGAGCTGTGCCAGCTCATTCAGGACGAGGTGGATCGCATCACCGGCCTGGTGGACCGCTTCGACATGTTCTCCGAACACCCGGTCGAGCGCTCCGCCGTCAACATCCACCAAGTGCTGGACCACGTCCGCCGCATAGCCGGCAGCGGCTTTGCCGCGCACCTCCGCATCACCGAGGAATATGACCCCTCCCTGCCGCTCGTCTGGGGCAACCGGGACCAGCTGGTGCAGATTTTGCTCAACCTCGTGAAGAACGCTGCCGAAGCGGTTGATCCGGTTGGGGGGGAATTGGTGTTGGCGACTTCGTATAGACATGGTGTCCGGATTGCTGTTCCGGGCAGCCAGCAGCGCGTGCATCTGCCGCTCGAGGTGAGCGTGCGCGACAATGGTCCGGGCATCGATGAAGGGCTGCGCGCGACGCTGTTCGAACCCTTCGTGACCACGAAGCGCGGCGGGCAGGGGCTCGGCCTCGCGCTCGTCGCCAAGCTGGTCGCGGACCAGGGCGGCCTGATCGAATGTGATAGCCGGCCCGGCCGCACCATCTTCCGCCTCTCGCTGGCCGTCCCGCCGCCTGGCGCCGAGACGGGAGCCGCGGCATGACCGAGGCTCGCACCGTCCTCATCGCGGATGACGACCGCGCCATTCGCACCGTGCTCAGCCAGGCGCTCGCGCGTTCCGGCTACCAGGTGCGCGCCACCTCCTCGGCCGCGACGCTGTGGCGCTGGGTGGAGGATGGCGAGGGCGACCTCGTCATCACCGACGTGGTCATGCCCGATGAGAACGGGCTCGATCTTGTCCCGCGCATCAAGCGCATCCGCCCTGAGCTGCGCGTCGTCGTCATGAGCGCGCAGTCGACCTTCGCGACCGCGCTCAAGGCCACCCAGCGTGGCGCCTTCGAATATCTGCCCAAGCCCTTCGACCTGAAGGAGCTGCTCGCGGTCGTCGAACGTGCGCTCGCGGCGCCCGCGACGGCCGCTGTGCACGAAGATGGCGAAGGCGCCCCGGCCGAGGGCGAGAAGCTGCCCCTGGTGGGCCGCTCCACCGCCATGCAGGAGATCTACCGCACGGTCGCGCGCCTCACGACCACCGACCTCACCGTCATGGTCACCGGCGAGAGCGGCACGGGCAAGGAGCTGATCGCCCGCGCCCTGCATGATTACGGCCGTCGGCGGTCAGGTCCCTTCGTGGCCATCAACATGGCTGCGATCCCGCGCGAACTGATCGAGAGCGAGCTGTTCGGCCATGAGCGCGGCGCCTTTACCGGTGCGCTCAATCGCGGCGTCGGGCGCTTCGAGCAGGCCGCGGGGGGGACCCTTTTCCTCGACGAGATCGGCGACATGCCGCCGGAGGCGCAGACCCGCCTCCTGCGCGTGCTGCAGGAGGGCGAGTTCACCACCGTCGGTGGCCGCCAGCCCATGAAAGCCAATGTTCGTATCGTGGCGGCCACGCACCGCGACCTGCGCCAGCTGATCCGCCAGGGCATGTTCCGCGAGGATCTGTTCTACCGCCTCAACGTCGTCCCCATCCGGCTGCCGCCGCTGCGCGAGCGGATCGAAGACATCCCGCTGCTCGCGCGCCACTTCCTCGATCGCGCCCGCGCCTCAGGCCTGCCATCCAAGCAGCTGGACCCTGAAGCGCTCGAGCGGCTGAAGCTGCACGCCTGGCCCGGCAATGCCCGCGAGCTGGAGAACCTGATGCGCCGCCTCGCCGCGCTCTACCCGCAGGAGGTGATCGGCGGCGACGCGGTCACCGCCGAACTCGCTGAAGCGACTCCGATGGCCGAGGCGGAGCAATCCGGCGGCGGCGGCAGCCTGGAGCAGGCGGTCGAACGCCACCTCGCCGGCTTCATGGCGGCACACCGGGATGGCATGCCCGTGCGCGACCTCTATGAGCGTGTGCTGGCGGAGGTGGAGCGGCCGCTGCTACGATTGGCGCTCGCCGCCACGCGCGGCAACCAGATCAAGGCTGCATCCATGCTTGGGCTGAACCGCAACACGCTGCGCAAGAAGATCCGGGAGCTGGAGCTGCCGGTGGTGCGCGGCCTGCCCTGATGAATTTCTCCCCGGGCCGGCCCTCGGCACAGGCCAGCCCGGAGACGGCTGCCGAAGGCGGCGGCCGGCGGTGGGTGCGTCGGGTCTTCGACGTGCTGCTGGGCCGCGCGGCGACCCTCGCACTGGCCGTCATCGCGCTGATCCTTGGCGTCTTCACCTTTTCCGAGCTGTCGGGCGGCACGCCGTTCGGGCCGGCGCGGCCGGGGCAGGTGGCGGGGCTGGTGCTGGTCAACCTCGCCTTCGTGCTGCTGCTGCTGGCCTCGCTGCTCGCGCGGATCGTGCGGATGTGGCTGGACCGGCGGCGGGGCTCGGCGGGATCGCGCCTCCATGTGCGCTTGGTCGCGCTGTTCGGCCTCGTTGCCGTGGTCCCCGCCATGTTGGTCGCGGGGTTCGCGGCCGCCTT
>JAZKFA010000238.1:0-1319 GCA_040386655.1 Pseudomonadota bacterium | reverse complement strand
CGCCTTCTTCAACTACGGCATCCAGGCCTGGTTCTCCGACCGTGTGCGCACCGCGCTGGACGCCTCGCTCTCGGTCAGCCGGGCCTACCTGGAGGAGCACCGCCAGAACATCCGCGGCGATGCGCTGGCGATGGCCGCGGACCTCAACCGTGCCCGCGTCTTCCTGCCCGATAATGGACTCGCCTTCGCGCGCGTGCTGGCGACCCATACGCAGCTGCGCGGGCTGACCGAAGCCTTCGTCTTCGAACCCACCCTCGGGCAGGTGATGGCCCATGCCGGGCTCGCCACCGGCTTCATGCTCGACCCCCCACCCTCATGGGCGGTGGAACTTGCCCGCACCGGCGAGGTGGCGGTCCTCCCCGGCGAGCAGGAAGGACGGGTGCGCGCCGTCGTCGGCCTCGATATCGCACCCGGCTACATGCTGATGATCGGCCGGCCCATCGATGCCGCCGTGATCGCGCACATGGACCGCACCGAGGAGGCCGTCGCCCAGTACGAGGCGCTGGAGCGCAATCGGTCCGGCCTGCAGATCAGCTTCGTGATGATCTTCGCGGTGGCCTCGCTGCTGCTGCTGCTCGGCGCGGTGCTGGTCGGCCTGGTCTTCGCGAACCAGCTGGCGCGCCCGATCTCGCGCCTCATCCAGGCGGCGGAGCGGGTGCGGGCCGGCGATCTCACGACTCGAGTCGAGGAAGGCCGCGCCGATGATGAGGTCGCGAGCCTTTCCCGAGCCTTCAACCGCATGACGAGCCAGCTTTCCGCGCAGCGGGCCGAACTGCTGGAGGCCTATCGCCAGATCGACGAGCGCCGTCGCTTCACCGAAACCGTGCTCGCGGGTGTATCCGCCGGGGTGGTCGGACTCGACGCGGATGGGCGGATCAACCTCCCGAATCGGAGTGCCGCTGCCCTGCTGGGCGTGGATCTCGACAGTGGCATCGGCCTGCCGCTCGCCGGCATCGTCCCGGAGTTCTCCGCTCTGCTCGATGCCGCACGCGCGGCACCCGAGCGCAGCCACACGGCGGAGTTGCGCATTGGCCCGCCCTCGAACCGCCGCACGCTGCTCGCGCGACTCGGCGCGGAGATGCAGAACGGCAAGGTCGAAGGCTTCGTCGTCACCTTCGACGATGTCACCGAGCTGCTCTCGGCCCAGCGCAAGGCAGCCTGGGCGGATGTGGCGCGGCGAATCGCCCACGAGATCAAAAATCCGCTGACGCCCATCCAGCTTTCGGCCGAACGGCTCAAGCGCAAGTACCTCAAGGAGATCACCTCGGACCCCGAGACCTTCCGCGCCTGCACGGACACGATCGTGCGACAGGTCGGCG
>JAZKFA010000237.1:0-3670 GCA_040386655.1 Pseudomonadota bacterium | reverse complement strand
CCCACAGCCACGCATTCGCGGCAGACTGTTCGATGAGCGGCTCCATGGAGTTTTCCAATGATGGCTCGGCGTCGGGGTTTGTTGATGGGAGGCTCTGGCGCGCTGATTGGCGGGACGGCGGCAGCACAGGCCCCGCTTAACCTCTCGCTCGCCACCGCCACGCCGGGCGGGGGCTTTCCGGCCTATGGCGATGCCTTCGCGGCCGCCATCGGCGCAACCGACCCGACAATTGTCATTTCGCCGCGCAACACCGCCGGCAGCCTGGAGAACGTGACGCTGCTCGCGGAAGGCCGGGTCGACCTCGCCCTGGTCGCGGGCGAGACCGCTACGGCGGCCTTGACGCGCGGGGCAGGTATCACCGTGGCGGCCGCCATGTACGCGACGCCGGGCCTGTTCGGCGTGCTCCCGACCTCACCTGCCCGCAGCATCGCGGATCTGCGCGGCAAGCGCGTGGCCTGGGGTGCGCGCGGATCCAACTTCGTGGTGCTGGCGCGACAGGTGATGACGGGGCTCGGCCTTGATATCGAGCGGGACTTCGAGTCCGTGCTGCTCGACCGTGCCGGCGACGGGCCCGCCATGGTGATGGACGGGAGAGTCGCAGCCCTTTGGGGTGGCGGCGCAGGCTGGCCTGGGTTCGTCACGCTCGCTGGCTCTCCGGCCGGGCTGCGCTTCATCGCGCCGGATGCCGCGGAGCGTGCGCGCATCGTCGCGGCGGTCCCTGCCCTACGCGAGATGGCGCAACCGGCCGGCAGCTATGCCGGCCAGGATGCCGCTGTCACGTCGGTTGGCACCTGGAGCTTCGTGCTGGCGCGGCCTGGCCTTGAGGAGGATGCGGGGTATCGCCTGGCGCGTGCGCTCCATCGCGGGCTGACGGATCTCGCACGGCGGCTGCCACAGGCCGCGGAGAGCACCGCTCAGAATACGATTACGGCGGCGCCGGGCGTGGAGATGATCCATCCGGGCGTGCGGCGCTTCCTGCGGGAGACCGGGCTACCGGGCTGATTGCTCCGCCGTCACGACGCAGGCTGCGCGGCTGGGGCCGCAGTTGCACCCACCCTGCGCATGAGCCATGCCTGTCATCGAACCGCGCATCGCCTGCCACCGACCTGGACACGATCCCATGCGCCTGCTTGCCGCCACACTCTCACTGCTTCTCACCGCCGCACCGGGGCACGCGCAGACGCTGCGCATCGCCATGGCCGCGGAGCCCACCGCCGCCGATCCACAGCAGTACGCGGCGGCGCCGAACTCCACCCTGCATGACCACATCTTCGAAAGCCTGGTCGATCTCGACGCGCGACTGAAGGCGCAGCCCTCGCTCGCGCTGTCCTGGTCGCGGCGGGATGACCTCACCTGGGAATTCACCCTCCGTCCCGGCGTGCGCTTCCACAATGGCCAGCCCTTCACCGCTGATGACGTGGTCTTCTCCTACTGCCGCATCCTCAACAATGACGGCGAGGTCGCGCTCAGCTTCTCCTCCACCGTCCGCCGTCTGACGGGCGTGGTGGCGGAGGCGCCGGACCGCGTCGTCATCACCACGCGCGTGCCGGAACCACTGCTCGCGTCAGACCTCGCCAGCCTGCGCATCATCCCCGCTGGCCTGGTGGCGCCGCGCGCCATCGCATTCAATCCGGCGACGAATTGCGCCGGCGCGGGACAGCCCTGGCCAGCGCTCGCGCAGTTCAACGAGGGCAGCGCCGCCATCGGCACCGGCCCCTTCCGCCTGCGCAGCTTCGGCCGCAGCGGCGCGACCTGGCTTGATCGCAATGATGACTACTGGGGCCCACGCCCGCATTGGCGGGAGGTGCGGCTACAGCCGGTCACCGCCGCCGGCCCTCGCCTTGCGGGGCTCCTCGCCGGCGACCACGACATCATCGAGGCGCCGTCCACCGGCGACATCCCGCGCCTGCGCGGCAATGGGGCGGTGCGCCTGGCGGTTGCGCCCACCACGCGACTGATGTTCCTTCAGCTGGACCAGCGGGAGCCGGCGCCCTTCGTCAACGGTGGTGTCGGCCCCAATCCCCTGCGCGACGCGCGGGTGCGCCAAGCTCTCTCGCTAGCGATCGACCGTGCCGCCATCAGCGCGCGCGTGATGGACGGGCTGTCGCAGCCCGCCGCGCAGGTCCTGCCCGAGGGCATGTTCGGCACCATCCCCGGCCTGCCGGTTCTGTCCTATGACCCCGCCCGCGCCCGCGCCTTGCTGGCCGAAGCCGGCTACGCGGAAGGCTTCTCGCTGACGCTGCACGCGACCAACAACCGCTACGTCAACGACGCGCGCATCGCCCAGGCCGTTGCGCAGTACTTCATCCGCGTCGGCGTGCGGGTCGAGGTCGATGTGATGCCGTCCAACGTGTTCTTCACCCGCCGCGCGCGGCGCGACTTTTCGGTGCCCATGGGCGGTTGGGCCGCGAATGCGGAGGAGACGCTGCTGTTCTTCCGCGGCTGGCTCGCGACGTCGGACCGGGCGCGCGGCATCGGCGGCAGCAACTACTCGGGCTGGTCAGACGCGGCCTTCGACGCGCTCGCGATCCCCGCGTTGACGACGATGGACACGGCCGAGCGCGGACGCCTGCTGCGCGAGGCCTCGGCGCGCATGATCGAACAAATGCCGGTGCTGCCCCTGCATTTCGAAAGCGGCGTCTGGGCCTCCCGCCGCGGCATCGCCTATACCGGACGGATGGACCAGACGACCCTCGCGCAGGAGGTGCGGCCCGAATGATCCCCTTCGGACGAGCCGAACAGCCCTGGGTGGATGCTGCCTGCGACCCCGCGCGGCCACTCACCCTGCACAGCTATCGCCCCGCCGCGCATCGGGCGGAAAGCCCCGTGGTGCTGGTGCAGCACGGCATGGGCCGCAACGGCGACGAGTACCGCGATTTCTGGATCCCTGCGGCGGAGAAGCACGGGCTGCTGATCCTCGCCACCACCTTCGGCAAGGCAGCCTGGCCCGAGGCCGAGCACTACAACAATGGCTTGGTGCTCGATGATGCCGGCGCCCTGCGCCCCGCCGCCGCCTGGGCCTTCGCGATCCCGCTGCGCATCTTCGCCGCTGTGCGCGCGGCGGGCGTCACGTCGCGCGCGAAGGCGCATGTCTTCGGCCATTCGGCGGGCGGGCAATTCGTGCACCGGATGATGGCGACGCAGCCGCATGCGGATGTGGAAGTCGTCACCATCGCCAATCCCGGTTGGTACACGCTGCCGCGCCTGGACCGCACCTACCCTGAGGGGCTCGGCGGCATCGGGCTGGGTGAGGCCGACCTGGCGGCGCTGCTCGCGCTGCCCATGACCATTCTGGCCGGCGAGCGTGACATCGAGACTGCCGGCCCCTCGCTGCCCGCGCAGCCGGCGGCGATGGCGCAGGGGCCGCACCGCTTCGCCCGCGCGCACAACTACCTGGTGGAGGGGCGCGCGGCGGCCGAGCGGCTCGGCAGCGCCTGTAACTGGCGCCTCGTGCCGGTTCCCGGCATCGGGCATGACGGCGCGGCGATGTCGCGCGTTGCCGCCGCGCTGTGGTTCGAGGACCGGCTGATCTCGGCGGAAGAGGCGGGCGCGGTTGCAGCGGGCGCGCTGTAGAGCGGGCGCCGCCGCGATGATGCGTGTGCTGCTTCGGGCGAGGCCGCCCGCGCGCATTCGGCTGTCACGCGACCTGCCCGCGCCGGACCTGTCCGTG
>JAZKFA010000236.1:0-3149 GCA_040386655.1 Pseudomonadota bacterium | reverse complement strand
CGCACCCCGTCCTCGATGCCGTTGCGCCAGTCGCGGGCATCATCGGGAAGGCAGACGGGGTCTCGCGCGTCGAAGCGCGCCATTGTGTTCAGCATCAGCGCGGCATCGCGCACGCCGCGCGTCATCGGCCCGGCGCAGGCGACATTGGCGAAGGCGCCGAGTGGCCACTGCGGCACCCGCCCGAAGCTCGGCTTCAGCCCCACCAGACCGCACCAAGCGGCGGGGATGCGCACGGAACCGCCGGCATCGGTGCCCACATGCAGCGGCCCGAACCCCGCCGCCCCGGCCGCGCCCGCGCCGGAGCTGCTGCCCCCCGGCGTGCGGTCGCGGTCCCAGGGATTGCGGGTGATGCCGTGCAGCGGGCAGTCGCCGGGCGATTTCCAGCCGAACTCCGTCGTCGTGGTCTTGCCGATGATGACCGCGCCCGCCTGCCTCAAGCCATGCACGATTGGTGCGTCCTCGGTGGCCGGCGTCGCGTCGGTTGTGCGGCTGCCGCGCCGCGTCGGCAGGCCGGCCATGTTGAGCAGGTCCTTCACCGTCACCGGCACGCCGTCGAGCGCGCCCATCGCGCTGCCCGTCTTCCAGCGAGCCTCGCTCTCGCCCGCCGCGCGCAAGGCGCCGGGGTTCATGCAGGCGAAGGCGTTCACCCAGGGGTTGAAGCGCGCGACGCGCTCCATCACCGCCTTCAGCACCTCGACAGGGCTGAGTTCGCGCCGCGCGAAGAGGGCGAGCATGGCTTCGGCGGAAAGCAGAGCGGGATCGGTCATGGACATGCGTTCAGGATGGGCCGCCAGGCGCGCCGGGGCAAACCCGGTGTCACACCTGCTCCGCCTCAGGCTTTTTCGGACTCACGATGGCCCGCGCGCAACAAAGCGAGCCCGCCCACCAGCATGGCCGCGCCCCAGGCCAGGAAGCCCAGATCCCAATAGATCCATTGCTCCCGCGGCACCGTCTCATTCACGTGGTGCAGGCCGAGCAGATGATGGTCCACGATGCCCTCGATCAGGTTGAACAGCCCGAAGCCGATGAGCAGGGTGCCGGCCAGAAGCTTCCCCGACCACCACAGATGCACCCGGTGCGCGGTGCGCCAGAACAGCAGCAGGCCGAGGACGACGAAGATCCAGGTGCTCGCGTGGAACACGCCATCCCAGAAGGTGTTGGTGCGCAGGCCCTCGACCGTATCGGCGGGCCACCCTGCGCTCGTGACCATGTGGTGCCATTGCAGGATCTGGTGCAGCACGATCCCGTCGAAGAACCCGCCCAGGCCGAGGCCGAACAGGATGCCGGCGGCGACGGGAAACTTCCGCGCCGGTACGGTTTGCGATCCAGCCATGGCGCGCGCCCCCTGCGATTGAGTCCAGGCTGATGCAGGCCAGCCGGAAATTCTGGTCAAGACGCGGATTGGTGAGGCGCGGCGCTGCTATCCGTGAGTGCGACCATCGCGCGCGGACTGCGCCGCCGCGCGCCCGCGATCATCAGATTGTCCGGCAGCCCGAAGCCACCCACCGTCAGGCCCGGCATCGGGTCAGGCACGGCCGCGACCTGCGCCGCCGAACGGGCGCTGAACGATTGCGCGCAGTTCGAATACCCATAGGCCGGCCGGCTGCGCCCGAGGAACCAGCCCAGCTCCACCAGCGTCCCCGCATCGGCCGACGCACCGCGAACGGGGTGAGGTTCGCGATGATGTGTCGGAGGCCTCCATCATCGCGACGTCCTTGGCGAAAATAGCGCGCCAGGCCTCCGCCTCAACAACGCGCGCGAGCGTCGCACATCCTCGTTCAACGGCGAGTGGCCCTCGATGCCCCACCGCGCGCAGATCGCGAGCTTCGCCACCGCATGGGCACCCGCATTGGGCAGGAACACGTCCGGCCCGGCGAGGTAGGCGGAGATCACGCCTCCGCCAGAGCCGCGCTCCAGGGCGACATGGCGTCGGTGATGCCGACGCGCTCGCCATCGGGCAGGATGCGGATCAGGTTCGGGCAGGCGAAGTTCACGGGCATGGTGGCGTGCTCCACCTCGGTCACCTCGGCCGTCTCGCCCAGCAGCGCGCGCGTCTCGGGCGACAGGCGGCGGTCGGCGGTCACTCCCTCCGGTCCGCTCACGTCGATGCGGGGGTGATGCGCGGCGTCCTCCGGATCCATGCCGAAATCGGCGGTCAGCGCGAGCATCTGGAACACCGCCGCCATGATGCGCCGCCCGCCCGAGGCACCTGCGGCGATCACCGGCGTGTCGCCTTCGGCGAGGATCACCGGGCACATATTGCACAGCGGGCGCTTGGCGGGTGCGATGGCGTTGGCAGCCTCGGGGCGAGGGTCGAACCACATCACGCCGTTGTTCATCAGCACGCCCGACTTCGGCAGCACCATCCGGCTGCCCATCGAGGAGAGCAGCGTCGTCGTCATCGCGACCATCATCCCGTCGCCATCGACGGCGGTCAGGTGCGTGGTGCAGCTTTCGGCCGCGAGCGGCTCGGCATCACCCAGGCCCGCGAGGCGCTCGGCATAGGCGGCGCGCGTCTCCTCAGCCAGGCGCGCATACCACTGGGCGGAGGGCGCGCCGCCGCCGTAGTCAGCATCGCGCATGCCCGCGAGCACGCGCTTGAGCGTCGGCGCCGCCGTCAGCCCGCTCGCCAGGAACAGCCGCCGCCCGCGCCAATCCACCTCCGCCGCCGGCAGCCAGCGTGCCGAGCAGCCAGCCAGGTCATCGGCACCCACGAAGCCCTCGAGCTCGGCGAAATCGGCCGCGATGGATGCCGCGATGTCGCCGCGGTAGAAATCATCCAGGCCGGCATGCTGCAGCCGCTCCAGCGTGGCGGCGAGGTTGCCCAGCTTGAAGAAGCCGGGGCTGCCCTGGTAGGGCGCGACGGGCGGCAATCCGTTGGGCAGGTAGATGCGCGCGCTCTCCGGATACAGCCGCAGCACCGATGCAGAATTCGCGATCTTGAGCGTGGTGAACCAGTCCTGGGCCAGGCCGCGCTTGGCATAGCCCACGGCAGGGGCGAGCACATCCGCGATCGGCAGGCGCCCGTGCTTCGCGTGCAGCGCCGCATATCCCGCGACCGAGGACGGCACCACGCAGGACAGCGGGCCATGCACGTTCACATCGCCCTTGACCTCCGGCCAGGGGAAGAGGTCGAGCTTCATCGTCCC
>JAZKFA010000235.1:13402-25710 GCA_040386655.1 Pseudomonadota bacterium | reverse complement strand
CGCACCGCGAGCGCGAATGCGCAATTCTCTACAGTCCGGCGAAGGCGAGCGGCCGGAGGCGGCGCCCGCCGCTTCAGGGCGTGCATCACGCATAGCGCCGGACCATCGCGCCGCAGAACTCAGCGAACTCCTCCGCCACCAGCGGCGGGCTGGTGTGGTGCGGCTCCAGTCCCCGGTGCTCTGGCGTGAAGCAGAAGGTCACGGTCACGTCGAAGTCGCGCAGCGCGTCCATCTGCCGGTCAAACCAGGCGAGCGCATCGGGCCGGAAGCTGTCAGCCCAGGACAGGCCCGTGCGGAGCTGCCGCACGCCCAGGCGCTGCATCCAGCGCACGGCCTCGTCCAGCCTGTGGTCCTGGTAGTGGAACCACTGGCAGATGCCGAGATCCGGCGTGTGGCGGGCGAAGGTCTCCGCCGCGGGCTTGGGCGTACCATCCTCGCGCAGCAGCCCCATCGCAAAGTGCCGGTAGTAGGACGACCCCTCCGCTTCACGATGGCGGGTTGTCGCCTCCCACGCACGCGGCAGGTCGTAAAGACTGTACCAATGGATTCGCGGTGCCCGGCCCTCGAGCAGCGCTGCGGTGCGCGCGAGTCCCCAATCCTGCACCTCCTCGGCGCCGAAGGAGGAGACGCCCACCTCGGACACCCAGACCGGCAGGTCAGTGACGGCCGCGATCTCGCGCAGCTTTTCCGGCCAGTCATGAATGGGCCAAAGGTTCCAGTCGAGCGGGAAGCCATGCACCGCGACCGCATCCATCGCCGCAAGCGCGCCTTGCGTTTCCATGCGCTGGATGAATCCCGGGTCGATCGGGGATATGCCGCCCAGCACGCGCGTGAGTCGCGCATTCTCTGCGTGGATGGCCTCCCCGGCCAAGCGTGCCATGCGAGCGAAGCGGCTCCAGTCCGGGTCCAGCAGCGGGTCCCAATGCGACTTGTTGTTGGGCTCGTTCCAGATCATCGCGGCTTCGATCACGTGCGTACTCCGGCGCTTGGGTAGACGGCCGCGGCGCCATAGGGTGCGTCGACGCGGCGGCACAGATAGACCTCCTCCTCCGGCCGCGCCTCGATGGCGAAGCCCGCGTTGCGCAGCATGGCCTCGGTGCAGGCGCGGTTTGGGATCCACCAGTTGGTGAGATCGCCGGCGTAGCGGTGCTCGATGAAGTGCAGCCTGGGGAACCCTGCATCGGCGAACGGCGCGACGTCGGCAAAGGGATAGTCGGGTTCGACAGGCGCCACGCGGTTGGTACCGCGTTGGAGCGACTGGAAGACCATCCGGTCGCCGGCGACGTGTTCATGGATGAGGTCGAGTGCCAGCAACGGATGGCGCAGGTGGTACAGCACGCCCATGAACAGCACGATGTCGAAGCGTTCGCCGAGCTGCGCCACATCGAAGACGGACAGATTGCGGAACTCGATCGCGGCGCCGGTGACCTCGGCCGCAAAGCGCGCCTGGGCAAGGTAGTGCTCGTCGGTGTCGATCGCGACAACGCGGCGGGCACCACGGCGGCTCATCTCGATCGCGTAGAAGCCTCCGTTGCATCCGATGTCGAGCACGCTGAGTCCGCGCAGGTCCGCCGGGATGCTGGCCGCGAAACGCCGCCACTTCACCCCGGGGTAGTCACCGAGCGGATGGTCGGGCGCGGTGGCGACACCCCCCAGATCCATGTTGTGGAACCAGGGCCCAAGGGCGCGTGCGCGAGCCGCGATTTCCGGCGGCGTCATGCCCCGGCTGCCGTATCGGCGAGCACCATCGGCCCACGCAGCCGCGCGACAATGGCGAGAAGTTCTTCGGCGCGATGAGCGCAGCTGTGCCGGGCGTGGATCGTTGCCACGCCGCTGTCGGCCAGCTCGCGTCGCATCGCGCAATCTGCACGTAGGGCGCGGAGTTGACGCGTCGCGACCTCACCCGAGGTCGCAACAAGGTAATCCGTCCCGGGTCGGAACAGCCCCTCGCGGTCCTCCCATGGCGCGGAGACGAGCGGAATGCCGCAGGCCAGCGCCTCGAAGACGCGGATGGTGGGGATGCCGGGCAGCGTCGTCGCGTAGAAGCGGCGAGGCACATGCAACGTGACGAGGTGGCGGGCAAAGACCTCCGGCACGCGCGCATTTGGCAGCCAGTCGCGCAGCGTCGCGCCGTACTGCGAAACCAGCGTTCGCGCGGCGGGCGGGTAGCGCACGCCGTGGATCGCGAGTGGAATGCCGGCCGCCTGCGTCGGACGCAGCAGGAACTCCTCCAACTCGGCCGTGCGTTCGCCATCGCCCCAGTTGCCGATCCAGACGGCACCGCCGCGTGGCAACTCCTTCTCCGGCGGGCGGAACAGCCGCGTATCGGCGGCTTCGTGCCAGACAAAGGCGCGCTCACCCCAGCCCCAGCGTCGATAGGTTTCCGCCAGCGTGTCGCCAAAGGCGAGGATGCCGTCATAGGCGTCCAGGTCGTAGGCACCCATCGCCTCCGGCTCACTGACGGCCCGGTGGTGCGTGTCGTGAAACATTAGGGTAAAGCGCGCCCCCAGGCGACGTCGCCGGCCGAGTTCAGCGACCAACTCCGGTGCGTTCCATTCATGCACAAGCACCAGATCCGCATCGTGCAGCGCGCCTTCGGCATCTTCAAGGCTGGCGTAGCGGCGCGGCTGCAGTTCCGGATAGGCGGTGCGGAAGCTGTCGAGTCCGGCGGGACCATGCGCCTCGAGCAGTTGCGCAAGGCTCCAGGACTCCTCGGGCTCGAAGGCGGTGACGTCATGGCCGAGATGCATCAACTCGCGCAACACGCCGCGCAGGAAATGCGCGTTGCCGTGGTTCCAGCAGGACAGCAGCGAATGAGTGAAATAGACGATCCTCATGCGGCCGACGCCCTCTCGCCGGCATGCGCCAGCAAGCTGCGGTACTCGGCGATCGTCGCATCGGCCATCGCGGCAAGGCTGTAGCCGCTGGCGCGATGGCGCGCGGCCTCGCCGAAGCGTGACCGTTGCAGCGGGTCGCCCATGAGGTCGCGGATGGTGCAGGCTGCGCCCTGCTCATTCGACCAGTCGAGGAAGATCGCCGCACCATCCCAAAGCTCGCGGAAGGTAGGGATGTCAGAGAGGCACAGCGCGCAGCCAGACTGGGCCGCCTCCAGCACAGCAAGGCCGAAGGGCTCGTATAGTGCCGGCGCGGCATAGAGGGGCGTGCCGCGCAGAATGGTACGCATTGCCGATCCATCCAGCGTCCCGAGGCTGGTGACGTGGGCGAGACGCACCTCACTGCCTTCCGGTCCGCGCAATGGCCCGGCTGCTTGGACTGGGAAGGGCAGGTGCTGCGCGACACGGTCCAGCGCCGCAATGTTCTTCCCCGCATCCCAAAGCCTGCCGGCGGTGAAGACCACGTCAAGCGCAGGTTCCTGCGCACGCGATGGGGCGTCGCCACCATTGTGGATGCCCACCGGCATGCGCGGCAGGGCGTGCGCGGCCGCGGTCGCAGCGGCATGCGCGCGCGTCGGTGCGACCAGCGCGTCGCAGGCCAGAAGCCCCTCGCGCACCAGCGCCGAGCGCCAGGCGAAATCACGCGGCATCGGCCCGCCGTGCACCGCGGCCCACCAGGTGGCGAGACAGGAATGCGTGACGCCAAGCACCGGGGCGGAAAAGGCTCCGCAACTCGCATAGGCCGGACTGTTCAGATGCACGAGGCCCACGTCCAGTGAACGCGCCATTTTGCCAAGCGTGTCGCCGGCGGCCCTCACCTCGTCCGCATCGCTCGCCATCCAGTCGAGCGGCACGCCCGCATCGTGCAGCGTCAGCGCCGGGATGCGCCTGGCCTGAGCGACCTGCGCCGCGCTGGGCATCGGGCCGGTGACCGCCATATGGGTCGCAACGCCGCGCGCCGCGAGCCCGCGCGCAAGGTGCAGAGCGTAGGTCCACACACCGCCGACGGCGTCGGTCGTCATCAGCACGCGCAGGCGTGGCGCCGCGTCCGTCATGCCGCCTCTCGCGCGCGCCCATGCGCGCGGAGCCATTGCGCGAGGTCCGCAACGCCCTCCTGCCAGGGACGCGGCGCGGCGAGCCGCAGCGCCGCCGTCGCGCGCCGCGTGTCGGAGACGTAGTAGCGCTGGTCGCCTGCCCGCCAATCCTCATGCCGGGTGACGACGCGTTCGCTGGTCAGTGCCTCGATCCGCGCGATCAGCTGGCGCAGGCTCACCGCATTCGCCGGACCGCCGCCGAGATTGAAGGCGTGGCCGCGCACGCTGCCGATGCGTCGCCATGCGGCGATATAGGCCGCCACCGCATCACCCACGTCGAGCACGTCGCGCACCTGGCATCCATCGCCGAAGATGCTGATCGGCTCACCATGCAGCGCACGCAGGAGGAAGTGAGCGACCCAGCCCTGGTCCTCTGTGCCCATCTGGCGCTGCCCGTATATGCAGCTCATGCGCAACACAGCGGCTGGAAGGCCAAAGCTGCGTGCGAAGTCCAGCACGTACTGGTCCGCCGCCCCCTTCGAACAGCCATAGGGCGTGTGGAATTCCAGTGACCGATCCTCTGCGACGCCCGAGCGTCGAAGCGCCGGGTCCTGCGGCAGCCAGGCATCCCCATGCTTCTCCAGCGCCACGTCTGCGAGGTCGCCATAGACCTTGTTCGTGCTTGCGAAGACGAGCGGCACATGCCCCCCCTGCCTGCGCAACGCCTCGAGCAGTTGCACCGTGGCCTGGAGGTTAATCGCGAAATCGGATTGGGGATCGCTGAGGCTGGTCGTCACCGCCACCTGGGCGGCGAAGTGGAACACTGCCGAGCAATCCGCCGCAGCGCGCGAGAGCGCATCCCCGTCGCGAATATCGGCGATGACGGCGGAGACGCGTTGCGGGTGGCGGTTGCGCAGCCAGCGCAGATTGCCCTCCACCCCGGCGCGGGACAGCGCATCGAAGACGAGTACATCGTGGCCTTCCGTGGCCAGGCGGTCCGCAAGGTTACAGCCGATGAAGCCCGCACCGCCGGTGATCAGGATCGGGCGGCGCTCGGTGATTGCGGGTGGCGTCGCGTCGTTCATGCGACGAGGCCCCTGAGCTCAAGCTCGCGCCGTGCGTCGCCGACGCGGTCGCGCGCCTGCTGCCGGCCCACCCATTCCGCAAGCTCCGCAAGGTCGGCGCGGAAATCCAGCCGCCGCGGCGCATAGCCGAGGGTACTCCGTGCCTGGTTGATGTCAGCGATGTTGTGCCGGATATCGCCGGCGCGCGCCTGCTGCGTCACCTCAGGCTGCAGATCGGGGCGGCCCATGGCCTGGGCGAGGTCGGCGGCGACTTCCGTCACGCTTCGATCCACGCCGCTAGCAATATTGAACACACCGCCGGCCGCAGCGGGGTGGGTAAGAGCGAGCATGAAGGCGCGCGCCACATCCTCGACATGGACGAAATCGCGGCGTTGCTGGCCATCCTCGAAGATCATTGGCGGCTGGCGATTGTGCAGCCGCGCCGCGAAGATCGCGAGCACGCCGGTGTAGGGGTTCGAAAGCGCCTGGCCGGGTCCGTAGACGTTCCACAGTCGCAGCGCGACACCCTCCATTCCGTAGGCGGGCGCCACCGTCAGTGTCAGGCGTTCCTGCACATATTTCGTGATGGCATAGACGGAGGCGAGGTTGGGCCGCTTCGTCTCTGGCGTCGGCACCGGCACCATTGGCCGACCCTGTGCATCGAGGGGGTCCCAGCTGGTGGTACCCGCCGCACGCGGCACGCGCTGCGCATCTTCGATGAGCGTTCCGTCCACGGTCCGGTACAGCCCCTCGCCGTACACGCTCATGGAGGAGGCGACGACGACCCGGCGCACCGGCTGGCGGATCAGCGCCTGGAACAACATCGCAGTGCCATGGTCATTGACCGAGACGTAGTGTCCAACCTCGTACATGCTTTGGCCGACGCCGACCTCTGCGGCGAGATGGACGACCGCATCGGCACCGCGCAGTGCCGCTGCCACATGGTCGGCATCGCGCACGTCGCCGCGGATGATCTCGGCATCAGCGTCGAGCCCGTCGGCGCCGCGGTCGCCGTGCACCTGTTCGATGAAGCTGTCGAGGATGCGCACCCGGTGCCCTTCGGCGAGCAGCGCGTGGGCCAGGTGGCGGCCGATGAAACCGGCGCCGCCGGTGATCAGAACGGTATCAGCCAAGCCCATCTCCTCCCGCGCTCCATCTGCTTCTAAGAACGCGGCAGGACGACAAAGGCTCGCTCACATCCTGTTGAGCGCGCTGGGCGTGAAGCTTCTTTCCTTCAGGTGGCGTTACGCCCCGCAGATACAGCGCGGAGGCACCGACTTGCCCGACAGCATCGAGCCCTGGTCGCGGGATCCGCGCAGTGTGCGCGTGGGAATCGTTGGCTTGGGCAATTGCGCCTCGGCCTTCGTCCAGGGCCTCACCTACTATCGCGATGCTGACGCCAATGAGCCGGTGTCGGGGCTGATGAGCGTGACGCTCGGCCCATACCATCTGAGGGACGTGGTGGTGAGCGCGGCGTTTGACGTCGCCGAGGGCAAGGTGGGGCGCGACGTTTCGGACGCGATCCTCGCGCCACCAAATAATACGCATCGCTTTGCCGATGTCGCACCCACAGGCGTGCGCGTCGAACGCGGCCCGACGATGGACGGCATCGGCCGCTATCTCCGCGATACGGTTGTGGAATCCGACGCTCCACCCGCACCAGTCGCATCTATCCTCGCAGAGACGCGCACCGACGTGCTGGTGTCCTGGCTGCCGGTAGGAGCTCAGCGTGCGACGGAGTACTACGCGGAGCAGGCGCTCGCGGCCGGCTGCGCCTTCGTCAACTGCATCCCGGTCTTCATCGCGTCGGACCGCGACTGGCGCGGCCGTTTCGAGGCTCGTGGATTGCCGATAATTGGCGATGACATCAAGAGCCAAGTGGGCGCGACCATCCTGCACCGCACTCTGGTGAACTTGTTCCGCGAGCGTGGCGTCCGGCTCGATCGCACCTATCAGTTGAACTTCGGCGGCAACGCGGATTTTCTCAACATGCTCGAACGCGATCGCCTCGCCTCCAAGAAGCTGTCGAAGACGCGCGCCATCACCTCCGAGCTCGGCGTACCGCTGCCGGCCGAGGATGTGCATGTCGGGCCGAGCGATCACGTGCCCTGGCTGCAAGACCGTAAGTGGGCGCAGATCCGGCTCGAGGGAACCGGCTTCGGCGGCACGCCGCTGAATGTCGAGGTGAAGCTCGAAGTATGGGATTCGCCCAATGCGGCGGGCGTCGTCATCGATGCGGTGCGCTGTGCGAAGTTGGCACTCGACCGCGGCATCGGCGGCGCGCTGCTCGGCCCATCCGCCTACTTCATGAAATCCCCGCCACGCCAGTGGCACGATGCGGAGGCGCGGGAGCGCCTGCGCGCCTTTGTCGAAGCCGAGACGCCATGAGCCGACCCGACGTGATCACCCTCATCCTTCTCCGCCACGCCGCGCATGAGCGTGTGGACCGTATCCTATGTGGCCGCATGCCGGGCGTCTCCCTCGGTGAGGAGGGGATGCACCAGGCGGCGCTGTTGGGCGCGCAGCTGGAACGCCACGCGCCAGACGCGCTGTTTACCAGCCCTCTGGAGCGCGCCCGCATGACGGCGGAGGTCCTGGGCGGCGTGCTCAACCTGACGCCGCAGGTGAGTCCGGCACTGACCGAGATCGATTGCGGCGAATGGACCGGACGCGAATTTGCCGAGCTGCGCGAGGACCCTCGCTGGCTTCGCTGGAATCGCGAACGCGCGGCCTCCCGCCCGCCAGGCGGCGAGACGATGGGAGAAGCCGGCGAGCGCGTGCTGGATTTTGCAACCGGGCTGCGCCGGCGCTATCCAAACGGCGTCGTCGCGCTGGTCAGCCACGCCGACGTCATCAAGGCCACGCTCGCTGCGGTGCTGGGCCTGACGCTTGATGCGCATGACCGATTCGACATCGCGCCGGCGTCGATGAGCACGGTCGTGTTGTGGGAAGGCGGCGGCAAGGTCGTGGGCCTGAACGCGGTGCCGGAGCAGTGAAAATCGCCTTCTACGGATCAAGCCTGCTCTCCTCCTACTGGAATGGCGCGGCGACCTATTATCGCGGCGTTATCCGCGACCTCGCGTCGCGCGGCCACGACGTAATCTTCTATGAGCCCGAGGCCTATGACCGGCAGGCGCATAACGACATCGAACCGCCATCCTGGGCGCGCTCCCGCGTCTATCCCGCCATGGCCGCGGCGCTGCGCGGCGTCATGGCGGAAGCAGCGCTTGCAGATGTCGTCGTCAAGACCAGCGGCGTTGGCGTGTTCGATGATGAGTTGATCACCGGCGTGATGGCGCACGCGCGTCCGGACGCGGTGCGCATCTTCTGGGACGTGGATGCGCCGGCGACGCTCGATGAGATCCGCCCTTATCCCGAACACCCTTTGCGCCAGGCGCTGCCGGGTCTCGATCTCGTGCTTACGTATGGTGGCGGGCCGCCGGTGGTCGCCGCCTACGAGGCGTTGGGCGCGCGCCGCTGCGTGCCGATCTACAACGCGCTCGACCCCGACACCCATCATCCAGTGCCGCCGGAATCGCGCTTCGCAGCGCACCTTTCGCTGCTCGCGAACCGGCTGCCCGATCGCGAGAAGCGCGTCGAAGCCTTCTTCCTCGATGCCGCCGCGCGGCTGCCCGAACGGCGCTTCCTACTGGGCGGCAATGGCTGGGCGGACAAGCCGATGCCATCAAACATCCGCCAGCTCGGCCATGTGCCGACGCGTGACCACAATGCGCTGAACGTCTCCGCCATGGCGGTGCTGAACATTGCGCGTGACAGCATGGCCGTGACGGGATACTCGCCGGCGACACGCGTGTTCGAGGCGTGCGGCGCCGGCGCCTGCCTCATAACCGATGCCTGGGTGGGGCTCGACCTCTTCCTCGCCGAAGGGACCGAGGTGCTGGTCGCGCGCGATGGTGCTGATGTCGCAGCGCATGTGGCAGCCCTCCCGCCCGCCCGCGCCCGCGCGATCGGGGAGGCGGCGCGCGCCCGCATGCTCGCGGGCCACACCTACACGCATCGCGGGGTGGAGGCGGATGCGCTGCTGCGTCAGGAATCCGCGCGCAAGCGCGCCGTGGCGGCACACGCCTGATGCGAATCGTCTTGCTGGGCCTGAGCCTGTCCTCCTCGTGGGGGAACGGTCACGCGACGACCTTTCGTGCCCTGCTGCGCGCCTTCGCCGCGCGAGGACACGACATCCTGTTTCTCGAACGGCAGGTGCCCTGGTACGCAGCACATCGCGACTTGGCCGAGCCTGCCTATTGCCGGCTCGCCTACTACGACAGCGTCGCCGAGCTGGAGACTTGGCGCGACGAGATAACGGCCGCGGATGCGGTGATCCTCGGCTCCTTTGTGCCGGACGGCATTGCAGTGGGCGACCTCGTGCAGCGCATGGCCCGGCTGCCGGCCTTCTATGACATCGACACGCCGGTGACGCTCGCCGGCCTTGAGCGTGGCGAGGAGAGCTACATCGCCGCGCGGCAGATCTCAGGGTTCCGCCTGTACCTGTCCTTCACCGGCGGCCCCACCTTGGCGCGGCTTGAGGGGGAGTACGGATCGCCCGCGGCGCGGCAGCTCTATTGCTCGGTCGATGTCGATGCCTACCGCCCGATGGATCTGCCGCACCGATGGGACCTGTCCTACCTCGGCACCTACAGCGACGATCGGCAGCCGATGCTCGAACGCTTGCTGCTGGAACCCGCGCGGCGCGCGCCGCAACGCCGCTTCGTCGTCGCCGGCCCGCAATACCCCGACTCCATCGCCTGGCCAGACAATGTCGAGCGCATCGCCCACCTCCCGCCCGAGCGACACGCGTCGTTCTACGCGCAGAGCCGCTTCACGCTGAACGTCACTCGCGCGGACATGGTGCGCGCGGGCTACAGCCCCTCGGTACGCCTTTTCGAGGCGGGAGCCTGCGCTACGCCCATCATCTCCGATGCCTGGCGGGGCCTCGACGAGCTGCTGCGCCCAGGCAGGGAGATCCTGATCGCGGAGGATGGCGATATCGTCCTTCAGGCGCTGGCCATGGAGGAGCCGAAGCGGCGCGCCATGGCCACGACCCTGCGCACGCGCATCCTCGCCGAGCATTCCGCTGCGCGCCGCGCCGCCGAGCTGGAGGATTACCTACTGATCGCAGCCTCGCCGTCATAGATGCCGTCGATCACGCGCGCGACGGTGACGAAGTGCTCGGCCGTCTCGTCGAAACCGCATCCGATATTCCGCGCCCAGGCGATGGCGGCGCGGCCGCCCCAGTCATCCGGCGGCGTGGCGAGAAGTTCGCGTTGCGTGCCGCGATTATGTTCGGCGGTGAAGTCGTAGAAGGAGCCCGCGACGTTTCGCACCGCGGCGCCGCCTTCCGTGCCCCAGAAGGAGGCGCCAATCTCCGCATCGCATCCCGCGTGCAGCTTCCAAGAACAGGCCAGCCGCAGCACGGCTCCCGTCTCCAGCGTCAAAGTCGCGAGGCAGAAATCCTCAACCGCCGCGCGCGGTCCGGGCAGCGGCTCCCCGCCCGTACGCAGATGGCTCTCGATGTGCATGACGGTGGGAAAGTCCAGCGTCCAGAGTGCGAGGTCGATGAGGTGCACGCCCAAGTCCATCACGCAGCCACCGCCGGCGAGGGTCACGTCGTAAAACCAGGGTTTGTCTGGCCCGTAGGCATTGTGGAAGGTGAGGTCGCCGGCGATGACGCGGCCGATGCCACCGCCGCGCACCAGCTCACGCAGCCGCACCATCGCCGTGGTGTGGCGATAGGACAGGTCGAGCCCCAGGCGTCGGCCTGCAACGCGCGCGGCATGCACCGCCGCACGCGCTTCGTCTGCATTGCGGCCGAGCGGCTTCTGGCAGAACACCGCGACCCCGGCGCGCAGCGCCCGGATGGTCTGCCCCGAATGCAGCGCGCTGGGGGTCGCGATCACGACACCCGCAAGACCCATGGCGAGCATGGCATCCAGCCCGTCGACGACGCGCGCGTCGGGTGCGATCGCTTTTGCCTCGCGTACCGCATCGGGCGAAGGATCTGCGATGGCCACGGCCGTGCCCGCGCCCGATTCCACGATCGCGCGCATCCGGTGCCGGCCGATCCAGCCGAGCCCGAGGAACCCGAGGCAAGGCGGCCCGCTCATGGCGCCACCCACGCCTTGAGGAACCCAACCGGCCTGTCGCGCGTCGCATCCAGCGCCTCGCCGAGCCGGTCCAGCGGAAAGCGGTGCGTGCACAGTGGCTCCGGGTCCAGATGGCCCGAAAGCACGGCATCGAGTGCGGCGCGCATGCCGTCCATCCGGATGCCCATGTCGCGCTCATGCGCGTTGATCACGTCGATGCCGCGCCAGTTCCACAGCCACATGTTCACCTGGCGCGGCCCGTCCTGGTGATACCCCGCGACGATGAGCCGCCCGCGCTCCCCGGTAAGCTCGCCGGCGAGGTCCAGCGGCCAGGGCTTGCCAACCGCCTCGATCACGCGCGGGCAGAAAGCACCTTTGGTCAGGGCCGAGACACGCGCGATGATGGCCTGGTGGTCATCAAGCACGATGGTCTCCGCAGCCCCCATCCGCCGCGCGAGATCGAGTGCCTCCGTCCGCCGCGACAGCGCAATCACGCGCGCGCCGGCCAAGGTGGCGAGACGCGTCAGCAGCGCACCGAGAAAGCCGATGCCGATGATCGCCACATCCTGCCCTGCGGCGATGCCGCTGCGCGCGAAGATGTTCATCGCGCAGCCCAGGGGTTCGCCGGGGAACGGCAGCCCATCCATCGCTGCCGGCAGCGGCAGCACGCAATCCGCCGGTGCGACATCGTATTCCGCATAGGCGCGGAAGCTGAGCGCGGCGACGCGCTGGCCGGGCGCCAGGCCGTGCACCTCGGCGCCGACCGCGTCGACGACGCCCCAGCCCTCATGGCCGAGGTCACCCGGCGGGGTCGGGAACTGCATCCACTCCGGCCCGGCCCATGGCGTGAGGTTGGAGGCGCAGACGCCGCAGCCCTGGATGCGGATGCGCACATCGCGAGGTCCGGGTTCGGGAAGCGGCACCTCTGCGAGGTGAACCCGCCCCGGCGCGTCCAGTACCGCCGCCCGCATCATCCGCCCCGCCATCACGCCTCACTCCGCTGCTCTCGGAGCCGTCAACGCGACAGCCGGCGCGCTGTTGCATCGCAGCCCGCGTCGACGCGTTCGCTCTGCATGGCCGGAGCCGAAACCACCGAAGCGGCGCCCAGTATTGGCGCGGCGCTATCACGCAACATCAAGGCGCTGGAGGCGCGGCGGCGCGAGGAGGCGGCGCGTGCGACACGCGAGGAGCGCATCGCTGGCGCGATCACGCGCTTCA
>JAZKFA010000235.1:0-13392 GCA_040386655.1 Pseudomonadota bacterium | reverse complement strand
GCTTCACCGGGTCGATGCTGTTCGTCTACCTGCACCTGGCGCTGTTCGGCGGCTGGATCGCGATCAACCTCGGTCTGGTGCCGGGCGTGCCGCGCTTCGACGAGTCCCTTGTGATCCTGGCGATGGCAGCCTCGGTCGAGGCGATCTTCCTGTCCACCTTCGTGCTTATCAGCCAGAACCGCATGGCAGCCGAGGCGAATGAGCGGGCCGAGCTGGACCTGCAGATCAGCCTGCTGGCCGAACACGAGCTCACGCACCTCGGGAAGCTGCTCGCCGAGATCGCGGAGCGGGTCGGCGTGCCGGGGTCGCAGCACGCGGAGTTGAAGGAGGTCACATCCGCGATTGCGCCGGAGGCGGTGGCCGACGCCATCGCCGCCGAGCAGGCGCCGCGCGATGGGTGAAACTGACGGCGCCGCGTGGATGGCGCTGATGCGCGGCGGCCAATGGGCTGAGGCTTGGCAGATCAGCGATGCGGCGCTTGCTGCCCGCGCCGGTCGCCGGGACTGGTATGCACCGCGGCACCTGCAGGCGGTCTGGGACGGCACGCCGCTGCATGACCGTCGCGTGCTAGTGCGCTGCTATCACGGGCTAGGCGACACGATCCAGTTCATCCGCTTTATCCCCTGCTTGCGCGACATCGCGGCCGAGGTGACGACCTGGGTGCAGCCGGCGCTGATCCCGCTGCTGCGCACCATGCCGGGCGTGGGGCGGCTGGAGCCGCTGCACGACGGCACCCCCGAGATCGCGCATGATGTAGATATCGAGATCATGGAACTCGCCCACGCGCTGCGGGTGACCCCGGCGACACTGCCGGCCGAGGTGCCGTACTTGCATCCACCGGAACCGCGCACGTGGCAGCCGGGCCTGGCGGTGGGGCTGGTCTGGGCGGCCGGCGAGTTCGACCCCGCGCGATCGGTGCCGCTGCGGCTGCTGGAGCCACTTGCGGACGTTCCGGGCGTGCAGCTGCATGTCCTTCAGCACGGACCAGCGCTCGCGGAACGTCCGCCCGGGTTTGGCTTGGATGCGGAGACGGCGGATATCCTCGCGCTCGCGTCGCACATGCGCGGTCTGGACCTTGTGATCTCGGTCGACACCATGCCCGCGCATCTCGCAGGCGCGCTCGGGGTGCCGGTCTGGCTGATGCTGCGGCAGGACGCGGACTGGCGTTGGATGCAGGACCGCGACACCAGCCCCTGGTATCCGACGATGCGCCTGTTCCGGCAGGCTGAGAGTGGCGACTGGGCGCCGTTGGCGCGCCGCGTGGTGACGTGCCTGCGGGATCGCGCGGAGAGTGGTGGCGGTCATAGAGACTGACCGCTTCGCTATCGTTGTGCCCTCAACCGGCGGCTCGCCTTTCGCCGGACTTCCGGCGTTCGCCCCTTCGGGCTCGCGGCACGCGGTGCGCGCCGAAGGCCTTGGGGGGGTGGCTTGTGAGCACCCGTCTTGACGCGCGCCCCCGTTCCGCCGCCTCCTGCCCGCGCGCGCAGGAGGGCAGGTGATGGACTATCGCAATCTCGGACGGAGTGGGCTGAGGGTCTCGCCGCTGTGTCTCGGCAGCATGATGTTCGGCGCCTCAACCGATGAGCCGACCAGCGGACGCATCATCGCCCGCGCCCGCGCACAGGGTGTGAACTTCATCGACACCGCCGATACCTACAATGGCGGCAAATCCGAGGAGGTGGTCGGCCGCGCCATCGCCGCGGACCGTCACTGGTGGGTGCTCGCAACCAAGATGGCGAACCCGATGGGCGAGGGGCCGAATGGCGGCGGCATGTCCCGCCTGCACGCCTTCCACGCGGTCGATGCCAGCCTCAGGCGCCTGGGCACCGACGTGATCGACATTTTGTACTGGCACAAGGAGGATCACGGGACGCCGCTGGAGGAGAGCGTGCGCGCCATGGCGGACCTGATCCGCGCGGGGAAGATCCGCTATTTCGGGATGTCGAATCACCGTGCCTGGCGCGTGGCCGAGGTGTGCCGTCTGTGTGACCTCGCCGGCATCGATCGCCCCGTGGTGAGCCAGCCGCTCTACAACGCGCTGAACCGCATGGTGGAGGTGGAGCACCTGCCGGCCTGCGCCGCCCTGGGCCTCGGTGTCTTCCCCTACTCACCGCTTGCGCGCGGCGTGCTGACCGGCAAGTACGCGCCGAACGTCGTGCCGCCGGAGGGCTCGCGTGCCGCTCGTCGCGACAAGCGCATGATGGAGACGGAGTGGCGCCCGGAGAGCCTGGAGATCGCCGGCAAGATTGCGGCCCGCGCGCAGGCTCACGGCGTGACGCCGGGCCAGTTCGCGCTCGCCTGGGTGCTGAACAATCGCCTCATCACGGGCGTGATCGCCGGCCCGCGCACGGAGGAACAGTGGGAGGAGTATGTGCAGGCGCTAGGCTGCACGTTGACCGCAGAGGACGAAGCCGCCGTGGACGCCCTGGTCGTCCCCGGCCACCCCTCCACCCCCGGCTACAACGACCCCGCCTACCCACTGGAAGGCCGGATCGCTCGCTCAGCCGGCGCCAAGTAGCAAAAACAAAAGAATGGGATCCGGGAAAATTCCTTTCCCCGGCCCTCTACGCGTCGGTGAACTGCAACTCCGCAAACCGCTGATACAGCCCCCCATCGCGCAGCAGCGACGCGTGCGTCCCTGTCGCGACGATGCGCCCCCCTTCCATCACGACAATGCGGTCCGCGCGCCGCACGGTCGCGAGGCGGTGCGCCACAACCAGCGTGGTGCGGTTCTGCGACAGTGCCGTGAGGGCCTGCTGCACCGCCTGTTCGCTCTCGGCGTCGAGGGCGCTGGTGGCTTCGTCGAGCAGCAGCACGCGCGGCTCGCGCAGGATGGCGCGCGCGATCGCCACGCGTTGCCGCTGCCCACCGGAGAGCGTCACGCCCTTGGCGCCGAGATGGGTCGCGAAGCCCTGGGGAAGCGCGTCGAGGAAACGGTCAGCGGAGGCCTGCTCGGCGGCGGCGCGGACCTCGGCGTCGGTCGCGTCGGGGCGTCCGAAGCGGATATTGTCCCAGGCATTCGCACTGAAGATCACGGGGTCCTGCGGCACCAGGCCGAGTGGTCCGCGCAGCGTGCGCGGATCCAGCGTGGCGATGTCCACGCCGTCGAGCCGCACGGTCCCGGATTGGGGGTCGTAGAAGCGCAGCAGCAATTGCAGGATGGTGGTCTTGCCCGCACCGGAGGGGCCGACGAGGGCCACGGTTTCGCCGGGTTCGACCGTCAGCGAAAAGCCGTCGAGCGCCTTCTGCGCGGGCCGCGTGGGATAGGCGAAGTGCACATCCTCGAAGGCGATGCGTCCGCGCATGGGGCGCGGCAGGATGGCCGGTGCCGCGGGCGGGGCAATGGCAGGGACGGCGTCCAGCACCTCGTCGATGCGCTCGGCCGCGCCGGCGGCGCGTTGCACCTCGCCCCAGACCTCGCTGAGGGCCGCAGCCGAGGTCGCGAGCAGAATGGCGTAGAGCACGAAGGCGGAGAGCTCGCCGCCGGTCATGCGCCCGGCGACCACGTCATGGCCACCAACCCAAAGCGCGAAGGTCACCGCGCCGAAGCCCAGCAGGATGACCGCGAGGATCAGCCCCGCGCGGACGCGGATGCGGCGCAGTGCGGTGTTGACGGAGGCCTCGGCCGCCGTCTGGAAGCTGGCATGCGCGGAGGCTTCCTGGGTGAAGGCCTGCACGGTGCGGATGCCCGCGATAGTCTCCTCCACCTGATGCCCGAGATCCGCGACGCGGTCTTGCGTGGCGCGGGAGAGCTTTTTCTCGCGCCGCCCGAACAGGATCAGCGGTGCGACAACGATCGGCAGCACGCCGGCGACGATCAGCGCCAGTTTGGGACTGGTCGCCACCAGCATGCCGAAGGAGCCGGCGATCATCAGCGTGTTGCGGATGCCCATCGAGATGGCAGAGCCAATCAGCGATTGCAGCAGCGCGATGTCGGCGGTCAGACGGGAGAGGATGTCACCGGCGCGCGCTACCTCGAAATAGGCGGGCGAGAGGGTCAGCAGCCGGTCATAGGCATCGCGGCGGATATCGGCCGCGATGCGCTCACCAAGCCAGGAGACCAGATAGTATCGGGCGCCGGTGGCAAGTGCCAACGCGGCCACGATGCCGAACATGAGGAGTGCGGCGCGGTCCAGCTCCATCGCGTTGGAGGTGGAGAACCCCTGGTCGATCAGGTGCCGGATGCCCTGACCGATGCCGAGCACCAGGGAGGCGGCGACCACGAGTGCCACGCCCGCAAGTGCGACGCGCCCCGCATGGGCGCGCAGGTAGGGCCAGAGCAGCGCGAGCGAGGCGACGCGCTTCATGCGCGCGGGAAGGGGAATTTTTCGAGGTACGTCATGTACTCCGGCTCCACGTCGATCTCGAGCGAGGCGAGCACGCGCACGACGGCGCAGTAGAAGCCGATGGTCAGCACCAGGTCGACCAAGGCCTCAGTTGAGAAGTTGGCGGCGAGCTGGTCATGCGTCGCCTGGGTGGTGCCCGGGCCGGCCACCATCTCGCGCGCGGCGCGCAGCACCAGCCGGGCCTCGCCCTCGAGCCCAGATTCATCGCCGGACATGATGGCGCGGATGTCGCTCTCGGCGACGCCGAACTCCATCCCGATCTTGACGTGGTGGGACCATTCATAGGCGCTGCGGGCGAGCCAGCCAACCTGCAGGATGGCCATTTCGCGGAGGCGCGGGTCGATCTTGCTCGCGTGGCGGATGTACTGGCCCAGGCCCTGGAAGGCGCGGGCGCCGCCGGTGCTGTTGGTCAGCGCGCGGTGCAGGGTAATGGGGCGCTTGAGCAGGTCGCGCTGGTCCTCGGGCAGGTCCTCGGCGTCGCGGTAGGGAATGCGGGCCATGTGTTTGTCTCCCTCAGCCGGCGAAGCGCGCGTCGCGCCCAGCCGCAATGGCTTCGTAGGCCGCGCGGATCGCGGCTTCACCATGGTTGCGCTCCAGCCGGCGCAACGTGAAGTGGGCGTGTGCAATGGCCTTGAAGTGCTGCAGGAAGGCGAGGTTCACGGCGGCCCCGGCGGCCGCCCCAAGGATGGGCGCGGCCTGGGCGCCGAGCTTGAGCGCGACCGGCCCGCCGAATCGCGCGGCGATGGCGCCGATGAAGCCCGGCAGCAGGTTCATCCCCACCGTGCCCTTCAGCGTTTCCGCCAGCGCCACGCGCACCGCGAAATAGCCGCTCTCCGTCGCATCGTCCTGCCTCCCGCGCCCGCCGAGTGCGAAGACCTTCAGGCATTCCGCGGGGGTGCCGGGGGCGGCGAGATCCTCCCCTTGCGCCGAAGCCTCGGCCGCGATCTGGCGGAGCAGCAGGGTGGTGGAGACGGGCAGCTCGACGAGCGTTCCCGGCAGGCCGAAGGCGCCGCCGGCGATGCCGGATGCAGCGGCCAGGCCGCGGTGGAACCAGCTCTGGCTCATGGCGAAGGGTGCTGCGTCCGGCCGGCTGTTCAGCGCGGTCGTCATGGCGCGTTCGAGCGCAGCGCGTACGGCCCCGTCGAGACGGTCCTGCACGAAGCGCGGCAGCGCGCTCCGCAACGCCTCCAGCGGCGTGCCCGCGAGCCCGGCGAGGCGGGCCGCGAGCGAGGTGCGCTCCAGCGTCTCGAACGCGGCGTGCAACTCGGCATGGGCCGCGGCTGAAATGAGGGGGGTGGTGGCGAGGGCGATTTCGGTCATGCGTCCCTCACATGGCGACGCGGCGACCGAAGTTCAGCCCTTGCTGAATAGTGTCACGCACCCACACGCCGATACCGGGCGGGCGGACCAGCCGCTACAGGATGTAGCGGCTGAGATCCGCGCTGGCCGCCAGCGGCCCGACCTTGGCGTGCACCATGGCAGCATCGACTGCCACCGCCTCGCCACGCCGGTCCGACGCGGTGAAGGAGATATCCTCCAGCAGCCGCTCCAGCACGGTGGCCAGCCGCCGCGCCCCGATATTCTCGACGCTGGCGTTGATGTCGGCGGCGAGTTCCGCAATCGCGTCCACCGCATCGGCGCCCATGTCCAGCCGCAATCCCTCGGTGCCCAGCAGGGAGACGTACTGCTTGATCAGGCTGTGCTCCGGCTCGGTCAGGATGCGCTTGAAGTCCTCGCGCGTCAGCGCGGCCAGCTCGACGCGGATGGGCAGCCGGCCTTGCAGCTCCGGCAGCAGGTCCGAAGGTTTGGCCAGATGGAAGGCGCCGGAGGCGATGAACAGCACGTGATCCGTCTTCACCGGTCCATGCTTGGTCGTGACCGTCGTGCCCTCGATCAGCGGCAGCAGGTCACGCTGCACCCCTTCGCGGGAGACGTCGCCGCCCCGGAAGCCGCCCTCGGTGGTGCGGGCGCAAACCTTGTCGATCTCGTCGATGAAGACGATGCCGTTGGCCTCCGCATGCGCCACCGCGTCGCGGGTCAGCGCGTCATTGTCGAGCAGCTTGTCGGCTTCCTCGCGCGTCAGCGCCTCGCGCGCATCGGCCACGCTCATCTTGCGCGTCTTGCTGCGGCCGCCGAACATCTTGCCCAGCATGTCCTGCATGTTCTGCATCTGCATGGCCTGGGCGCCGGGCAGGTCGATCATCCCGATCGGCATCCCGCCGCCGGTATCGGCGAGCGCCACCTCGATCTCGCGGGTCTCGATCTGGCCCTCGCGCAGCATCTTGCGGAACTTCTGGCGGGTTTCGCCGGCCGCACCCTCGCCCACCAGGGCGGAGAGCAGGCGTTCCTCCGCGGCAAGCTCGGCCTTCGCCTGGACACCGGCGCGGGCCTGTTCGCGTAGCAGGGTGATGGAGACCTCCACCAGGTCGCGCACGATGGAATCCACGTCGCGGCCGACATAGCCGACCTCGGTGAACTTCGTGGCCTCCACCTTGAGGAAGGGGGCATTGGCCAGGCGCGCCAGGCGGCGTGCGATCTCGGTCTTGCCGCAGCCGGTCGGCCCGATCATCAGGATGTTCTTGGGCGTGACTTCCTCACGCAGGCCGGGAGGTAGTTGTTGACGCCGCCACCGGTTGCGCAGGGCAATGGCCACCGCGCGCTTCGCGTCCTGCTGGCCCACGATGTGGCGGTCGAGTTCGGAGACGATCTCGCGCGGGGAGAGGTTGGAGGTTTCACTCACAGGGTCGGTTCCTTCCCGGCCACGCTTTCGAGCGTTTCCAGGATCATGTTGCCATTGGTGTAGACGCAGATATCCGCCGCAATCGCCATGGAGCGGCGGCAGATCTCCGAGGCGTCGATCCCCTCGACGGGCAGCAGCGCGCGCGCCGCCGAAAGGGCGAAATTGCCGCCCGAGCCGATGCCGATGACGGCGTCCTCAGGCTCCAGCACGTCGCCCTGGCCGGTGATCAGCAGGGACCGCGACCGGTCGGCGACCGCGAGCAGGGCCTCAAGCCGGCGCAGGTAGCGGTCCGTCCGCCAATCCTTGGCGAGCTCGACCGCCGCGCGCTCCAGCTGGTCGGGGAAGCGCTCGAGCTTGGCTTCGAGCCGCTCGAGCAGGGTGAAGGCGTCGGCCGTCGCACCGGCGAAGCCCGCGAGGACGCGGCCCTGGGCGATGCGACGGATCTTGCGGGCGTTGCCCTTGACCACGGTCTGGCCAAGGGAAACCTGGCCGTCGCCGGCCATCGCCACCTGGTTGCCCTTGCGGACGCACAGGATGGTCGTGCCGTGCCAGCCGAGAAGATCGTTCGTGTTCATGGAAGCCAAGATGGAGATGCGCCCCCGCCCCGGCAACGGCGGGAAGGCAGCCATGCGGGGCGGGCAAGCCTGTGGTTGCTCCGGCACCCCCTCGCGCGTAGAGAAGCGCCCATGGACGCCTCACCCTCGCCGCGCCGGGCCGAGATCGCCCGCAGCACCTCTGAGACCCACATCCGGGCGCGAATCGCGCTTGATGGCAGCGGGGCTGCGACCATCGCGACCGGCATCGGCTTCCTCGACCACATGCTGATCGCGCTGGCCCGGCATTCCATGATCGACATGGACGTGACCGCCGATGGCGACCTGCACATCGATGCTCACCACACGACCGAGGATGTGGGCATCGTGCTTGGCCAGGCGCTGCGCCAGGCCCTGGGCGACAAGCACGGAATCCGCCGCTACGGCGCCGCCGTGATCCCAATGGACGAGGCGCTGGTCGAAGCCGCGCTCGACATCTCCGGCCGTCCGTTCCTCGCCTGGAGCGTGACCTTCGCGCGCGACAAGGTCGGCAGCTTCGACACCGAGCTGTTCGAGGAATTCTTCCGCGCCTTCGCCTACAATGCCGGCCTGACCCTGCACGTGACACAGAAGGCCGGGACCAACGCCCACCACGTGGCCGAGGCCTGCTTCAAGGCGCTGGCCCGCGCCCTGCGCATGGCGGTCGAGCCCGACCCCCGCGCCGGCGACGCCATCCCCTCGACCAAAGGGGTGCTGGAGGCATGAGCCTGCGCGCCTGGACCCTGCACACCGGCATCGACCGCACCCCGCCGCTGCTGCTGCGGGAGGGGTTTTCCTGGGGCGCCTTCGCCTTCGCGCCGATCTGGCTGTTGGGCCACGGGCTGTGGCTGGCGGCACTCGCCTATGTGGGTCTCGCCGCGGCCGCGATCATCCTGGTGCCGGGCGGCCCGGCTTTCCTGTGCCTGGTTGGCCTGCACCTGCTCGCGGGCTTCGAGGGGCGCGACCTCCGCCGGATGCGCCTTGCCCGGCAGGGTCGGCCGGAACGCGCGGTAGTGCTGGCCCATGACGAGGATACCGCGCTGTGGCGCGCGCTCGGCAACAGCGACGCGGCCCGCAGCGCGGCGCTGCGGGATGTGCAGGGGGGTTCGGCATGATCAGGCTCGCCATTCTCGACACCGGTTCAGGCAACCTTGCCTCCGTCAAGCAGGCGGTGGAGCAGGCGGCTGAAACGGCCGAGATCGCGGTCAAGGTCGCCGTCACGACCTCGGTTGCCGACATCCGCGCGGCCGACCGCATCATCCTGCCGGGGCAGGGCGCCTTCGCGGCGGTGAAGAAGGGCCTCGACGCGCTGGACGGCATGCAGGATGCGCTGGAGGAGCGGGTGCGCGCCCAGGGCGTGCCCTTCTTCGGCATCTGCGTGGGCATGCAGATCCTGTTCGAGCGCGGGCTGGAACACGGCGTGTCCTTCGGCCTGGGCTGGTTCGGCGGCCAGATCGCGCCGATGGATCCCAAGGACGCGGACGGCAAGCCGCTGCCCCTGCCGCAGATGGGCTGGAACGCGCTCGATTTCGAAGAGAACTACCATCCCGTGCTCGACGGCATCGAGAAAGCCAGCCACGTCTACTTCGTCCACTCCTTCGCCGCGCGCGACCACGACGAGGATTTCGTCATCGCGACCACGGATTACGGCGGGCCGGTCGTCGCCATGGTGGCGCGGGCGAACATCGTCGCGGCGCAGTTCCACGTCGAGAAAAGCGGCGATGTCGGCCTGTCCATGCTCGGCAACTTCCTCCGCTGGGAACCTTGATGGCGCATGATTTGGACGTTGCCCGCGCGGAGCGCCTGAGCTCCGCCGAACTGGCCGAGCTGTGCGAAGCGACCGACGCCGCCATCATCGAGGGCGGCGGCTTCGGCTGGCTGGAACCGCAGGGCCGCGCCACGCTGGAGAGGCATTTCGGCGGCACCCTGCTGGTGCCCGAGCGGGAGTTGTTCGTCGCGCGCATGGATGGGCATATCGTGGGCTCCGCCCAGCTGGTGCGGCCGCCGCGCAACAACGAGGCCCAGGCCTTCGCCGCCACGCTGACCCACGCCTACATTGCGCCTTACGCGCGCGGTTTCGGCCTCGCGCGCCTCATGGTCGCCCGCGTCGAGGAGCGCGCTGCGGCCCTGGGCCACCGGGTGCTGAACCTCGACGTGCGGGAGACGCAGACGACCGCCATCGCGCTGTTCGAATCGCTCGGCTACCAGCGCTGGGGCACCCACCCCTTCTATGCCCGCGCCGAGGGCCGCACCGTCGCCGGCCACTACTATACGAAGCTGCTGGAGCCTGGCCGGGGCCGCAAGACCGACCAGTTGATCGGCCAGGAGTGAGCGAGTTTCCCTCGATGCCATTCACCCTCTACCCCGCCATCGACCTGAAGGGCGGCCGCGTCGTGCGGCTGCGGCGCGGCGACATGAACGCCGCCACCATCTTCTCCGAGGACCCGGGTGCGCAGGCTGCCGCCTTCATGGCCCAGGGATTTCCCTGGCTGCATGTGGTGGACCTCGACGGCGCTTTTGCCGGGAAGCCCGCCAACGCCGCTGCCGTGCGCGCGATTTTGGCGGCGACGAGCGCCCCGGTGCAGCTCGGAGGCGGCATCCGTGACATGGCCACGGCGGAAGCCTGGATCGAGGCGGGTGTCGCGCGGATCATCCTGGGCTCCGCCGCGGTCAAGGACCCCGCCTTCGCGCGTGCCGCCTGCGCGGCTTTCCCCGGGCGCGTGGCACTCGGCATCGATGCCCGCGGCGGCATGGTCGCGACCGAGGGCTGGGCGGAGACCTCCGACATCACCGCCGAGGATCTCGCGTTGCGCTTCGTCGATGCGGGTGCGGCAGCGGTGATCTACACCGACATCGATCGTGACGGGATGCTGGGCGGCGCCAATGTCTCGGCCACCGCCGCCCTCGCACGCTCGGTGCCCATTCCCGTGATCGCTTCGGGCGGGGTGGCGGGGATCGAGGACGTGTTGGCGCTGCGCGCGGCGGGCGGCATCGCAGGCACCATCATTGGCCGCGCCCTGTATGACGGGCGGATCGACCCGGCCGCTGCGCTGGCGGCGGCGGGCTGAGGCGGCGGCCCTCATCGCAACGCTAGGCCCGCGCCCGCGCGGCGTTTGCACAATATCTTCTTGACCGCCGGGCGCATTCCACGCATCGCGTTGCGCGACGCTGCGGCACGCCGCGCCCCTGAACCAGTCGTAAAGTTGTCTGCGATGCTCGCGCTGCGCGTAATCCCCTGCCTGGACGTGAAGGATGGCCGCGTCGTCAAGGGCGTGAACTTCCTGTCACTCCGCGACGCCGGCGACCCGGTCGAACAGGCGCGGCTATATGACCGTGAGGGCGCGGACGAGATCACCTTCCTCGATATCGCCGCGACTGCCGAGAATCGCGACACCATCCTCGACGTCGTCGCGCGCACGGCGCGGCAGGTCTTCATCCCACTCACCGTGGGCGGCGGCGTGCGCAGCGTCGAGGATGTGCGCCGCCTGCTCATTGCCGGCGCCGACAAGGCCAGCATCAATTCCGCCGCCATCGCGGAGCCGGACCTGGTGCGCCGCGCCGCCGAGGCCTTCGGCAGCCAGGCGATCGTCGTCGCGATCGACGCGAAGCAGGTCGCCCCGGGCCGGTGGGAGATCTTCACCCATGGTGGCCGGCGCGAGACCGGGATCGACGCCGTCGCCTGGGCGACGCGCATGGCCGAACTCGGCGCCGGCGAATTGCTGGTCACCAGCATGGACCGCGACGGCACGCGCCAGGGTTTCGACCTTGACCTGCTGCGCGCCATCCGCGCCGCTGTGCGCCTGCCCCTCGTCGCCTCGGGTGGCGTCGGCGAGGTGGGGCACTTCGTGGCGGGTGCCGAGGCCGGCGCGACCGGCCTGCTGGCTGCGAGCGTCTTCCATTTCGGTCAGTTCCGCATCGCAGATGCCAAGGCGGCGCTCGCCGCAGCCGGCCTGCCGGTGCGGCCACTGCCCACTCGTGCAAGGAGTGCCTGATGGCGAAGGCGACCAAGAAGACGCTGCCGAAGGCGACGAAGAACAAGGCTGTTCCGAAGCCAACCAAGAACAAGGCGCCTGCCAAGACCGCCAAGGTGCGCCTGCCGTTGCCCGCCGACGTGAACGACAACAAGAAGCGCAAGCTGCCCAAGCCGGTGCGCAAGGTGGATGGTCGGGTGCTCACGCCACTGGTCAAGTCGGGCGATGGCGGCGACGCGCTGATCCTCGACCGGCTGTGGCAGGTGGTGGAGCAGCGCCGCGGCGCCGCCGATGCCGCCCGATCCCACTCGGCACGCCTGATGGCGCGCGGCACCGCGAAGGTAGCGCAGAAGCTGGGCGAGGAAGCGGTCGAATGCGTGATCGAGGCCGCGCTGGGCAACCGTGAGGCCACAGTGCTTGAATCGGCTGACCTGCTCTATCACCTCATCGTCGTCTGGGTGGATGCCGGCATCCGGCCTGAGGAGGTCTGGACCGAACTGGTCCGCCGTGAGGGCGTGAGCGGACTGGCCGAGAAGGCCGCCCGCCCGCGCGGCCTGATCCGCGCCGCGGGGACCACCAAGCTGCCCTGAGCGCAGATTCTTCGGCGCCAGGGGCATGCCTTGGCGCCGTCTTCGGCTACAAGCGGCCCATGCCCCGTCCCCCCAATGCGTCCGGCTTGCCGACGCGCCGCGCAGCACTCGCCCTTCTGGAATCCGTGCTCGAGCGGCACCGGCCGCTGGAGGAGGCGCTGGAAAGCCTCCCCCCCTCGCTTGAGGCGCGTGACCGCGCCGCCGCGCACCGGATCGCCGCCGCCGTGCTGCGCCGGATGGGGTCGCTCGACGCCGTGCTGGAACCCTTCCTCAGCCGTAACCCGCCGGGCGTGGTGCGCGCCGCGCTGCGCATGGGCGCGGCGGAGCTGCTGTTGCTCGGCACCCCGCCTCACGCGGCCGTCGCAAGCACGGTGGGCGCGGTGCCGCGCCCCTTCGCGGGGCTGGTGAATGCCGTGCTGCGCAAGGTCGCGGCAGAGGGTCCCGCCGCACTAGAATTGCTCGATGGTGCGCGGCTGGACACGCCGCCCTGGCTCTGGTCCGCCTGGCACGCGGCCTATGGCGCGGCCGGCGCGCGCGCGATCGCCGAGGCGCATGAAGCGCCCGCGCCGCTCGACCTGTCCTACCGCGCCGGCGCGGCGCCGCCCGAGGGTGCCATCGTGCTGCCGAGCGGCACCTGGCGGATGGCCGCCGGCACCCGAATCACCGAACTGCCCGGCTTCGACCAGGGCCTGCTCTGGGCGCAGGACGCCGCAGCCGCGCTGCCGGCGCTGCTGCTCGATCCCAAGCCGGGCGAGCGCATCGCGGATCTCTGCGCCGCACCGGGCGGGAAGACCGCGCAGCTCGCTGCCGCCGGTGCCGAGGTGGTGGCCGTGGAGCGCGACCCGCGCCGTGCGGTGCGCCTGCGCGAGAACCTCGCGCGGTTGAAGCTGGCGGTGACGATCGTGGAGGCGGATGCCACGACTTGGCGCCCGGATGGGTTGTTCGACGCGGTGCTGCTCGATGCGCCCTGCTCGGCGACGGGGACGATCCGGCGGCACCCGGACGTGGCGCACATCAAACGGCCCAAGGATGTGCAGAGTGCGGCCGCCCTGCAGGCGAAGCTGATCGAGGCCGCGACCGCGCTGCTGCGGCCCGGCGGCCGGCTGGTCTACGCGACGTGTTCGCTGCAGGCCGAGGAGGGCGAGGCGCAGGTGTCGCGGGTGAAGGGGTTGG
>JAZKFA010000234.1:0-1663 GCA_040386655.1 Pseudomonadota bacterium | reverse complement strand
CAGCGCGCCAGCCTCGCCCGACAGCGCCGCACGCAGAGCGCCGGGGTCGCTGAGGCCAGCGGGCAGCAGCAGCGCGTGCCAGCCATCCGCATCGGTCCCCAGCAGCGGCGCGATGCGCGCGGCGAGCGCGCTGCCCGGCGCGAGGTTCGCGGGTGTGAGCGGCAGCAGCACGCGGCTTCGCGCGACACCGTCGAGGAAGGGATCGAATGCCGCGGCGCGGAAGGGCAGGCCGGTGCGTGCCGCCTCCAGCGCCTGACGCAGCGCTGCGTCCTCGGGCAGCATCGCCTGGCGCGCGGCTTGGGTCGCGGCACTCGGGACGTAGCGGGCGGGATGGTCGAGGCTGCCGAGCCGGCCATCGGCGAGAAGCGGCGCGAGTGCGCGTGCCGCGCGCTCGCTCGCCTGCAAGGCCGCCTCCGCATCGGCACCGCGCAGGACGATGAAGGTGCCGACATCCGGCGCGCCGAGTGCGGCGCGGAGTTCCGTATCCAGCCGGCGCGGCGCCTCGGGCACCGGGCTGAGCGCGGAAATGTCGCGCTCGATCGCCGGCCCGCCCGCGACCATCAGCCCCAGCGCGGCGAGGACCAGTAGCGCCAGCGCCACGCCGCGCGCGCGGGGCAATTCATGTAGCCACGCCGCGAAGATTGCGGGCAGCGGCCGTGCCGTGATGGCGAAGGGCTCCGCCAGACGCGGCAGGACGTAGCGCGTGACGAGGACGCTGGTGAGAAGGCCCATCGCGGCGAAGACGCCCAGCTGCTGCAACCCCGTGAAGCCGGCGCCGAGCATGGCCACCATGCCGATGATGGCCGCGAGTGCGGACAGGCGCAGCGTCGGCCAGATGCGCCGCGCCGTCGTGCCGAACGCCTCGTCGCGCCCTCGCTGGGTCAGCAGCAGGATGGGGTAGTCGACCGCGACGCCGAGCATGGTCATCCCGAAGCCGAAGGCCGCGCCGTGCACCGCGCCGAACACCGACAGCACCGCGAGGTATCCCGCCAGCGTCCCGGCGGCGAGTGGCACGCCCACAAGCGCGAGCATGGTCGGCGACCGCGTGCGCCACAGCAGCAGTGCTGCGACAAACAGGGCGGAGGCGATGGAGATCATCTCGACATCGCCGCGGATGGCGCGCGCCGCCTCGGCCGCGAAGACGCCGGGTCCGCTGAGCAGCAGCCGGGCCTGTCCCGGGTTCGCGGAGGCGAAGGCGGCGCGGATGGTGTCGGCCGCCGCCTGCTGCCCCTCCGGGTCAAGTCCGTTGGCGCGGCTGCGCGCGAGCAGCAGGGCGCGCGGGGCCGCATCACCGCCCGCGAACCACACGCCCTCGCGCAGCGCCACGCCCGAGGTGCCGACCAGCCCGCGCGCGAGCGCGATGAAGGCGCCCGTCGGATCGGCGAAGCCGAATTGCCGCAGCAGCGGCGCCGCGGAGGAACCCAGCCCGTCCAGCAGCGCCTCCAGCTTCGGGCGCAGCGCGGCGGTGGTGAACAGTACCGGCTCGGTCAGGGGCGAGAGCAGGTAGCGATAGGCGAAAAGCTGCTCGCGCTCTGCCTCGCTCACATCCTGGGTGCCGTTGCCGACGAAGGCGAAACGCGGCGAGGCGCGGAGCGCATCGCCCACTGCCCGCGACAGCCGCGCGAGCTCGGCCGGCGGGGCGCCCTCGATGCCCGCGAGCAGC
>JAZKFA010000233.1:0-6817 GCA_040386655.1 Pseudomonadota bacterium | reverse complement strand
AAGAACCAACAGATGGAGGTCGAGGATCGACACGATCCTCGCGGGGTCCAGGGGCAGAGCCCCTGGCCTTGCTTTACGCGTCCGCGCCCAACGCGGCCTCGACGCCGGCGGCGATCTCGAACAGGGCGGTGTCCGCGCCGTGTGCGGCCATGAGCATCAGTCCGACGGGGGCTTCGCCTTGGGCGTGGCAGGGCAGGCTGATGGCGCAGCCGTCGAGGAAGTTGGCGACGGAGGGGTTGCGGAGGAGGAGCATGTTGGTGCGGTTGTAGGCGGCTTCGTCCGCGACGTCGGCGATGCGCGGGGGGATGACGGGCACGGTCGGGCAGATGAGGGCGTCGTAGGCGGCAAAGCGGGGTGCCGCGGCGGCGATGATCCGGGCGCGGTCGGCGCGGAGGGCAATGTAGTCGTCGGCGCGCATGGCTTCGCCGCGCATGATGCGGGCGAGGATGCGTGGGTCGTAGCCGGGGCCTTTTTCGGCGATGAGGGCGCGGTGCCAGGCCCAGGCCTCGCTGACGGCGAAGCCGCCGGTGGCGTTGGCGGCGGGGATGTCGGCCAGCGCCGGCCAGTCGAATTCCTCGATGCGGGCACCGGCGGCTGACAGGCGGGTGAGTGCGCGGGAGAAGACGGCGCCGACGGTCGCGTCCAGGCCATCGGTCAGGTAGGTGCCGCGCGGCAGGCCAAGCCGCATGCCCAGCAGGGGCCGCGCGTGCGGCGGTGCGGGGTCTTCGCCGCCGGCCATGAGCGCGTCGATGAGGGCGCAATCGGCGACGCTCTGTGCGAGGGGCCCGATGGAATCGAGGCTGGCTGAGAGCGGCAGCACGCCGGTGAGCGGCACGCGCTTCGCGGTGGGTTTCCAGCCGACCACGCCGTTCAGCGCGGCGGGGATTCGGCAGGACCCGCCGGTGTCGCTGCCGAGTGCGGCGAAGCCCATACCATCCGCGACCGCGACGCCGGCGCCGGAGGAGGATCCGCCCGGCAACCGCCGAGAGGCGCGGTCCCACGGGCTCGCAGGGGTGCCGTAATGCGGGTTCACGCCGAGGCCGGTGAAGGCGAATTCCGTCATGCTCGTCCGGCCGAGCACCACCAGGCCTGCGCGGATGAGGCGCTGCACGCACGGTGCGGTGGTACGCGCGCGCGGTGCGTCACGCAGCACGGCGGAACCGGCCGCGGTCACCTCGCCCGCTTCGTCGAACAGGTCCTTGATGCTGATGGGGATGCCGGCCAGCGCCGAGGGCGCGCGGCCGGCGGCGCGCAGCGCGTCGATGGCGCGCGCACTCGCCCGCGCGCTGTCGGCATGGACCTTGATGAAGGCGAGCGCGCCCTCGCCGGCGGGGTCGGCGATGCGGGCCAGCGCCTGGTCGACGAGCGCCTCGGAGGTGGTGTGCCCCTCGGCGAGGGCACGGGCGGCAGCTGTCATCGGCATGCGGATAATCCTTTCGGCGACGGCGCCGAGGCTGCCCGCGAAGTCCTGCGGCGGTCAACGCGGATGGGTGTTTGACAGCGCGCGGCGCTGCCATGCAGGCTGCTTGCAAGGATAAACCAGGGGAGGGATTTGATGCGCATCGCATCGCGTCTGTGCGCCATGGCGGCGCTGCTGCTCGGCTGGGCCATCACCCCCGCGACCGCGCAGGAATGGCGCGGCTGGAACATCCATCCGCCCGACTATCCCGTCTCGATCGGCATGGAGCGCTTCGCGGAGCTGGTGGCGCAGCGCACCAATAACCGCATCCGCCTGCGCACCTACCACTCCGCCCAGCTGGGCCAGCAGGACGAGGCCATCCAGCAGATGCGGCTGGGGTCCATCGACTTCGCCGAGTTCAACCTCTCGCCCTTCAACAACCTCGCGCCATCAACGCAGGTGGTGACCCTGCCATTCCTGTTCCGCGACGTGGCGCACCTGCACCAAGTGATGGACGGTCCGATCGGGGAGACAATCGCGCGCGACATCGAGGCGATCGGGATCGTGCCTCTCGCCTGGTACGATGCCGGGGCGCGCAGCCTCTACACCGTGCGGCCCGTGCGCACGCTGGCAGACCTGCGCGGAATGAAGATCCGCGTCCAGACTTCCGACCTGTGGATCGACATGATGCGCGCGCTGGGTGCAAACCCGACGCCGCTGCCCTTCGGCGAGGTCTTCACCTCGCTCCAGTCAGGCGTGCTCGACGGGGCCGAGAACAACTGGCCGTCCTATGAGAGCACGCGCCATTTCGAGGTCGCGCGCTTCTACACCACGACAGAGCATTCCAACGTGCCCGAAGTCCTCGCCGTCTCGCGCCAGCGCTGGCAGCGCCTGTCGGAGGCGGACCGCACCATCCTGCGCACCGCCGCGCGCGAGAGTGCCACGCACCAGCGCGAATTATGGGCCGCGCGCGAGCGTGTCTCGCGTGACCGCGTCATCGCCGGCGGTGCGACGGTAATCGAGATCACCGACCGTGCGCCCTTCGCCGCCGTGATGGAGCCGGTCTACGCCCGCTACGCCGCCGACCCGCGCCTGGCGGAACTGGTGCGCCGAATCCGCGAAACCCGGTGAGGCAGGTCTCCCGCATACTCGACGTCGTCTCCGCGGCGGTGGTCGCGGTGGCGGGGTTCTTCCTCGTCGCGCTCATCGCGATGATGGGCTGGGTCGTGTTCGGCCGCTACGTGATGAACGACACACCCACCTGGGTGGAACGCGGCGCGAGCCTGGTCATCGTGGCCATCGCGCTGCCGGTCGCCGCCGTCGGCGTGCGGGAGCGGTTCCACCTCTCCGTGCTGGGCATGCGCGAGAGCCTGCCGCTGCAGGTGCAGCGCTGGATCGCGCTGTTCTGCGACGCGACGGTGGGTCTGTTCGGCCTGGCCATGGTCGTCTACGGGCAGGAGCTCGCGGCGATGGTCGCACCCTTCAAGGTACCGCTGCTCGGCATCTCCCAGGCCTGGACCTACTGGCCGATGGTGGTGAGCGGCGCGCTCATCATGGTCTTCGCCGCCGAGCAGGTGATCCTCGGCCTCATCAATCGCGAGGGGCCCGTGCAGCGCGGCGTCACCGCGGCCTTCCTGGAATAGCACGGCGTGGATCCTGGCCTGTTCATCATCTTCGGTGTCTTCATCCTCGGCGTCGTCGCCGGCGTGCCGGTGGCCTTCGTGCTCGGCATCGCGGCCCTCGTGGGCTTCATCTGGGAGGGGGTGAACCCCGCCGTCGCCTTCCAGCAGATGACGTCGGGGATGAGCATCTTCTCGCTGCTCGCGATCCCGTTCTTCATTTTCGCCGGCGAGATCATGCTCCATGGCGGCATCGCGCGGCGGCTGGTGGCCCTCGCCTCCGCCTGCGTGGGGTGGATGCGCGGCGGGCTGGGGATGGTCGATGTCGCCACGTCGATGCTGTTCGGCGGCATTTCCGGCAGCGCGGTCGCGGATACATCGGCGACGGGGACCATCCTGATCCCGGCTATGCGGGCAAAGGGCTATGGTGTGGACTACGCCGTGAGCCTGACCGTCACCTCCTCCATTGCCGGCATCCTCATCCCGCCCTCGCACAACATGATCCTGTATTCGCTGGCGGCGGGCGGTGGCATCTCGGTCTCCGCGCTGTTCATCGCCGGCATCATCCCCGGCATCATGATGTGCTTGTTCCTCGCCATAGCGGCCTACGTCATGGCGGTGCGTCGCGGCTACCCGGCCGAACCCTTCGCGGGCTTCCGGCGCCTGTTCTGGACGGCCATCGATTCCATCCCCGGCCTGTTCACCGCTGTCATCATCCTGGGCGGCGTGCTGTCGGGCATCTTCACCGTGACGGAGAGCGCGGCCTTCGGCGCCATCTGGGCGGTGCTGGTCACGCTCATCGTCTATCGCGCGCTGAGCTGGCAGGATTTCCGCATTGCTGTCGCGGCATCCGTACGGACCACGGCGGTGGTGTTCCTGCTCGTCGGAACCGCCACCGCCTTCGCCTACCTGCTTGCGCTTTATCGCTTTGCGGATCTGCTGACGGCGGGGATGCTCTCGGTCAGCGAGAACCCGGTGATCATCCTGCTGATGATCAACCTGGCCCTGCTGTTCCTGGGCTGCGTGATGGACATGGCGGCCCTGATCCTCATCACCACGCCCATCTTCCTGCCGGTGGTCATGGCCATCGGGATGGACCCCGTGCAGTTCGGCATGGTGATGATGATGAACCTCGGCCTGGGGCTGTGCACGCCGCCGGTAGGCGCGGTGCTGTTCGTGGGCTGCGCGATCGGCAAGATCCCGATCGAGCGGGTGATGCGCACGATCTGGCCGTTCTACGGGGCGATCCTGGTCGCGCTGATGCTGACCACCTATTGGCCGGCAGTGTCGCTGACCCTGCCGCGGTGGCTGCTGGGGTATGGGACGTGAAGCAAGTGCCGGAGAAAGGAATTTCCCCGAACCCCAGTCTTTTGTTTTTGGCTACGGGTGCGAACGGGAAGCGGCGTCACAGCATGGCCAGGCCGCGCTTGCGTGTTGGGGGCGCGAAGGCTTCGTCGAGAGCAGCCAAGTCCTCGGTATCCAACACCAGCTCACCAGCGGCGGCATTCTGCCGCACATGCGCGGGATCGCTCGCCTTGGGGATGGCGATGACGCGGCCCGAGCGGATGGCCCAGGCCAGCGCCACCTGAGCCGCACTCACGCCTTGGCGCGCCGCAACCGCGACCAGACCCGGCACGCGCAGCAGCCGCCCGCCCTGCCCGACCGGCGAATAGGCCATCACCGGCATCTGACGCGCCGCGCAGAAGGGCAGCAGGTCGAACTCCACGCCGCGATTCTCGAGGCTGTAGAGCACCTGGTCCGTGGCACATCGGGGCAGCGCGGCGCTGAGTTCCTCAAGGTCCTCGACGTCACAGTTGGAGACTCCCCAGCGCGCGATCTTGCCGGCCGTGACCAACGCCTCGAACCCCGCCACCGTCTCGGCCAGCGGTACCGCGCCGCGCCAGTGCAGCAAGTACAGGTCGATCCGATCCACCCGCATGCGCTTGAGGCTGCGCTCGCAGGCCTCCACAACGTTGGTGCGCGACGCATTGTGCGGATAGACCTTGCTGACGATGAAGGCGTCGTCGCGCCGCCCGTCCACGGCGTCGCCCACAACCTCCTCTGCGACGCCATCGGCGTACATCTCGGCCGTGTCGATGAGTGTCATGCCGAGATCCAGGCCCAGGCGCAGCGCATCGGCCTCGCGCGCGCGGTCCTTCCCGTCCTCGCCCATGTGCCAGGTTCCCTGGCCGAGGGCCGGGACCGTGGTGCCGTCCGCGAAGGTGACGCGCGGGATCATGTCAGAACCCCACCAGGTCGCCGCCCTTGAGCGCGAGCATCTGCCGCGCCTCGGCCGGAGTGGCGATTTCCAGAGACAGTTCCTCGAGGATGCGGCGGATCTTCGCGACCTGCTCCGCGTTCGATTTGGCCGCGACGCCCTTGCCGAGCCACAGGCTGTCCTCCAGCCCGACGCGGACATTGCCGCCGAGCATCCCCGCCATGGTCGTGAACGGCATCTGGTGGCGCCCGGCCGCGAGCACGGACCAGACATACTGGTCCCCGAACAGCCGATCCGCCGTCTCCTTCATGAACATCAGGTTGCGCGGCTCGGCGCCGATGCCGCCGAGAATGCCGAAGATGGTCTGTACGAACAGCGGCCCCTCGACCACGCCGCGGTCGAGCATGTGGGCGAGGTTGTACAGGTGGCCGACGTCGTAGCATTCGAACTCGAAGCGCGTGCCGTGCGTCTTGCCCAGGCGCTCCACCACCTGCTCGATATCCTGGAAGGTGTTGCGGAAGATGTAGTTGGTGGTGTTCTCGAGGTAGGGCTTCTCCCAGGCGTGCTTCCAGGTTTTCACCCGTGCCGCGCTGGGCGCGATGTTGAAGTTCATGCTGCCCATGTTGAGGCTGCACATCTCAGGCTTGGCCAGCAGCGGCGCGGCCAGGCGCTCATCCAGGGTCATGCCCAGCCCGCCGCCGGTGGTGATGTTCACGACCGCATCGGTGGATTGCTTGATCGTGGGCAGGAACTGCATGAACACGGCCGGGTCGGGCGTCGGGCTGCCATCCTCGGGGTTGCGCGCGTGCAGATGCAGGATGGCCGCGCCCGCCTCGGCGGCGGCGATGGCCTGCTCGGCGATCTGCTGCGGCGTGATGGGCAGGTACTCGCTCATGGAGGGCGTGTGGATGGCGCCGGTGACGGCGCAGCTGATGATGATCTTGGCCATGGCGGCTCTCCCTGTTCGAACGATCCTGCCGTCCCCGCGACCGCGCCGCAACACGCGAGGCACACGCTGGGGCAAGACGTTACCCGGGGGCCGTTCCCGCGCGACGTGATCACCGCTAGCGTCAGGCGCAAAAGGAGACCTTCATGCGCATCCTGGTTCTCGGAGCCGGCGCCCTTGGCGGCTATTTCGGCGCGCGGCTGATCGAGGCCGGTGCCGAGCTCACTTTCCTCGTGCGACCCGGGCGCGCGGCCGCGCTCGCCGCCGACGGGTTGCGCGTGGAAAGCCCCTACGGCGCCTTCCAACGCCCGGTCGCGACGATGACGGAGGCGCGGGCTGGCTGGGACGTGATCCTGTTGGCCTGCAAGGCCTATGACCTCGACGATGCCATCGCGGCCATCCGCCCGGCGGTGACGCCCGGGACCGCCATCCTGCCGGTGCTCAACGGCCTCGCCCACATCGAGACACTGAGCCGGGAATTCGGCTCGGCGCAGGTGCTAGGCGGGTTGGCCAAGATCCAGGCGACGCTGACGCCCGAGGGGGTGATTCGCCACCTCAATGACTGGCGCTACATCACCTTCGGCGAGCTGGACGGCACCCTCTCGCCGCGCGTCCTGGCGCTGCGCGACGCCTTC
>JAZKFA010000232.1:0-9295 GCA_040386655.1 Pseudomonadota bacterium | reverse complement strand
CGTCCCCACATAGCCGGGCGGTGAGAGGCGGACGATGCAGGCCGAGAACTGCGCCGAATCCGCTACCACGGCGAACCCCCAGACCAAAGCGACGGCAAGCACGGCGCCCGTCCCCAGCGCCGATGCCGGCCCCACGAGCAGGGCACAGGCGCCGGAGGCGAGCATGCACAATGCGGCGGTCGCGGCCCGGTCCCAGCGGTCGGCGACCACGCCCGCCACCACGCAGCCCACCGCACCGGCGCCGAGCACGGCGAAGACCCAGCCGCCGGACGTCCCTGGTGCTCCTCCGAGCACGCCCGCAAGGAACAGCCCGATCCAGGCCCACATCGCGTAGAGCTCCCACATGTGGCCGAGATAGCCGAGGTTCGCGAGGCGCAGCCCCTTGTTCCGCCAGGCCTCCAGCGCCTGAGCCGGGCGAAAGGGCGGTCGTGCGCCGAGCAACGGCCCCGGCCGGAACGCGAGGATCGCCACGCCACCCAGCGCCGCCAGCCCGCCGGCCCCGAGATAGGCGGCCTGCCAGCCGATCCCGCCGAGCAGGCCAGGGATCACATGCGGCAGCGCCGAGCCCAGCGTCACCGCGCCGACCAGCAGCCCGATGAGCAGGCCAAGATCGTCCTTCGCCCAACTCGCGGCGAGCTTCATCCCGACGGGATAGACACCCGCCATTGCCGCACCCGCGACGGCGCGCAGGAGCAGCGCCGCCCCGCCCGAGGGCGGCACCTGCGTCTGCGCAAGTGTGGCCGCCGAGGCGAGCAGCGCGCAGGCCAGGAAAAGCCGCCGCGGATTGCGCCGGTCGGCCAGCGAGAACACCGCCGAGACCAGCGTGCCCGCGACGAAGCCGAGCTGCACCGCGATGGTCAGCAGCCCCGCGCGGCCGGGCGTGATCAGGCCCGCCGCCAGCAGGTCCGGCACGGCGGCCGTGCCGGCGAACCAGACGGAGAGGCACAGCACGACCCCCAGGCACAGCACCGCGAGGTTCGCGGGCTTCCCCATGCCGCCGTGTCTGGTGACGCTCACTCGATGCGCGCGCCGGAGGTCTCCACCATCTCGCGCCAGCGCGGCGCGTCGGCGGCGATCTTGGCGCGAGTCTCGGCGGGACTCTCGGTCGTGACGGGGATAAGCCCGGCGGCGCGCAGGCGTCGGTCCAGCTCGGGCGCGGCGGCGGAGCGGCGGATGGCGGCGGCGATCTCCGCCTGCACCGGGGCTGGCGTGGCCCCCGGCGCGGTCAGCGCGTTCCAGGACTGCATGTCGAGATCGCCGATGCCGAGCTGCGGGAACTCGCCCAGTCCGGGAACCTCCGGCATCAGCGGCGATCGCGCATTGGAACCGACCGCGAGTGCCACCAGCCGGCCCGAGGCGACATGCGGCATCAGCGCGGGCATGAAGTCGAACACCATGTCGATATTGCCCGAGATCAGGTCGTTCAGCGCCGGCGCGCCGCCGCGATAGGGCACGTGCTCGATCTCGGCGCCGGTGCGCCGCGCGATGGTCGCGATCAGCAGGTGCGCGGCGCTGCCATTGCCGGCGGAGCCCTTGGTCAGCCGGTTGCCCGGGCGCTTCGCCCAGGCGATGAGCGAAGCGAAATCCGTCCAGCCCCGCTCCCGCGCACGCTCCGCCGTCACGCAGCACATCACGGTGGAGGTCACCAGCTGCACGACAGGCGCGAGGTCGCGCACGGGATCATAGGGCGGCCGCGTCATCATGATCGGCAGCGCCGTGAAGAAGGCGATGGAGAACACGCCCAAGGTCAGCCCGTCGGGCGGCGCCTGTACCACCTGCTGCACGCCGAGCACGCCATTCGCGCCGCCGCGATTCTCGATCACCACCGGCTGCCCCGTCGTCGTGGTCACCGCATCCGCCCAGAGCCGACCGATCGCATCGGCCGCACCGCCAGGCGGGAAGGGGATGATCCAGCGCGCGGGCCGGGTACCCTGCGCGATGGCGGGTGCCGGGAGCGGCAGGGCAGCGGCGGCGAGCAGCAGGGGGCGGCGCTTGATCATGGATTGGACTGCGCCGGAATTGCCCGTGCCGTGTCAACATGCGCCCACGCAACCCTCAGGACGGATCACCATGCCCAAGCGCGCCATCTACTCCGACAAGGTCCAGAAGCCCTCGCTGCCCTTCGCGCAGGCGACACTCGCGGGCGGGTTTCTGTTCGCCTGCTCGACAGGGCGGAATCTGCAGGGGCAATTCGCCATCGGCGATGTGCGCGCGCAGACGCAGCAGACGCTCGACAACATCCACGCGCTGGTCGAGCAGGCGGGCGGCACCATGCGCGACATCGTCAAGTGCACCGTCTACGTGACGGACCGCGCGAACTGGGCGGCGATGAACGAGGTCTACTTCGCCAATTTCGCCGAGGACCCGCCGCACCGGGTGTCCTGCATCGTCACGGGGCTGGGCTCGCCCGATTGCCTGGTCGAGATCGACGCCACCGCATACCTGGGTAAGGAGTGACTGTCCTTGTGCCCTCAGGCGCCGGGCGCGCGCTCAGCGCGCTTGCCTCGCCGCATCAGCGGCGTTCGCCCAATTGCGCTCTCGGCCCGCGCTGCGGGCCCGACGTGCACTGGTCACTCCGGCTCCACGCCGAGTGAGCGCAGGATGGTGCGATAGCTCTCGAACTCCCGCGCCACCATCGCGGTAAAATCGGCGCGCGAGAGAAAGTTCACCGGCACCCTGCTCGCCGCGGCGACGCGGCGGAATCCGGGATCCTCCGTGCCGGTGCGGCAGGCGGCTTCCAGCTGGTCCAGCACCGGCTCGGGCGTGCCGCGCGGCGCGTAGATGCCGACCTGGCTGAGCTGCTCGGCATCCACGCCCTGCTCGCGCGCGGTCGGCACGTCCGGGTAGTCCGGATGACGCCTGGCCGAGAACACCGCGACCAGGCGCAGCCGCCCACCCTCAATCAGCCCGGTGGCCGACGCGATCACAGCGGCCGAGAAATCCAGCCGCCCTGCCACCGTCTCATTCAGGTGCGGCGGGTCGCCGCGGAAGGGCACATGGGTGAACTCCACCCCCGCCACGCGCTGCACGCGCCAGATGGCGAGCTGGGGCAGCGAATTCGGCCCCGGGCTGCCGAAGGTGAGCGGCCGGCGGCGCCCTTCGGCGATCACGCCGGCAAGGTCGCGGATCGGACTTTCGCTACGCACCAACAACCCGAGGACGTTCTCGTTGGTGCCGCAGACAGGGGCGAAATTCTCCGGTGACGTGCCGATGTTGCGCACCAGATGCGGCTGCACCACCACGGCCGTCATGGGCGTGAGCGCGATGGTGTGGCCATCGGGTGCGCTCTGCGCCGTGAAGCGCATGCCCACCACGCCCGACCCGCCGTCGCGGTTCACCACCACTACCGGCTGTCCCAGCACGCGCAGGAAATGCTCGCCCAGCGCGCGGCCATAGGCGTCGGACGCGCTGCCGGGTGCATAGGGCAGCACCATGGTGATGGGCCGGTCGGGAAAGGCGAGTGCCGGCGTCGCCGCCAGCATCAGGGCAACGGCTAGCGCGCGCATCGCCCTCACTCCTCGATGATCGCGACAGCGCGCGTCCACCCGGCGGATCCCCGATGCACCTTCACCGGGAAGCAGGCGATGGTGGATCCCGTCGCGGGCAGCGTCTCCAGCTTCGAGAGCTTTTCCATGTGGCAGTAGCCGATCTCGCGGCCGGCGCGATGGCCTTCCCAGATGAGGCCGACATCGCCGGTCTCCTCGACGCGCTTCTTGGTCAGCGAGAAGGGCGCGTCCCACGACCAGCCATCGGTCCCCGTGACGCGCACGCCCTGCTCCAGCAGCCACAGCGTGGCTTCCTTGCCCATCCCGCAGCCGGAGTGGATGTAGTCCTCCTCGCCGTAACGGCTGCCGGCGCGGGTGTTCATGACCACGATCTCGAGCGGCGACAGCGTGTGCCCGATGCGCTTGAGCTCGGCCTGCACATCCTCGGGCGTGGCCACGTAGCCATCCGCGAAATGGCGGAAATCCAGCTTCACGCCGGGCTGGAAGCACCATTCGAGCGGCACCTCGTCGATCCGCCACGAAGGCTCTCCGCCGGGCACCAGCCGCTCGTTCATGCGGGAGAAGAAGTGGTAGGGCGCGTCGAGGTGCGTGCCGTTATGGGTGGAGATGTTCACCCGTTCGACCGCGGCGTATTCGCCTTCGGGAAGGGCGTTGACGGGGATGCCGAACTCGGCCGCCATCGCGGGGGCGGTCATGTGGTGATCATGGTAGTCGATCTGCGGCAGCATGCGCGGCGGGTCGCTCGCGATGCCGGATTTCAGTGCCACCGAGATGTCGACGAAGCGACGGGCCATGGTGTCGTTCTCCTATGCCGTGGGCCAGGCGGGTGCGGGCAGCACCACGCCGGTGCATTCGCCAAAGCCGATGGGGACAAAGCCTTCCCGCTCGGCGCGGGCGCGGAAGGTCACCCGGTCGCCATCCTCGAGGTACAGGCGCTCGGTGCCGTCGGCGAAGCGGATCGGCTGCTTGCCGAGCGTCATCTCGTTCATGCAGGCGCGCTCATGATCCTCCGGGCCGGAGACGGTGCCGGTGGCGATGAGGTCGCCCGGGCGGAGGTTGCAGCCATTGCTCGCGTGGTGCGTCAGCATCTGGCCCAGCGTCCAATAGAGGTTGCGCAGATGCGTCGCCACGATGCGCTGGCTCGCCGCCCCGCGCGGGGTGTATTCGCACTCCAGCGCGATGTCCCAGTGGCCGGCGGTGCGGTCGCCCGGATCGTCCAGATGCGCCAGCAGCGGCGGGTCGCCCTCATGCCGCTTCGGGGCCGCGGCGCGGAAGGGTTCCAGCGCGGCGGACGTGACGACCCAGGGCGAGATCGTCGTGTGCAGCGACTTCGACAGGAAGGGACCGAGCGGGGTGCTCTCGAAGCGCTGGATGTCGCGCGCGGACCAGTCATTGAGCAGGCAGAAGCCGAACAGGTGATCGCGCGCGCGCGACAGCGGGATCGGCTGACCGAGCGCATTGCCCTGCCCTATGAAGGCGGCGAACTCCAGCTCGAAATCCAGCGCCGTGCAGGGGCCGAACACGCCGCCGCCGCCGCTCACGCCGCGGATGCCGTTGGGGCGGACCACATCCTCCCCGCTCGGGCGGATGGAGGAGGCGCGGCTGTTATATGCAATCGGCAGCCACTTGAAGGCCGCGGGCACGGGGTTGTCGGGGCGCGAGACGCGGCCGCCGCGCAGCGTGTGGTCGTAGGAGCAGAAAAAATCGGAAAAGGCGCCGATGGTGGCGGGCAGGTGCATGGTCGCCGCAGACATCGGCACCAGGGGCAGGGGCTCACTCGCGCCTTCGGCCAGCAGCGCCTGAGCCTGGCCGCGCAGTGCGGCCGCGCTGTCGTTGCCCATGCCCATCAGCGGGTTGAGCGTCTCGCCCTCGGCGGCGTAGGCGGCGGGACCGGTCAGCAGCCCCGCAGCGCGGGCGGCGGCGATGTCGAGGATCTGGTCGCCGATGGCGATGCCGCCGCGCGGCGCGGTGCCGGGCGTGGAGAAGATGCCCAGCGGCAGGTTCTGGATCGGAAAGTCGCACGCGGGCGCGTTGGCGGCCGCGACGCGCGATCTCAGGCGCGGATCATGCGTGGCATCGGTCGGCATGGTGTTTCCCCTGGGCGTATTTCCACCCAGGAGAAACCATCCCGCCGTGCTTGTCGAATGCGATCAGAATCGACCGCTGATCATCAGCACGACGACGATGACCAGGATGATGCCGAGCAGGCCGGAGGGGTAGGGGCCCCAGCTGCGGCTATGTCCCCAGGTCGGCAGCGCGCCGATCAACGCCAGCACCAGGATAATGAGAATGATGGTTCCGACCGTCATGGCGTTACTCCAGTTGACCTCGCGCCGGCCCCGCGCCGGTGCGCAATCGTAACGCCGTGTGTCGCGCGGGGTTGCGCGCGCGCCCCCTGACAAGCGCACGCGGCCTGACTATTGTCGGGAAAACACGGAGGACCTGCCATGCTCGACGCCACCGCTAAATTGCCGCTGCGCGACCCCGAGCTTTTCCGCCAGGCGAACTACGTCGACGGCGCCTGGATCCAGGCCGATAGCGGCAAGACTATCGAAGTCCGCAATCCCGCCAATGGCGAACTCGTCGGCGTCGTCCCCGCACTCGGCACCGCCGAGACGCGCCGCGCCATCGAGGCGGCGCACGCGGCACTTCCCGCCTGGCGCGCGATGCTGGCCAAGGAGCGCAGCGCGATCCTACGCAAGCTCTTCGACCTGATGATCGCGAACACCGACGACCTCGCCGCCATCATGACCGCCGAGCAGGGCAAGCCGCTCGCTGAGAGCAAGGGCGAGATCGCCTATGCCGCGAGCTTCATCGAATGGTTCGCCGAGGAAGCCAAGCGCGTCTATGGCGAGACCATCCCGCAGAACATGAAGGGTCGGCGCATCATCGTCACGAAGGAGCCGGTGGGCGTCTTCACCGCGATCACGCCGTGGAACTTCCCCGCCGCGATGATCACGCGCAAGACCGGGCCTGGCTGGGCCGCGGGCTGCACGGGCGTCATCCGGCCGGCCTCGCAGACGCCGTTCTCGGCACTCGCGATCGCGGTCCTCGCGGAGCGCGCGGGCATGCCCAAGGGCGTGTGCAACATCATCACGGGACCCTCGGGCGAGGTGGGCAAGGAGCTGACCTCCAACCCACTGGTGCGCAAGCTGACCTTCACGGGTTCGACCGATGTCGGCCGCAAGCTGCTGGAGCAATGCGCGGGTACGATCAAGAAGACATCGATGGAACTCGGCGGCAACGCGCCCTTCATCGTCTTCGACGACGCCGACCTCGACCAGGCCGTGGTGGGTGCGATGGCGTCGAAGTACCGCAACACCGGCCAGACCTGCGTCTGCGCCAACCGCATCCTGGTGCAGGACGGCGTCTATGACGCCTTCGCGGCCAAGCTGAAGACCGCGGTCGAGGCGCTCAAGGTCGGCAACGGCATGGAGCCTGGCGTCACCCAGGGCCCGCTCATCAACGCCGACGCCGTGAAGAAGGTGGAGGAGCACATCGCGGACGCAGTCAAGCGCGGCGCGAACATCGTCACCGGCGGCCAGCGCCACGGCAATGGCGGCAATTTCTTCCAGCCGACCATCCTGTCCAACGTCCCGCACGAGGCGCAGATCTTCACCGAAGAGACCTTCGGTCCCGTCGCCCCGCTGTTCCGCTTCCATACGGAGGAGGAGGCCATCCGCCTGGCCAACGATACGCCCTTCGGCCTCGCCGCCTATTTCTACGCGCGCGACGTCGGCCGCATCTTCCGCGTGGCCGAGGCGATCGAGAGCGGGATGATCGGCATCAACGAGGGCATCATCTCGACCGAGGTCGCACCCTTCGGCGGCGTGAAGGAAAGCGGGCTTGGGCGCGAGGGCAGCCTCTACGGGATCGAGGAATATCTCGAAGTGAAGTACCTCGCTATCGGCGGCATCGGCACCTAAGGGTGCTGTATCTCGACGATCTAGTCCCGGGCCATGTCTTCCGTGGTGGCCCGGTGACGCTGACGGAGGAGGCGATCATCGCCTTCGCCACCCTCTACGATCCGCAGCCCTTCCACACCGACCCGGTCGCGGCCAAGGACCACGCGCTGTTCCAGGGCCTGGCCGCCAGCGGGTGGCACACGGCGGCCGTCAGCATGCGCATGATCACCGAGGCGATGCGGGACGTCGCCGGCGGCGTGATCGGCGGCGGCGGCGACCTGCAATGGCCGCGCCCGACGCGCCCCGGCGACACGCTGCGCGTCGAATGCGAACTGCTCGAAGTCACCCCCTCCCGCTCGCGCCCCGAACGCGGCAGCTACCTGGTGCGACACCGCACGCTGAACCAGCACGGCGAGGAGGTGCAGGTGTTCACCGCGCGGGGCGTGGCGCCCCGCAGGCCGGCGGGGTAGCTCAGCGGATCGTCAATGCGCGGATGGTGCCGGCATTGAGGCCGGTGTGCCGGATGCTCGTGCCATCGGCATATTCAGCGATCACCGTGTAGGTGCCCATGCAGGAGGGCAGGGTGATCGAAGCCGTGGCCCCCGCGTGCAGGCCGTCGCGCGGCAGCTGGTTGTGTGGGGTGCCGTTCTCCACGAACACGGCGCGGACCAGGCGGCCCGACCGGTTCTCCACCGCGATGCTGGTCGGCACCGCGCAGGCGAAGGCGGTCGGGATGGCGGCGAACAGCAGTACGGTCAGGATCAGCAGCACGCGCATGGTTCGGCCTCCCTGATGGTTGCCAAGCGTAAGATGGTGTTGTGCCCCTGGCGAGTGTGTTGCCGGCCCGTGCGGCGCGCTCAGCGCAGCTTGAGTGTCCTGCCGGAGGCGGTCTGGCCGGCGCCGATCTCCCCGGCGATGGCCCGCAGCGCCGGCTCGGGATGCGCGGCGAGGCGCTGCCGCATGCTCGCGCGGACCCCCTCAGTGCCGCATTTCGCCGCGCGGCGGAACCAGCTTGCGGCCTCCGTCACGAGGCCCTCTGCCAGCAGCAGGGTCGCGAGATTGTACATGCCGCGGCAATCGCCGCCCTCCGCCGCGCGTGCATAGAGCGCCGCTGCGGCGCGCGGGTCGGGCGCTGCCTCCCAGCCTTCCTCGAGGAATCGGCCGAGGATGTTCAGCGCCTTGGCGTGGCCCTGTGCTGCGGCGCGGCGGTACCAGGCCAGTGCCGCCGCACGGTCGGCCGGCACCCCCGCGCCTCGCCACAGCAACCCGGCCAGGTTGTACTGGCCCCAGTTCAGCCCGGCCTCCGCTGCCCGCTGGTACCAGCCCAGCGCGACGGCTGCGTCCGCCGCGGTGCCCCAGCCCATCTCGTGACAGCGGCCCACCATGTTCATCGCCATGGCATCGCCCGCGCCGGCCGCAGCCTGGAACCAGGCCAGGGCGCCGGCGCCATCCCCGGCATCGAGCAGCGCCTGGCCGTGCAGCACCATCGCGCCCACATGGCCCAGCCGCGCGGCGACCGCGATCCAGCGCGGCGCCTCCGGGCCGGAGAAGCGATCGGCCAGCGCCTCGGCGGTCAGGCCGGACAGGGCATCGAGCGGCAGGGGGGCGGGGGCGGTCGGCTTGGCCATCCCGGCTGGCTAGCCGGATTGCGAACGCCTCGCAACTAGGGGGCGCCTTGGCGCGCGCGGCGCGGCGCACCATTCTCCCACCCCAGCGTGAGGAGACCACCGATGCCCGCCTATGATTTCGACTACTTCGTCATTGGTGGCGGCTCGGCCGGCGTGCGCAGCGCCCGCATCGCGGCCCAGCACGGGGCGCGGGTCGGCATTGCGGAGGAGCGCTTCTGGGGCGGCACCTGCGTCAATGTCGGCTGCGTGCCGAAGA
>JAZKFA010000231.1:0-18112 GCA_040386655.1 Pseudomonadota bacterium | reverse complement strand
GAAGGGCAGACGTATCCGCAGCAGTTCCTGCATCCGCCCCGCGCGGCAGGCGCGTCCCAGCTCGATCAGCTCCGGCGGCGCGGCGAGAAGGCCAGCGACGGCCGCGACGACCAGCGGGAAGAAGGCGACGAGGAAGGTGACGATGATGCGCGGTGCTTCGTTCGCACCCAGCGCGATGATCAGGATGGGCGCGAGGGCCACCTTCGGGATGGACTGCGTCACCACCAGCAGCGGGTAGATCGCGGATGCGATTGTGGTGGACGACGCGATCGCCATGGCCAGCGGCAGGCTCACCAGGATCGAGGCTACGAAGCCGAGCATCACGGTCGTCAGCGTGGCAAGCGTGTGGTTCAGCACCAGCTTCCAGGCACCGACGACGGAGGTGAAGATCACCGAGGGCCTCGGCAGCAAGAACTCGCGGATGCCGAAGGCGAGGCACGCGCCTTCCCAGATCGCGAAAAACGCGATCAAGGTGAGCAGGGCCGGCAGGCTGCGGCGGATCATGCGGCGATCCGTGCGGCCGGGCGGGGACGCGGCAGGTTGATCTCCACGACATCCACCACGCGGCCCGGGCGCGGCGACATCACCACCACGCGGTCGGCGAGCAGCACCGCCTCGCTGATCGAATGGGTGACGAAGACCACGGCCATCGGGCTTTCGGTCCAGAGGCGGAGGAGCTCCAGGCTCATCTCCTCCCGTGTCAATGCGTCGAGCGCGCCGAAGGGTTCGTCCATCAGCAGGATGCGCGGCTGCTGCAGCAGAGCGCGGCAGATCGCGACGCGCTGCTGCATGCCGCCCGAGAGTTCGCGCGGCAAGCGCGTCTCGAAGCCTTCGAGGCCGGCGCGGGCGAGAAGCTTGCGCGCCGCGTCCTCCGTTCCCGGTCCCGCACGGTGCATCAGCCGCATGGGGAAGGTGACGTTGCGCAGCACATCGGCCCAGGGCAGCAGGGTCGGTGCCTGGAAGACCATGGCCGTGTCGGTGCGCGCGCCGGTGACCGGCGCACCCTCGATCCGCACCGCGCCGCTGGTCGGCATGGCGAGGCCCGCGATCAGGCGCAGCAGGGTGGATTTCCCGCAGCCGGAGGCGCCGACGATGGCCACGAACTCGCCGGGGCGGATGTCGATCGAGACATCCTCCAGCGCCTGCACGGCGCCGCCATCACGCCCGGCAAACCGTTTGCCGACCCCTTCGATGGCGATCACGGCAACAGGGCCGTGTTCACCGCCTGCGTGGGGTCCCAGGCCGCATCCATCTGCAGGCTCTCGGCCACGATGCGCCAGGTGAAGGCGAGGCGCTCCGCCTCGAACCTTCCAAGTCCGTTGGTCACCTGGTGAGGGTTGAAGACAAAGCTCATCGTCGCGCGGAGGCTGCCTTCGCAGTCATCCTGCTCGACCTCGGCATTGCGGGCGACGTGCAGGCGGCAGGCCTCGGCCTGGTTCTCATTGGCCCAGCGGAAGCTGCGATGCGCACCGGCGAGGAAGCGGCGCACGAGGTCGGGGTTGCGCGTGATGGTGTCGTCGGTCGCGATCAGGCTCGCGGCGTAGATGGCAAAGCCCGTCTCGACGAAGGGCAGTGCCACGATCTCCTCGCCCGCGCGGCGTGCGGCCTTGTTCTGGTAGTAGTGGTGGATCGAATAGAAGGGCGCGGCGTCGACGCGGCGCGAGATCAGCAGCGCTGCCATCGCGGAGGCATCGGTGTTCACCCAGGTGATGCGCTCCGGGTCCGTGCCGGCGCGGCGCGCGACCTCGGGGAAGTACAGCCGGTGGCTGTTGCCCGGTGTGATGGAGATGCGCCGTCCCTCAAGCCCGCGGAAGCTGGTGATGCCGGAGGAGCGCAGCACGAACAGCGAATGCGGCGAGTGCGTGTAGACCGCGGAGATGGAGCGCACCGGCACACTCTGCCGCGCGCGCGCCGCCATCACGCCGCCCAGATCAGCCACGCCGAACTGCGCGGCACCGGCCGCCACCTTGTTGATCGTGTCGCCGGAGCCGTAGCCGCGGGTCAGCGATAGCTCGATCCCCTGCTCGCGCCAGAAGCCGCGCGCGGCGCCGGCGAAATAGGCGGCGTGCTCGCCGGTCGGGATCCAGTCGAGCTGCAGCAATGCGCGGTCCTGCGCGGCGGCCGGAACGGCCATCAACGCACCGAGGACGGCGCCCATCAAACGCTTCATCGCATATTCCCCTTTCCCTGGCGGCTGCCGCGGTGGGGCGTTCTCCCTGGCCCGCATGGGAGGGCAGATGGGCGCGCCGCGCAACCCCCCTCAGGCGGCGCGGGCCTGCCGGATGGCGGCGCGCTCATGCGTGGTGAGGCGGGCCCAGCGCAGCTTCTCATCGAGCGGGAAGGCTTCCCCGCCGGGCTTCGCCACCCCCAGCACGTAACCGTCGCCGAGTGCGAAGAGCGACGCCTTTGGCGGCATGGTCCAGCGGTGATCGCCGCCGCGGGGATCGACGACGGTCACCACCTGCCCTTCCCAGCCGCGGATGCCGAGCGGGACCGGGGCGAGCGCCTCCCCGGACAGGGACGCAAGGCGGCGCTTCTCCGCCGCCGCGCGGCGTAGACCACCCCAGGGGGCGAACAGCGCAACCACGCCGATGGCGAGGAAGAACAGCGCCGTGCCGATGCGGTGCCAGATGCGATCGAGCCCGATATCGGTGCTGAAGACGCCCGCACGCTGGGGGTCGGCCATGACCGTGGCGGACCAGTTGCCCATGTGGAAATCAGCAAAGACCTGCAGCAGCGGCCGGCGCACCGGACCTTCCTTTGTCGTGGCGACGACCGTCGCCTCGCAGCTGTGCAGCAGCGCGAGGCGGGAGGAGCAGCGCCCGTTCTCGAGCCGCGCCATCGCCACCGGCCGCGCCCGGTCGCGCATCTGGAAATCATCGATGATGCCGGGTGCGAGCGCATAGCCCACGAAGCCAAAGACACCCCCCGCGACGGCCAGGCAAACCACCACCAGCCCCCAGGGCCGCCAAGAGCCCAGCGGTGTGCGCAGCGCGACGGGCCGGACCGGCCATGCTGCGCGGATGCGGTCGATCATGGCGTGGTAAATCCGATCGCGTCGAAAGCCTCGCGCGCGGCGGAGGCGGTGAACAGGTCGAGCAGTGCCGTGGGGTCCGGCGCCTCGCGCAGGGCCGCCACGCCATAGCCGGTCCAGAGCTGCAGCGCGTCGGGCAGCAGGCCCACCAGCGCCACGTCAGGACGGCCGATGATCTCGGTGGCCTGGCTCGCCGCCAGCGCCACTTCGCCCGCGGCGGCGAGGTCCACGCCCTCCACGCCGAAGGGCACCAGGCGGGTCTTCGCGCGCATCGCATCGGCGATGCCGAGGCGGTCGAACATGCGTGCGACGTGCGCGCCCGCGGTCGCACCGCGCGCGGGGTCGGCATAGGCGAAGCTTGGGGCGGCCAGCAGCGCGGCGCGCAGCGCAGCTTCCGTCGCGATATCGGGCAGCGGTGCGCCGGCGCGTGTCGCGAGGCCGACGCCGGTTCGCCCGATCTCGCGCCGGCCGCCAGGTGCGAGCAGCCCCGCCGCATCCAGCCGCGCGAGCGCGTCATCGGAGAGCAGCACCACACGCGGCCGCGCGCCGGCGAGGACCGCGTCGCGCAACGCGCCGACCGTGCCGAAGCGCGCCGTCCAGGGCTGGCCTGCGAGCAACGCCTCCACCGCCGTCTTCACCGCTCCGGCCGCGAAGATGTCGGCTGTCGATTGTGCGAGGGCCGCGCCGGAAGCGAGGGCGGCGAGGACGGGCAACGCACGCCTTGTCGTGTTCGTCATGGGCGCGATGATGCCACGACGGCGGGGCAGCACAATCACCGCTAGGCTTCGGGGAATTTCACGAAGGGGTACTTGTCTACATCGAGCCAGCCGCACAGCCGGCGCATCGGCTTGCCCTCGCGCCCGCGCTCGCCGGTCATGAAGCCGGTGGCGGCATCGAAGTTCCGGCTCAACAGGCGCACGCACTGCGTGGTCGGGCCGTCCTGGCCCGCATCCATCGTCTTCCACACCGGCCCGTTGGAGTCGACGATCACGCCCACATGCTCGATCGCCCCGCCCTTGTAGCGGTACATCTCGGCGGGCTTTTCCGGGCCGATGCAGTCGCAGCCGGTGTCGTGGCGGTCGCCGCTGCACAGCAGGTAGAAGTCGCCGGGCTTCGGGCGCTTCGGCTCCAGCCCCATGCCGCGGCCGATATTGCGGAGTGCAGTGCCGTTGTGGTGCCAGGCACCGGCCTTGATCGCGGCGTTGCGCATGCCCAGCAGGCCACCGATGGTCAGGCCATCATTGGCCACCTGCGCCTGCACGCCGAGCTGCCGCGCGACATGGGCGGGCAGGCCGCCGCAGGTGGTGTAGCCGCATCCGACCTTCCAGCCGGAATCGATGTCGCGGAATTTTGGGTTACCAACGCAGACATCCTTCATCGCCGGCAGGAGCACGTTGACGATCTGGCGGCGGCGTTCGGTATCGGCGGATGTTGTCGCGGACATGGCGCTCTCCCCTGGCCCTTGGCCGCGGGAGCTTCCGTCCGCCGCCACGGAAGTCGCAACGAAATTCGTCTCGCTTAACGATAGATTTGCACCGATCCGGACGACGGCTCGTCGAGCCTCAGACGCGTCCGCGAAGGCCGGCGGAGATCAGCGCGGCACGGTCGGCAAAGCCCCGCACCGGCGCAGCCTCTATACCCTCGGCCATCCGCACGAGGTCGCGCGAAGCGAGCACCGCCGGCAGAACCGCGGCCAGCGTCGCGCGGGGGAGGTCGCGGGCTTCGGCGCGGGCTTCGGCGAGGCGCGCCGCACCCTCCTCCGCCATTGCGCGGATCAGCGGTGCGGCGGATTGCGGATCCGCGATGACGCCCTCCCGCGTCAGCCCCACCTCGGCCAGTGGTGCCGCGGGCAGCAGACATCGCCCCGCGCGGGCGAGGTGCGGGACCGAGCGCAGCACACCGGCCAGCCCATAAGCCGCGCCGAGCCGTTCGATCAGCGGCAGGGACGCGCCCTCCGCCCCCAGCAGCCGCGCGGTGGCCACGGCCAGCGCGCCCGCCGTCGCGCGCAGATAGGCGGCGAAGGCGGCGGCGCTTGCGATGCCCTCCTCCTCGGTCTCGGCTTCGCGTGCATCGGCGAGGGCCACCAGCGCGTCAGCGTCCAGAGCGCCGCTGGCGATCGCGGCGTGCAGGGGCTCAGCCACCTCATGACGCCGTGCGGGGCGGCCGGCGCAGGCCTCGGAAATGGCGTCGCGCCACCATTGCAGCCGGATCAGCGCCGCCAGCGGGTTGGTCGCCGCCTCCCGCGCGCGAGCGAGCTCGGCATTGTAGGCGAGCAGCGTGAACAGGGTTTCGCGCTGCGCTGCCGGGGCGAAGATCGCGGCCAGGTAGCGGTCCGGATCGCGCGCACGCACATGGTCCGCCAGTGACGCCAAGGCCTGCACTCCCACGATTGCGTCATCCGACCGGCGTTGACGCTTCGCCATACCCCGCCTAGGTCAGAGCGATCCAGAACGGGAGAGACCCCCATGCCCTTCACCCTGCCCTCGCTGCCCTATGCCACCTCTGCCCTCGCGGGCCAGGGCATGTGCCAGGAGACGCTCGAGCTGCACCATGGCAAGCATCACAATGCCTATGTGACCGCACTGAACGGCCTGATCGAGTCCAAGGGTCTCGCCGGCAAGTCGCTGGAGACCATCGTCGCCGAGGCCGGCAAGGCGGGTGCCGATGGCCTGCCCGTGCTGAACCAGGCCGGCCAGCATTACAACCACCTCCTGTTCTGGCAGGTGATGAGCCCGAATGGCGGCGGCGAGGCGCTGCCGGCCAAGCTCGCCTCCAAGATCGAGTCCGACCTCGGCGGCCTGGCTGCCTTCAAGGAGGCGTTCAAGCAGGCCGGCGTGACGCAGTTCGGCTCCGGCTGGGCGTGGCTGATCATCGCCCCCGACGGCAAGCTGAAGGTGACGAAGACGCCGAACGGCTCCAACCCGATCGCCACCGGCGAGGGCAAGCCGATCCTGGGCGTGGACGTGTGGGAGCACGCCTACTACCTCGATTTCCGCAATGTGCGCCCGGGCTACCTGGACAACTTCCTGGCCAAGCTCGTCGACTGGAGCGTGGTGGAGAGCCTGCTCGACCAGGGCGGCCTCAACTCCGGCCAGACGGCCTGAGTTTTCCTGGCTCCACTCAGCTACGATGAGGCCCGGGGGATCCCATTCCCCGGGCCTTATTTTTTCTGCGTGATCCACTCGCGGAACTTCGCGAACCCCGCCTCGCTTGCCCGAGCGGGATGGTGGATCAGGTACCAGGCCTTCCCCTTGGACACCGTCCGGGCAAAGGGCGCGACCAGCCGCCCCGCCGTGAGCTCATCATTGATGTAGGGCCGCACGCCCATGGCGACGCCGAGCCCATCCAGCGCCGCTTGCAGCGCCTGCCCGTAATACTCGAAGACCGGTCCGCTTGGACGGACACCGGCGTCGCCGAGCCACAGCGGCCAATCCTCGGGCGCGTGCGCCACGCGGATCAGGCTGTGGCTGGCGAGGTCCTCGCTGCGTGTGATCCGCGCGGCGAGTGCCGGCGCGCAGACCGGCAGCAGGTCCGCGGGGAAGAGCGGCACCGCTGTCAGCCCCGGCCACTCGCCGGTCCCCAGGCGAATGCCGCAGGTCCAGCTTTCGTTGAACGGCCCGGCCGCGCCTCCGGTCACGATACGGACCTCGATCCCCGGCGAGTGGGCCTGGAGGTCGGCCAAGCGCGGGATCAGCCAACGGATGGCGAAGCTCGGCCCCACGCCGATGGTCACGATCTGGGCGCGGCTTTCGCCCTGGACGTCGGCTGTCAGCCGCGCCGTTTCGTCGAGGATGCGCGTGAGGCCGGCAGCGTAGGTGGCGCCGGCGGGGGTCAGGACCAGGTGGTTGGCCTGGCGGAGGAACAGCGCGAGCCCGAGCCGCTGCTCGAGCAGCCGGACCATGCGGCTGATCGCCGAGGGCGTGACTGCAAGCTCATCCGCGGCCTTGGCGAAGCTGCCGCTGCGCGCGGCGCTTTCGAAGGCGCGCAGACCGTTGAGCGAGGGAAGGCGGCGCGATGCCAGCATCAGGAAAACTCATGCTCAGGCTCAGCTAACGCCGTTTGCGAGGGGCGTGCAACGGGCGCAGTGAGGGGACAGGAGAACCCGCGCCATGTCCGCCCTGCTGATCGCCGCCATCTCGCTGACCATGCTGTTCACCGCCTTCCTCTCGGGCGTGTTCGGCATGGCAGGCGGGCTGATCCTGGTGGGCGTGCTGCTGGCCGTGATGCCGCTGCCGGAGGCGATGCAGCTGCACGCGGTGACGCAGCTCGCCTCCAACGGATGGCGCGCGACGCTGTGGTTCCGCCACATCCGCTGGCGCCCGATCGGGTTCTTCGCCGCCGGTGCGGGGGTGGCCGTTGGACTGTGGTCGCTGACCAGCTTCGTCCCGCCCACGGCGGTGGCGTTGCTGCTCCTCGGCGTGAGCCCCTTCATCGTGCGGCTGCTGCCGGCATCCTTCCGGCCCGACCCGGGGCGCGCCCTGCACTGCGTGGGCTATGGCGTCGCGTGCATGTCGCTGATGATCCTGACCGGCGTAGCGGGCCCGCTGCTCGACAGCTTCTTCCTCGGCGGTGGGATGGAGCGGCGCGCCATCGTCGCGACCAAGGCGGCGTGCCAGGTGTTCGGGCACGCGTTCAAGTGGGTGTACTTCGCCTCCGTCGCGGCGGTGGGGATCGACCCACTGCTGGGCGTGCTCGCGGTGGCCTGCTCGATGGCAGGCACCACGCTCGCGCGCCGCGTGCTGGAGGCGATGAGCGACCAGCAGTACCGGCGCTGGGCCGGGCGGCTGATCACGGTGATCGCGCTCACCTACATCGCGCGCGGCGGCTGGCTGCTGCTGGTGGGCGAGACCGCCGCCGCGCCCTGAGGGTGCATCAACCGATCTCCAGCCTCGCGATGCGGCCGGCATCCAAAGTGAAGCGGAAATCAAGCTCGACGGGGCTGTTGGGGAAGCTGCCGGAAACCCTGCCGCGCACGGTGGTCACGCCCGCGTCCTCGGTGACGCCGAGGACCTCCGTGGCCGGGCTGTAGCTGGCACGTGCGGCGGCCCACCAAGCGCGGATGGCGGCGTGCCCAACGTGGCTGTTGGATTCGTCGCTGACCACGGCGTCCGCGGCGAAGGGCGCGACCAGGGCATCGCCGTCGTCGCCGGGTTCGGCCGCGAAGTAGGCCGCGATCGGGGGAGGAAGGGTCATCTGCATCTCCTCGGCCCGGTGATCGGGCCTTGCCCAGCGCAGATGGTGCGTGCCGACTGCGCCGATAACTGGCATTATCTGGGATGCACAAATGAAGGAATCGGGACAATGGATCCGAGCCTCGGTGAGATCGAGGCGGTGCTCGCCGTGGCGCGCCGGGGCAGTTTCCGCGCGGGCGCGATCGAGCGCGGTGTCTCGGCGACGGCGCTGAGCCACCAGGTCGCGCGGCTTGAGGGCGCGATGGGCGTGCGGCTGTTCAACCGCACCACCCGCAGCGTCGCGCTGACGGAGGCCGGCCGCGTCTTCGTCGAACGCGTCGGCCCTGCCCTGGGGGAGCTGCGCGATGGGCTCGAGGGGGTGCAAGCTCAGGGCGGGGTTCCGAGTGGCGTCATCCGCATCAACGCCGCCCTGTCAGGCGCGCGCGAGCTTCTCTCACCCCTCGTCCTGGGCTTCCTCGCGCGGCATCCCGCGATGCAGGTGGACCTCGTCACCGAGGGGCGCCTCGTGGACATCGTGGCCGATGGCTTCGACCTGGGCGTGCGCGTCGCGACCCTGGTGCCGCGCGACATGATCGCGGTTCCGCTCGGCCATAAGCAACGCCATGTCGCGGTCGCGGCACCGGCCTACCTCGCCGCGCATCCGGCGCCGGCCTCCCCGGCGGAGCTGCACGCCCACGCCTGCATCCGCGTGCGGTTGCCGGACCGGTCGCTGTACCGTTGGCGCTTCGAGCGCGACGGCGGGGTGGTGATGGTCGACGTGCCGGGGCGGCTGACGCTCGACGAAGGCAGCCTCGTTCGCCAGGCGGCCGTTGCCGGCGCCGGCATCGCCTACCTGTTCGAAGGCGAGGTGCGGCGCGACCTGGCCGATGGAAGATTGGTCGCGGTGCTGCCGGATTGGACGCCGGAACTGCCGGGCCTGTGCCTGTACTATCCCAGCCGCCGGCATCTCTCCGCCGGGCTCAACGCCTTCCTCGCGATGGCGCGCGAGCAGGCTCGCAGCGGCGCGGCGGGCGCGGTGGCGCTATAGGGCGTCCGTAGTCCCGTGCGGAACGCGGCGCTTGCCCGCCAGCCTTCGTTATGGTGCAAGGTCGGCCATGGAACCCGCCCCCGCGCAGCACGACCGCATTCTCATCCTCGATTTCGGCAGCCAGGTGACGCAGCTGATCGCGCGCCGCCTGCGCGAATCCGGCGTCTACTGCGAGGTCTGGCCCTACACCGCCGCGATGGACCGCATCGCCGGCTTCGGTGCGAAGGGTCTCATCTTCTCCGGCGGCCCGGCCAGCGTGACCGAGGGCGCGAGCCCCCGGCCCCCTTCCGGTGTCTTCGATCTCCGCTTGCCGATCCTGGGCATCTGCTACGGCCAGCAGGTCATGGCCGCGATGCTGGGCGGCACGGTCGAGGGCGGCCACGCGCGCGAATTCGGCCGCGCCGAGGTCTCCGTCACCGGCGCCTGCACCATCACTCGGGGGCTCTGGGCACCGGGCGCGGTCGAGACGGTGTGGATGAGCCATGGCGACCGCATCACGGTGCTGCCCCAGGGCTTCGAGGTCGTGGCCTCCAGTGAGGGCGCGCCCTTCGCGCTCATCGCCGACGAGGGCCGCCACTACTACGGCACCATGTTCCACCCCGAGGTCGTGCACACCCCGCATGGCGCCGCCCTGCTGCGCAACTTCACCCATGGCGTGTGCGGCTGCACCGGCGACTGGACCATGGCCGGCTTCCGCGCCGAGGCGATCGCGCGCATCCGCGCCCAGGTCGGCACCGGGCGCGTGGTGTGCGGATTGTCGGGGGGCGTCGATTCCTCCGTCGCCGCGGTGCTGCTGCATGAGGCGATCGGCGACCAGCTCACCTGCATCTATGTCGACCACGGGCTGATGCGCGCGAACGAAAGCGCGCAGGTCGTCGCCACCTTCCGCGACCGTTTCAACATCACCCTGGTGCACCGCGACGCGAGCGACCTGTTCCTCGGCGCGCTGGCCGGCGTCACCGACCCCGAGGTGAAGCGCAAGACAATCGGGCGGCTGTTCATCGAGGTGTTCGAGGAGGAGCAGCACAAGATCGGCGGGGCGGATTTCCTGGCCCAGGGCACGCTGTATCCGGACGTGATCGAGAGCGTGTCCGCGACGGGCGGCCCGAGCGTGACCATCAAGTCCCACCACAATGTCGGCGGGCTTCCGGCAGGCATGCGCATGCGCCTGGTCGAGCCGCTGCGCGACCTATTCAAGGATGAGGTGCGCGCGCTCGGCCGCGAACTCGGCATGCCCGAGGAGATCGTGGGCCGCCACCCCTTCCCCGGACCCGGCCTCGCCATCCGCATTCCCGGCGAGGTGACGCGGGAGAAGGCGGATCTGCTGCGACTGGTGGACACCATCTACCTCAACGAGATCCGCAAGGCCGGGCTGTACGACAAGATCTGGCAGGCCTTCGCGGTGCTGCTGCCGGTGCGGACCGTGGGCGTCATGGGCGATGGCCGCACCTACGACATGGCCTGCGCGCTGCGGGCTGTGACCTCGACCGACGGCATGACGGCGGATGTCTACCCCTTCGAGATGGCCTTCCTCGGTCGCGTCTCGGCGCGGATCGTGAACGAGGTGCGCGGCATCAACCGCGTGACCTACGACATCACGAGCAAGCCGCCCGGCACCATCGAGTGGGAATGAGCCCCTCGGCCACGCCGCGCGGAAATCTTCCCGGCTGCGCAACCAAGCAGGATCAGGCGCGTTCCCCGCCCGCCCTTCGGCATCGTCCAGGGTGCAGGGGGATCTTGGGGGAAGGGGCGAACTCTTGGCCGATGGCGACAGCCTGAGGTTTCTCAGCGGCGGCGGAGAGATGGGCGAGCGGATGCGCGCGCATAACTGGTCCTGCTCGCCCATCGGGGTGCCCGAGACCTGGCCGCAGGCGCTGCGCACCGCCGTCAACATCATGCTCACTTCGCGGCAGCCGATGTTCATCGCCTGGGGGCCGAAGCTCGCCTTCCTCTACAATGACGGATACATCCCGATCTTCGGCGGCAAGCATCCGCACACGCTGGGGCTGCCCTTCGCAGAGGTGTGGTCGGAGATCTGGGACGACATCCGCCCGCTGGTCGACCGCGCGCTCGCCGGCGAGGCGACGTGGTCCGAAAACCTGCACCTGGTGATGGAGCGGAACGGCTATCCCGAGGATACCTGGTACACCTTCTCCTACTCCCCGCTGCGCGACGAATTCAGCGAAGTCGCGGGGATGTTCTGCGCGTGCATGGAGACGACGGCGCAGGTCATCGCCGAACGCCGGTCCACGGCGGAGCGCGAGCGGCTGTTCGAACTCACGCGCGACCTGTTCGGCGTTGCGACCTTCGATGGCTATCTCAAGTCGATCAACCCGGCCTGGTCGCGCATCCTTGGCCGCAGCGAGGCGGCGCTGCTTGCAGAGCCCTTCACCGCCATTATCCACCCCGAGGATCTCCCCGCGACGGCAGCCGTACTGGAGAGGCTGCAAAGCGGCAGCCCCGAGCATCAGTTCCAGATCCGGCTGCTGAAGGCCGATGGCGGGGCAGTCTCCTTCGCCTGGACCGCGGTGCCCGACGCGACGCCAGGCAGCAACATCTTCTACGCCGTTGGCCGTGACATCACCGACGACCTGCGCCGCGAGGAACAGCTGCGGCAGAGCCAAAAGATGGAAGCGGTGGGCCTGCTGACCGGCGGCGTGGCCCATGATTTCAACAACCTGCTGCAGGTGGTGAGCGGCAATCTGGACCTCATCCGCCGCAATCCCGCAGACCCCGCGCGCGTGGTGCGCCTCGCGAGCAATGGCCTTCTTGCCACCGAGCGCGGCGTGAAGCTGACGGCGCAGTTGCTGGCCTTCTCACGCGCACAAAAACCGGACATTCGCACCACGCCCGTATCGCCGCTGATCGCAGGGATGGACGAGATCCTGCGCCGCTCCCTCGGCCCCACGATACAGATCGAGTTCGAGATCGGCGGCGACGGGCTGTGCGTCATGGCCGACCCCACGCAGCTCGAGATGGCGCTGCTCAACCTCGCGATCAATGCGCGCGACGCGATGCCCGGTGGCGGGGCGTTGCACTTCAGCGCGCGCGACAGGATCGTCTCCGACGACGCAGAATTGCTGCCCGGACGCTACGTGGAGATCCGCGTCGCCGACACCGGCACGGGCATGAGCGCGGATACTGCCGTGCGCGCCTTCGATCCATTCTTCACCACCAAGGGGGTCGGCAAGGGCACCGGTCTGGGGCTGAGCCAGGTCTACGCCATGGCAAAGCAGGCGGGTGGTGTGGCGCGCATCGATCGTTCGGAGCGCAGGGGTACGGTCATCGCGCTGCTGCTGAAGGCTGCCGAGCTGGAGGATCCCAGCGAATCGCCGGACGACGTGGTCACATCGGCGCGCCTCGGGCGCGGACGGACGGTGCTGGTCGTCGACGATGACCTCGATGTCCTGCTGTTCCTGCGCGATGCGCTGGAGGCACTGGGCTGTAAGGTGATCACGGCCCAGGACGGGATGTCAGGGCTTGATGCGCTGGGCCGTGCCGACCCGGACCTGCTGTTGCTCGACTTTGCGATGCCGGGAATGAACGGGGCGGAGGTTGCGGACCGGGCGCGCGTCATGCGACCCGAGTTGCCGATCATCTTCGCGAGCGGCTATGCCGAGACCGCCGCCATCGAGGCCGCTTTAGGCGACGGCGCCGTGATCATGCGCAAGCCGTTCCGTGTCGCGGACCTCGAGGCCGTGCTGCAGACGTTGTACTAGCCGGCGCCGGCTGTGATGGGCGGCAGCTGCTGGTGCTGCACCACCCGCCAATCCTGGTCCGACACCCGGTGCCACGTGGTGGTGCAATACGCCTCGTAGGCATCGGCACCCTCGCGCTCGGCCGTCGCACGGTAGGCGATGACAACCACATCCTCGCGCGGCTGGGCGCTGCGCTCCTCGCTGAAGCGCACGCCCGACCAGCGCGGCGTGCTGGCGACGGCTTCGATCGCTTCCTCGCCGCTCATGATGAAGGGGGCCGCCGGCAGCACCATCACACAGTCGTCTCCGACCAGCTCGTGGTAGCGCTGCGCGTCACCCGTCCAGAGGCTTTCCTCCAGCGTCCAGATCGCATCCTCGGCCATCGTCCGATCCCCCCGCCCTACAGCTTGACCTCGCCTTCTTCCTCGCCGCGCCAGTAGTGGATTCGCTGTGCCTTGACGGCGATCAGCACCACACCAGGCGTGTCGATGCCCTGGGGGAACCAGCGGTCGAGGTCTGAGGTCCAGTGCTCCTTGAACTGCGCCTTGTCGCGGATGATCGTCGCCCGGCCCTCGACGGCGATGAACATCGGCGGTGCGCCGAGCAGGCCCTTGCGGGTCTGCAGGGTGAGACCGACGTTCGGGTCGGCCTCGATCTCGCCGACGGAGTGCGCGTGGTCATAGGCAAAGTAGTAGGAGTCGCCGCGATATTCGACTTGGCCATTGTTGCTCATCGGGCGAGCGGCGATGCGGCCATCGGCCGCGCGCGTGCTCAGCATGGTGAAGTCAATATCGGCCATCTCGCTGGCGACGTCCGCCAGGGTCAGTTCGCTCATCACGCAACTCCTTCAAGGTCGCGTGGGGAACGCGGGAGGCCGCGCCGCGTTGCCCGCGGCGCCGCTCAGCCCTTCACGAGTCCGCGTTCAAAGCAGGGGGTTTCAGGCGCAGCCGAGCTTGTCCGCGAGATCAGTGAAGCTGGTCGCGACCACGTCCCAGTCCTGCTCCGCCGTCAGGTCCTTCGTCTGGCCGGGGCCGTGTTCCGTGGGGCGCGCGACGAAGCCAGTGCTCAGGCCCGCATTCCGCGCGGCGGCGAGGTCGTTGTTGTGAGCGGCGATCAGCGCGACCTCGCGCGGGCGCATACCCAGCACCTCGGCGGTGCGCAGGTAGGCCTCGGGCTGCGGCTTGTAGGCGCGCGCGACCTCGGCCCCCAGGATCGCGTCCCAGGGCAGGCCGGCATTCTTCGCCATGTTCGCCAGCAGCACGATGTTGCCGTTGGACAGCGGCGCGATGAAGAACTTCGTCTTCAGCCGCGTGAGGCCGGCGACCGTGTCCGGCCAGGGGTCGAGGCGGTGCCAGGCGCGGTTCAGCGCGTCCAGAGCGGCTTCCCCTTCCCGCTTCGGGTCGATGCCGAAATCGGCCAGCACGAGCTCGAGGTTTTCACGGTGCAGCACATCCAGCCGCGTGAAGGGGCGCCGGCCGGAGCGCACCTCCTCCATCGCGGGCTGGTAGCGCTTGCGCCAGGCATCGGCGAAGGCCGCCGGGTCGACCGCCATGTAGCGCTTCGCGAAGAACGCCCCGACCTCGCGGGCGATGGAGGTGCGCCAGTCCACGACGGTGCCGAAGACGTCGAAGACCAGGGCTTTGACATTATCCATGGGTAACTCCGGTGCGCAGGGGATCGGGTCGGGCGGACGTCGCACCCGCCATCATCGGCGGGCGCGCTACATGGCTTCCCGAATTCCGGCCGATCGCGCAAGCCCACCCCCCGAAAAACGCCGAGTGGCCGAAGCCTAGGCGCCGAAGCTGAACCGGCTGCCGGTCGTGCAGAGCACCAGCGCGGCGGGCATTTCCCGCTTCGCGACTTCGAGAAAGTTCGGGCCGCTGCAATGCATCGGAAAGAGGTGGTCCACATCCTCGCGCTTCAGCTCGGCCATCACGCGGTCGAGGTAGTCCGGCGAGGCGGGCGCCAGGTGGAAGCCACCCACCAGCGCATGGATCTTCTGCACGCCCGTCACCTGTCGCGCACGGCGGATGGTGTTGAGGATGCCGGCATGACCGCAGGAGGTGATGACCACCAGTCCGCGATCCCTGAGGTGGTAGCAGGTGGCGTGTTCATGCAGGTGCTGGTCCGGCACCGGCTGCCCGGCGAGCTCGGCCGGCGAGAAATGCGCAGCCCCATAGCGCGCGGTATCGCAGCCCAGGCCGTCGATCTGGCCGAAGGCCACGAAGCTGTTGGGCAGGACGCGTTCCACGCTCGTGCGCGGCACCACGCCGGTGGTGAAGGCATGGCCCTCGATCACCTGCGGATCCTCGGACAGCACCGCGCGCACGCGGGCATTGGCGAGCGTCGGGCGGTCGAGCCGGCCGAAGCTTTCGAAGGCGCCGTTCCCGGCCGGGCTCATGCGCTGGCAGAAGGCGTCCTCGCCGCCGAGATACAGGCGGAGGTCATCCTTCATCCGCGCGCGATGCTTTTCGAGGAAGCCATCGAGGCCGCCGAAATGATCCAGGTGGCCATGGCTGACGACCAGCGCATCCAGCGTGGCCGGATCAAGGCCCAGAAGTTCGAGGTTGTTGTTCAGCGTCTCCCCGGTCCAGCCGAAATCGAGCAGGAGGCGCTTCTCCTCCGCTCCGCGCTTTGAGGTCAGCCAGAGCGACAGCCCATGCTCGCTGCGCAGCACGCGGCGCTCCCGCGCGCCGCGGAAACTGCGCACGCGCTCGACGCGAATGCCCGGGACCTGGGCGCCGGAGATGAAGATGTCATGGTTGCCGTCGGTGACGACCTGGATGGTGAGGCTGTCCACGACCGGCGCCGTGATGCGGGCCGCAGGCTGGCCCTTTGCGTCAACGGCGTAGGCCGTACAGGCCAGGGCCGCGGTGCTGCGCAACACATCCCGCCGAGAGAAAGTACCCATTTTGAGACCTCCCTTTTCAGGCAAGCCGAACTTCGGCGCCCGAATTGCCAGGGGGTCAAGCACCAACCGCCGCGCCTGCGCAGGCCTCAGGGCTTCTGCGCCCAGGTCTTCTCGAATTCCCAAACATCGGGGAAGCCCATCAGCTCGCAGATGCGGCCGAAGCCGTAGCTTTCCTGCGCGGGCAGGCCGTTTGAATCGCCCTGCGCCTTGAGGTGGCCAAAGACGCGCTCCAGCGCGGCGGCCACCGCGAGGAAGCCCACCGCCGGATAGATGGCGATGCCGTAGCCGATCTCGCCCAGGCGCGCGGCGGACAGGATCGGCGTGCGCCCGCCTTCGACGTTATTTGCAAGCAGCGTGTACTGGCCGAGCTGGCGCCCGATCTCCACCATCTCGGCCTCGCTCTCGGGGCTCTCGACGAAGACCACGTCGGCGCCGGCCTCGCCGAACATGCGGCCGCGGCGGATCGCTTCCTCAAGACCCAGGCCGGTGCGCGCATCGGTGCGCGCGACGATGAGGAAATCGCGGCTGCGGCGGGACGCGACGGCGACCTTGATCTTGAGCACCATCTCCTCGGCGGGGATGACGCGGCGGCCCGGGGTGTGGCCGCATTTCTTCGGCACTTCCTGATCCTCGAGCTGGATGCCCGTGATACCCGCCGCCTCATAGCCGCGCACCGTCTCGCGCACGTTGAGCAGGCCGCCATAGCCAGTGTCGGCGTCCGCGATCAGCGGTGTCGTGCAGCCCTGCGCGACGCGGCCCATGCGGGCGACCATGTCGGTGTAGGTGGCGATGCCGGCATCGGCGACACCCAACGCCGATGCCACGGTGCCGAAGCCGGTGCCGTAGAGGCAGTCGAACCCCATGCCATCGGCGACCTTCGCGGAGATCATGTCAAAGACGCCGGGGGCGACGATGAATTTCTTCGCATCGAAGGCGGCGCGGAGCGACGGGTTGGCCATGGGTCTTGTCCTCAGTGCTGAAGAAGAAATCGAACTTGGGCAGCCACAAACTCTCAGTTGGCGCGCTGGAGAGTGCCAGCGGCCGAGGCCGCGGCCCAGAGACGATCCTCGCGAACCAGCGCGGCGGCCAGGCCCGCGGGATCGCGCAGGTCGGGCTCGACGCCGAGTGCCGTGAGCCGCCCGCGCAGCGTCGCATCCGTGAATGCGCCCGCGAAGGCCTGGTGGATGCGCGCGGCGAGTGCGGCGTCCATCCCCTTGGGCCCGAACAGCGCGACCCAGCCGGCCAGGTCGAAATCGGGGATGCCCTGCTCCTGCACCGTGGGCACGTCGGGGAAGAAGGGCGTGCGCGTGGCGGATGCGTTGGCGAGGATGCGCACGCGCCCGGTCTGCATGTGCGGCGTCGCACTCGCCGTGCTGGTCCAGCCCACCGGCAGGTGGCCGGCGACGATGTCGTTCATCAACGGCCCGCCGGAGCGGTACTGGATGTCAGGCGTGTCGATGCGCGCGCGGCGCGCTAGCTCCTGACCGCAGAAGCTGGACAGCGCCTCGGTGGAGCCGGTGCCGACGGCGCCGGGGTTGCGCCGCGCGTGCTCGATCATGGCCGGCAGCGTCGCGAAGGGCTGTGCCACGCCGGAGACGAGCACCATGGTGTTGCGCGACAGCATCGCGATCGGCGTGAAGTCGCGGATGGGGTCGTGCGGCATGGTCGGCAGGTAGTACTTGTTCATCACATGCGTGGAGACGACGGCGAGCAGCGAATGCCCGTCGGGCTCCGCACGCGACACTACGTCGGAGCCGATGACCCCTGCCCCGCCGGCGCGGTTTTCCACGACCACCGGCTGGGGCAGCGTGGGCCGCAGCGCCTCGCTCAGCGCGCGGCAGAAGATGTCGGTCCCACCCCCGGCGGCATAGGGGACGATGAGGCGCACCGGGCGCTGCGGCCAGGGCTGCTGCGCGCGTGCGGGCAGGGTGAGCAGGGCGGGCGCGGCAAGAAGTCCGCGACGGGCAATTGTCATCACGCAGTTCCTTCCCTGATTTCGTCTTGCCCCCTCCATGCCCCCTGCGCGCGGCCCTGTAAACCGCGCCCGCCCTGGGGCAGTATCAGCCCTTCAAACCAGGAGACAGGCCATGGCGCAGAGCGAATTCACCGCGATCGAGGCGTTGCTGAAGACCTATCTCGACGGGTTGCATGAGGGCGACGTGCAGAAGCTCGGCGCCGCCTTCCACCCCTGCGCGCATTTGTTCTCGGCGCGCGACGGCGGCGTGGTGGATGTGCCGCGCGCGGCCTGGT
>JAZKFA010000230.1:14558-14955 GCA_040386655.1 Pseudomonadota bacterium | reverse complement strand
TTCGGAGCGCTGCTCAGCTCTCCAGCTCGGAGTCCCAATAAAGGTAGTCGCGCCAACTTTCGTGCAGGTGATTCGGGGGGAATGCCCGGCCATTCTCCTGCAACTCCCAACTCGTGGGCTGTCGGGGCTCCTGTACCGGGAACATTCGGCATTCCCGGGGCAGCTTGCTGCCTTTCCGCAGGTTGCACGGGCCGCAGGCGGTGACGACATTCTCCCACGTCGTCCGGCCACCGCGGCTGCGTGGGACCACGTGGTCGAAGGTGAGGTCGTGCGCAGGCAGTGCGTCGGTGCAGTATTGACACTCGAAGCTGTCGCGCAGGAAGACGTTGAACCGCGTGAAGGCCGGGCGCCGCGCCGCGGGGATGTATTCCTTGAGCGCGATGACGCTGGGAAGCCG
>JAZKFA010000230.1:10152-14548 GCA_040386655.1 Pseudomonadota bacterium | reverse complement strand
TCATGCTCGGCGAGTGGACCTGCGCCTCGTATTCATTGAGCACGGAGACGCGGTCGAGAAAGACCGCCTTGACAGCATCCTGCCATGCCCAGATCGACAGCGGAAAATAGGAGAGCGGCCGGAAGTCCGCGTTCAGGACGAGGGCCGGAAAGGATTGAGCCCCGACGAAGTGTCCACCGTCTGGCAAGCGCCGCTCCTGTCACCGCCCTGGGGACGGCTGTTCAGCGGCGGAACCATTCCCGGCCTGGGAGCCGGGGCGACCTCAATACCTTGGGCCTATCACGACAGTCCGGCCCAAGATGATGTGGCGCCGCCGCGTTTCGGAACAATAAATGGCAGCGCCCCGCGCAGAGCGCAACCCATCCCCGCCGCTGTCACACAGCTTTAGCGAGGCGCTCGGCCCGCTTGCGCGCCGCTTCGGCGAAGCTGTGCGCCAGGAAGGAGCCGGCGATCGTGATGCCCTGCTCGTCGATCGTGTGGTCGAGGCCCGGCTGAATGTGCGTGTGCACGGCCACGGCGCAGTCGCGCATGGTCTCTGATGCGTCGCGCGATGCCTTCGCCGGGACGACGCCGTCATCCTCGCCGTGGATCAGCAGCACCGGCGGTCGCACGGTGATATCAAGCACCAGCGCCTCGGGCACCAGCAACGCGCCGGAGAAGCCGACCAGGGCGGCCGGCGCCTTGGGCCGCCGCAGCCCCGCGAACAGCGTGAGCATCGCGCCCTGGGAAAAGCCGGTGATCGCCAGGTCATCATCCTCGAGCCCGAGGCGCGCGAGCTCCGCGTCTAGGCCGGCGAACAACCCACGCGCCGCGTTGCGCAAGTGGTCGATCATGCGCGCCGGATCGCGCTCGTTCAGGTCGAACCATTGCCGGCCCATCGGCGCGCCGGCGCAAGGGTCGGGCGCGTCATAGGCCAGGAAGGCGACACCGGGCATGGTCCGGCCCCACAGATGGCCGATGCCGAGCAGGTCCGCACCGTTCGCCCCGTAGCCATGCAGGATGACGACGAGTTTCTCGGCCTTGCCGCCATGGGCGGGGTCGATGCGCGGGCCGGTCAGCGGCATGGTCGTGATCCCTTGTCGAAACGCCTGCGCGCCGCTAGCGCGATATCCGCATGGCCGCAACCGGGATCGTCACGCGCTTCGCGCCCAGCCCCACGGGGTTCCTGCACCTGGGGCACGCCTGTTCCGCGCTGATCGCCTGGCGCGCAGCCCGCGATGCCGGCGGGCGCTTCCTGCTGCGGATCGAGGATATCGACACCACCCGATGCCGCCCGGAATTCGCGACAGCCATCGAGGAGGACCTCGCCTGGCTGGGCCTCGACTGGGACGGGGAGGTGCGCGTGCAATCGCACCACTTCACCGACTATGCCGGGACGCTGGAGGCGCTGCGCGGAGGTGGGCTGCTCTACCCTTGCTTCTGCACGCGCGCCGAGATCGCGGCCGCCGCGCCGCATGGGCCGGAGGCTGTGTATCCGGGAACCTGCAAGCATCTCACTCAAAGCGACGCGGAGGCGCGTATTGCGGCTGGGGCGTCGCATGCCTGGCGGCTGCACATGGACCGCGCAGCATCCGGCCGGAGGCTGAGCTTTTGCGAACACGGCGCACGCCGGGCGTGCGATCCGATGTTGTTCGGCGACGTCGTGCTGGCCCGGAAAGACACGCCCGCTAGCTACCACCTGTGCGTCACCCACGATGATGCGGCGCAGGGCGTGACGCTGGTGACGCGCGGGGAGGACCTGCTGCCGGCTACGGCGATCCATCGGCTGCTGCAGGTGGTGATGGGTTGGCCGGAGCCCGCCTATGTGCATCACCGGCTGCTGGTGGATGCGGCCGGGCAGCGGCTTGCAAAGCGCGACGGCGCTCCGGCCATCCGGGCGCTGCGCGAAGCGGGACTGTCGCCCGCCGCGGTGCGGACGCGGGCCGTGGCGCCCCGCTAGGCCGGCCCCTGGTCCAGCCCCGCGCGCAACACCCCACCCGGGTCCGCCACCAACCCCTCACGGAGGAAGAGGTCCAGCAGGACAAGGTTGACGTTGAACTTTACCCCGTCCCCATCCCGCACAGCCTCCAGCACCCGCTGCACCGGCCAAAGCTCGAAGCGCTCCACCTCGTCGTCATGCGGCACAGGGACCATGCCCTCCGGCACATCGAGGTCGTAGCAGTGCAGCACATCCCGGCGGATACCGTTGCCCTCGCGCATCACGTAGGAGACGCGCCCCACCGGCCGCGCCTGCACCGCAAGCGTCGCGTCCAGCCCAGCCTCCTCGGCGGCTTCCTTCACCAGGCAGGTTTCGGGCGTCATGCCCGCCGGGATCCCACCCGCCACGATATTGTCGATCTGCCCGGGTGCCACGGCCTTGTCGCGCGCGCGGAACCCCACCCAGACGTGCAGCCCGTCGGCCCGGCGTACCAGGCCGTTCACGTGAACGCCCTGCGACATGACCCCGAACGCCGGCAGCGCGCCGCGGTCCAGCACGCCGAGCACCGGCCCCGCGCTCTCCGACCGGATATCGAACAGCTCGTCGCGGATGCGCAGGTGCCCCGCGGCAGCGAGCGGCGGCAGCAGCCTGGCCAGCGCCTCGCTGCGCGCCCCCGGCCCGCGAAGCCGGCCGGCGAGTGCAATCCCATCCGCGTCGAAATGAACATCTCGCGGGAAGAAGGTCAGCGCCCGGCCAAGCTCCGGCCCCACCCAGCCGACCTGAATGCCGTCGATCCTGAAGGGCAGGTAGCCTGCCGGCGAGGCCAGGTTGTTGCAGGCGTCGATGTGGCGTTGGAATCCGCTCATGCGCCCTGGGTAGCCCAGCCCTGGCCCCGGCGTCACCTGCGCCGGCCTGGACCCCGCCCGGTTTTGGCGCCACATGCGGAGCCATGAGCACGCCCACCCCCGAAGTCAGCCATCGCCGCACCCTGCTGTCGCTGGTGCCCTACCTCTGGCCGAAGGGGGAGACCGAGCTTCGCGCCCGCGTCGTCATCGCGCTCGCCGCACTGGTTTGCGGCAAGATCGCGAATGTGATCGTCCCGGTCGCCTATGGCCGGGCGGTGGATGCGCTGACGCCCGCCGGCGCCGCCGGTGCCGTCGTGGCCATACCGATCGCGATGATCCTCGCCTACGGCATCCTGCGCACCATGTCCGCCGGCTTCGGGGAACTGCGCGACGCGATCTTTGCGAAGGTGCAAGCCCGCGCCGCGCGCCGGATCGCCCATGGCGTGTTCGAGCACCTGCACGCGCTGTCCATGCGCTTCCACCTGGACCGGCAGACCGGCGGGCTGTCCCGCGTGATCGAGCGCGGCACGCGCGGCATCAACTTCGTGCTGGACTTCATGCTGTTCAGCATCGTGCCGACCATCATCGAAATTTTGATGGTCACCCTCATCCTGTGGGGCCTGTTCGACTTCGCCATCGCCGCCGTCACCTTCGGCACCATCGTCGTCTACATCACCTTCACGCTCATCTTCACCGATTGGCGCACCCGCTTCCGCCGCGAGATGAACTCCACGGACCAGGAGGCGAACACCCGCGCCGTCGACAGCCTGCTCAACTACGAGACGGTGAAGTACTTCAACAACGAGGCGCATGAGGCACGGCGGTACGATGCGTCGCTCGGCCGCTATGAGGCAGCCTGGATCCGCTCGGAGCAGACGCTCAACGCGCTCAACGCCGGGCAGGCCGCGATCATCGCCCTCGGCCTCACGTTGGTGATGCTGATGGCGGGCAGCCGCGTCGCGTCTGGCGCGATGACGGTGGGCGATTTCGTGCTGGTGAACACCTACCTCATCCAGCTGTACCTGCCGCTCAACTTCCTGGGCTTCGTCTATCGCGAGATGAAGCAGGGGCTGATCGACATGGAGGCGATGTTCGCCCTGCTGAAGCAGGAACGCGAGATCGCCGATGTGCCAGGTGCCGAACCGATCAAGCCTGGCCCCGGCGCGCTGGTGTTCGACGATGTCCGCTTCGGCTATCGGCCGGACCGCGTCATCCTCAAGGGCGTGTCCTTCACAGTGCCGCCCGGCAAGACGCTGGCCATCGTCGGGCCCACGGGTGCCGGCAAGTCCACTATCTCTCGGCTGCTGTTCCGCTTCTACGACGCGACCGGCGGGGCCATCCGCGTTGATGGCGAGGATATCCGCGCCGTCACCCAGGACAGCCTGCGCGCCGCGATCGGCGTGGTGCCGCAGGACACCGTCCTGTTTAACGACACCATCGCCTACAACATCGCCTACGGCCGCCCCGGCGCATCGGAGGAGGAAATAGAGACCGCCGCCCGCCTGGCGCAGGTTCATGACTTCGTCCTCAAGCTGCCCGATGGCTACAAGACCCGCGTCGGCGAACGCGGCCTCAAGCTTTCGGGCGGCGAGAAGCAGCGCGTCGCCATCGCCCGTACCATCCTCAAGAACCC
>JAZKFA010000230.1:0-10142 GCA_040386655.1 Pseudomonadota bacterium | reverse complement strand
CCTGATCCTGGACGAGGCCACCAGCGCGCTCGACACCCGCACGGAGCAGGACATCCAGACAGCGCTGCGCGACATCTCGCGCAACCGCACCACCCTGGTCATCGCCCACCGCCTGTCCACCGTCGTCGAGGCGGACGAGATCATCGTGCTTCAGGACGGGCAGATCGCGGAGCGCGGCACCCATGGCGCACTCATCGCCGCCGATGGCCTCTACGCGGACATGTGGCGCCGCCAGTCCGAAGCCGTGGCCATGGCCGAAGCCGCCGCCGCGGCGCAGGTCGCGGCGGGGTTCGGGCAGAAATCCATCCGCGAGGCCGAGGAAACCACACCCTGACCGCAGGGTGCGCCCTTCCCTCGACCCGCCTTCCCCCCCATCTGCCGACCATCAAGGAGAGCGCCGCCCATGCAAATGGACCCCCGAGGCATGGCCCCGGAAGACCTGAGCCACGCCGGTTCGGTCATCGACAAAGCCATCGAATACATGGTCGGTCAGAACATCGCGCCACTCTCCATCGCCTCCGCCCTGCTCGGCGGCGCCCTGGGCCTGCTGGCGCGAACCATGGATGACGGCGCCATCGCCCAGGTGCTGCGCAGCGCACTGCACTCGGTGGAGAGCGGCGAACTGCGCGAGCTGCGGGACGAGCAGGGGTGAAGGAAGGCCAGGGGCTCTGCCCGTGGAACCTGCGCGGGTGAAACGTGTACGTTTCACGTCGATCCTCGACCTCTATGTGTTGGTTCTAGGTCTTGGTGAGGGGTTGAGCCTCGCCGGAGGTGTGTTTGGTTAGGGAGGGGCGCGCGGAGCACTAGCGCCGCAGTGGCGCCCTCGATTCGCTCCTCCCTAACCAGGCTCATTCAAGCAAGCACGCCCTTACCAAGCCCAGCACCCAACGCATGCCGGGGTCCGGGGATCGGCGCGATCCCCGGCGGGGGCCGGGGGCAGCGCCCCCACCTATCTACGCCGCCTGCTGCGCCAGAGTCGGCGCTTCGTCTTCGATGGTGACCCGGCGCATGTCGCGCGCGTGCGCCTGGTCATCGAAGGGCCGCGCACGGTGCATGGTGGTCCGGTTGTCCCACATGACCAGGTCGTGCTGCGTCCAGCTGTGGCGATAGACGAATTCCCGCTGGGTGGCGTGTTCGACCAGGTCGCGCAGCAGGGCGCGGGCTTCGGGGATCGGCATGCCGTCGATCGCGCCGGCGTGGGAGGATAGATAGAGCGAGACGCGGCCGTTTGCGTGTCGGCGAACCAGGCGCTGCGGGACGGGCGCAAACTTGATGCGTTCCTCGTCGGTGTAGTCGGTGAAGCCGAGATTGCCCCGCGAGTAAATCAGCGAGTGGTGTGCGATCATGGGCTTGAGGCGGGCCTGCATTTTTGCGGGCAGGGCGTCCCAGGCAGCGCGCATGTCGGCGAATTCGGTCTCGCCGCCGTCGGGCGGGATGACGCGCGCGTGCAGCAGCGAGTACTTCGCCGGCGTCGCCTTGAAGCTGCTGTCGGAGTGCCAGAGGCGATTGCCAAGATTAAACATCCGCCGCCGGTCATCGGCCGCGAGCAGCTTGCCGTCCGTGTCGATGTTCGAGATGTCGTTCATGGAGTCGTGCTTGAGGCGGTGGCGATGGACGTCGACCACGCCGCGGGTCGGCTCGATGGTGCCGAGCGCCTGGCCGAAGGCCATGTGCTGGTCGTCGTCGATATCCTGGCCGGGGATGACGAGGACCGCGTATTTCTCCATCGCGGCATGGATCTCTGAGGCCTCGCCCGCGGTCAGCGGCCGGGTCAGGTCGAGCCCTTCAGCGCGGGCGGCGAAGAGCGGATGCAGCGGTGTGAGCGTGAGGGGCATGGTGTTGGTTCCTCCCTTTGGCGGAAGGGTGCGACCGCGTACGCGGCGTGGTCAAGGGCGCGATGACCTAGCGGCGGAGTTCCATCTGGATGGGGCCTTCGCGGGTGCCATTGGCGAACTGATCGACCATGGCGTTGCCGGTCTGGCCGAGCTCCACTGCCGGACCGGTCCAGATGATGCGGCCCTTGAACAGCATCGCGGCCTGGTCGCCGATGCGGCGCGCGCTCGCCATGTCGTGCGTGATGGAGACGGCGGTCGCACCCAGTCGCTGCACGCAATCGCGAATCAGCCCGTCGATCACGGCTCCCATGATCGGATCAAGCCCCGTGGTGGGCTCGTCGAACAGGATGATGTCCGGCGTGGCTGCGATGGCGCGGGCGAGGCCCACGCGCTTCTGCATCCCGCCCGAAAGCTCCGCCGGGGAGAGGTCGCCCACGGATGCGGCGAGGCCGACCTGCGCGAGCACTTCCGCCGCCTTCTCGCGCGCCTTGGCGCGGGTGATGCGGTTCTGCGCCAGTAGCTTGAAGCACACGTTTTCCCAGACCGGCAGGCTGTCGAACAGTGCGCCGTTCTGGAACAGCATGCCGATGCGGTCGTTCACCGCCTCGCGCTCGCGCGCGGGCAGGGTGAGGATGTTGCGACCGTCGATCTCAATGGTGCCCGCGTCCGGCGTGATCAGCCCAAGCAGGCATTTGAGCGTGACGGACTTGCCCGACCCGGAGCCGCCGAGGATGACCATGGAGCTGCCGGCAGCGACGTCGAGATCGACCCCGTCGAGCACCGGCTTGCCGGCGAAGGATTTTTTCAGCCCGCGAATGCGGATCTTGGGCTCGTTCATCGCGCGAAGAACAGCTCGGTCAGCACATAGTCGAGCGCTAGGATGAGGATCGAGGAGGTGACGACGGCGCTGGTGGTTGCCCCGCCCACGCCCTGGGCGCCGCCGCGGCTGTTATAGCCGCACCAGCAGCCCATCAGCGCGATGATGAAGCCGAAGACGGCCGCCTTCACCAGGCCGCTGACAACGTCGCTGAACTGCAGGAAGTCCATCGTCGCCTTGAGGTAGGTGAGCGAGGAGAAGCCGAGCTTCGCGGTGCCGATGATCCACCCGCCCATCACGCCGAGGATATCCGCGACGACGACGAGCAGCGGAAGCGCCAGCGTCCCGGCCAGCAGGCGCGGTGCGACGAGGTACTTCTGCGGGTTGGTCGACAGCGTGGTCAGCGCGTCGATCTGGTCGGTCACGCGCATCGTGCCGATCTCGGCTGCGAAGGCGGCGCCGATGCGCCCGGCGACCATCAGGCCCGCGAGGACGGGGCCGAGCTCGCGCGTGATCGACAGCACGACGACGTTGGCGACCGCGCCCTCGGCGTTGAAGCGGGCGAAGCCTGTGTAGGATTGCAGCGCGAGCACCATTCCCGTGAAGACCGCGGTAAGCGCGACCACGGGCAGGCTGAAATACGCGATCTCAATGAAGTGGCGAAGCACGAGGCGCCCGTAGAAAGGCGGCCGTACAAGGTGGGATACTGCTTCAGCAGCGAACAACGCCACGGCGCCGAGGCTCCGCAGCATGCCGATGCTGCCACGCCCAAGCGAGGCCACGGCATCGAGCATGGCATCGAGCGGCTTGCGCCGCGGCGCAACCTCGGCGGTGGCGCTCATGCCGGGATGTAGTCGCGAGCGTAGCGGGCGCCGAGCGAGGTCAGGATTTCGTAGCCGATGGTCCCCGCCGCGGCTGCGAGCACATCGGGCGAGCAGCCGACGCCGCCGATCAGCGTGATGCGGGATCCTTCGGTGATCTCCGGCCTATCGGTGACGTCGAGCGTGATCAGGTCCATCGAGACGCGGCCCACCAGCGGCACGGACCTGCCGCCGTGATCGGCGGATGCGCGGCCCGAGAGAGACCGGAGATAGCCATCCGCGTAGCCCGCGGCAATGGTCGCGATGCGTGAAGGTTGCGCGGCTTGCCACGACGCACCGTAGCCGACCGTCTCGCCGGCCGCGATGTCGCGGACCTGCAGCACGGGGATTTCGAGCCGCAGAACCTGGCGCATCGGGTTCGGCGCTGATGGCGTCGGGTTGATGCCGTAGAGGGCGCAGCCGGGCCGCGCGAGGTCCGACGCAAAGCCTGGGCCCAGGAACAGTCCAGATGAATTGGCAAAGCTCTGGGGCCTGCCGGGGAACAACGCTGCGGCCTTCGCAAAGCGGGCACGCTGCACACCGTTCATGACGTGGTCAGGCTCATCAGCGCAGGCAAGATGCGTCATCACATAGGCGAGATCAAGCGAAGCACGCAGATCCGAGTCATCCGCAAGTGCGGCCTGCTCACGCGCATCCAGCCCAAGACGCGCCATACCCGTGTCGAGGTGCAGGATGGCGCGGCGGCCGAGATGGTCACGCACATCGCCAAGCGTATTGAGCACGGGGGTCAGGGCGGCGTCGCCATCCGCACCGGGGCGAAATCCGTTCAGCACCGCGACCATGGGACCCGGGCCGATGGCCTTACGCAGCGCCACGCCCTCATGCAAGTGCGCCACGAAGAAGCTGTGGCAGCCGGCCGCATGCAGCGCGTGCGCGACCCGCCCCGCGCCGAGGCCATAGGCATCCGCCTTGACCACGCCTGCGACCTTTCCCGGCGCGTGGCGCGCACAAAGGTCCCGCCAATTCGCGACGATGGCGCCGAGGTCGACGACCAGCCTTCCGCGCGGATCAGTCGCCATAGCCAGACGCGCTGTGCTCGGTGTCCAAGTTGGCGAAGCGGGTGAACTCGCCTTCGAAATACAGTGGCACCATGCCCGTCGGGCCATGGCGCTGCTTGGCGATGATCAGCTCGGCGATATTGTGCACGCGCTCCATGTCCTGCTGCCACTTGTTCAGCGCGTCCTGGAACTTCTCCTCGCTGTCGAAGGCCATCTGCTTGGGCGCGCGCTGAGCCAGGTAGTAGTCGTCGCGATAGACGAACATCACCATGTCCGCGTCCTGCTCGATCGACCCGGACTCACGCAGGTCGGACAGCTGCGGCCGCTTGTCCTCGCGGCTTTCGACGGCGCGCGAGAGCTGCGACAGGGCAATGACCGGCACCGACAGCTCCTTCGCGATCGCCTTCAGCCCCTGAGTGATCATGGAGATTTCCAGCACCCGGCTTTCCGGCCGCGTTCCGGCGGCCGGCCGCATCAGCTGGAGGTAGTCGACCACCACCAAATCCAAACCCTTGGTACGCTGCAGACGCCGGCATCGGGTGCGCAGCGCGGAGATGCTAATCGCCGGCGTGTCATCGATATACAGCGGCATGGTGCCGATCTCGCGGCTGACCTCGACGAACTTGTCGAAGTCGCGTTGGCTGATCTCGCCGCGCCGGATACGGTCGCCGGAGATGCGCGATTCCTCGGACAGAAGACGCGTCGCGAGCTGGTCCGCGCTCATTTCCAGCGAGAAGATCGCCACCCCGCGCTTCGGCACAGCGAGGGGGTTGCTCTCCTGCGCCTCGCGCAGGATCGCGCGTGCTGCACCGAATGCAATTTTGGTTGCAAGCGCCGTCTTCCCCATGCCTGGGCGGCCGGCGATGATGATCAAGTCGGATGGGTGCAGCCCGCCGGTCTTCGCGTCGATGTCGCGCAGGCCCGTGGGCAGGCCGGAGACGCCGCCAGGCGTGGAGAAGGCGCGCTCGGCGAGCTCCACGGCGTTGGTCAGCGCCTTTTCGAAAGAGACGAAGCCGCCTTCATTGCCGCCATCTTTGGCGAGCTCGAAGAGGGTCTGCTCGGCGTTCTCCAACTGCGCCTTGGCGTCCAGCTCGGCCTCGGCGCCGAAGGCGTTGTTGACGATGACCTCGCCAACGTCGATCAGCTGTCGGCGCAACCATGCGTCGAAGATCACGCGGCCATACTCGCCGGCGTTGATGATGCCGACCATCGCCGTCAGCAGCTGCGAGAGGTAGGCCGCGCCTCCCACCTCGGCGAGTATCCCCGAATGTTCGAACTCGGCGCGCAGCGTCACGACGTCGGCGAGCTGCCCGGCTTCGAGACGGCGCTGGATGGCGCGGTAGATGCGTCCATGAATCGGGTCGGCGAAGTGGTGCTCGGCGAGGAATTCGCTGATCCGCTCATAGGCCTTGTTGTTCGCGAGAAGCGCGCCGAGCAGCGCCTGTTCCGCCTGGGTATTCGTCGGCGGCATGCGGAGCGACTGGCCGATATCGCCCGCGGGTTCAAAGTTGTTCATCGACCCAGTGTAGCGCATCCCGCGCCCGCCGGGAGACGGCCCCCCTGTGGATCACGGGGATCAAACCGGCATGGACCCGTATCCTGCGCTGCAACCGAACCAGCGGGCCTATCAAGCGTTTGACGAGGATGGTGGGCGCTATGCCGCCCGGCCTGGATCGGAGCACCCCGATGCTTCTGCACCACGCATTTGGCCGGTTGATCCGGCGCGGCAGGCTGACCGTTCGCTACCCCGATGGCCAGCGACGCAGCTATGGCAGCGGGGATGCGCCATTCGCCGGCATGAACATCCGCACGCCGCGCGCGCTGCGCGGCATGACCTTCAACCCCGGCCTCGCCCTTGGCGAAGGCTACATGGAGGACACGATCCGCCCGGATGGCTGCTCGCTCTACGAGCTTCTGGACCTGCTGGTGCTGAACCTCGCCACCGGCGGCACGCATCCGGCCGAGCGCGCGATGGCGACGCTGCGCTGGCCACTTCGCTGGTTCGAACAGCTGAACCCGGCCGGCCGGTCCCAGCGCAACGTCGCGCACCACTACGACCTCGATGACCGGCTCTACGCGATGTTCCTCGACGCTGATCGCCAATATTCCTGCGCCTACTTTCCAACCGGACGGGAGACGCTGGAAGAAGCCCAGGCGGCCAAGAAGCGGCACATCGCTGCCAAGCTGCTGTTGGAACGGCCTGGGCTCGAAGTGCTCGACATCGGCTCGGGCTGGGGCGGCCTCGCGATCGAGCTTGCGCGCGACTGGGGAGCGCGCGTGACGGGCATAACGCTGTCGTCCGAACAGCTGGAGGTATCGCGCGCGCGGGCTCAGGCCGCAGGCCTTGCGGACCGAGTACGCTTCGAACTGATGGACTACCGCGCCTGGGACAGGCCGATGGATCGCATCGTCTCAGTCGGCATGTTCGAGCATGTGGGCATCGCGCAGTATCGAGCCTTCTTCGCCGCCCTCCGTCGCACGCTGCGCCCGGACGGCGTCGCGCTGGTGCATGCGATCGGACGTTCGGACGGGCCGGGGACGACGAATCCCTGGCTCGCGAAGTACATCTTTCCCGGCGGCTATTCGCCCGCCCTGTCCGAGGTGCTGCCGGTGGTCGAAGGCTCCGGCCTGCTCGTCACGGATATCGAGATCCTGCGGCTGCACTACGCGCACACCATCTCCGCCTGGCGCGCGCGCTTCGATGCGCGTCGCGAGGAGATAGCGGCGCTCTACGACGAGCGCTTCTGCCGGATGTTCGAATTCTACCTGGCGGGCTGCGAGATCGCCTTCCGCAGGGGCGGCCACATGAACTGGCAGATGCAGTTAGCGGCGCGTGAGGGCGTAGTGCCGATGTCTCGGGCGTACATGGTGGATGCGGAGCGCGCGGCGCGGCAACGCCAGGCGGCGCCTGCGGAGTAGCAGCCGGGTCGTCCTTCGTGCGAAGGACAACCCGGGAGGCGACAATCAATCCTGCAGAGCGGCGCCGATCTCAAGTTCGGCAGCGAGCTCGGCTTCGAGCGAACGCTCCTCTTCCTCGGCGGCGGCAGTGAGGCTTTCGCCACGTGCCTGCTTCTCGGCTTCCTCGGTCGAGCGCGCCACGTTCACCGTGACGGGGATGGAGACCTCCGGGTGCAGCGCGACGCGCACGATGGACACGCCGAGCGTCTTGATCGGCTGCTCCAGCAGGACCTGGTCGCGGTCCACCTTGAGGCCGCCATCGGTGCAGCCCTGCGCGATGTCGCGCGCCGTGACGGAGCCATAGAGGCTGCCGGACTCGCCGGCCGTGCGGATCAGCACGACGGAGAGGCCGGAGACGCGCTCGGCCACTCGCTCGGCCTCGGCGCGGCGCTTGAGGTTCTGCGCCTCGAGCTGGGCGCGCTCGGTTTCGAAGCGGGCGATGTTCGCCTTGCTTGCGCGGATCGCCTTGCCCGAAGGCAGAAGGAAGTTGCGCGCGTAGCCGGGCTTCACCTTCACCAGCTCGCCCATCTGGCCGAGCTTCTCGACGCGCTGCATCAGGATGATTTCGATCATGTGGATTGGCCTCCGCGGGGTGCGCGCGGCACCCACTGGTCGTAAAGGCCCAGCGCCACGGTGGCGGGGGCCATGAGTTGCAGGAAAATCACCATGGCGACGTAGTAGCCGGCAATCACGAAGCGCCTGCCCCGGACGGCCGCCGCGCGGCGATGCACGCCCACGACGCCCTGCCAGAAAAAGGGCAGCAGCAGGATGAGGAAGGCGGACAGCGCAACGACGTCCTGGTCACCAGCGATCCAGAAGCCGGCGGCCAGCGCCGGCAGGACCGTGTACCAGCCGGGCAGCCGCGCCGTGGCCAGGTTCGGGGACGGCATCGCTGCCATGCCGAAGCGGGCCAGCAGCCGCTGCGCCATGACGGCGTTCGCCACCCAGATGACGTTCAGGCAGAACGCAATCATGGCCGCCTGGATGCGGACCAGGCTGTCGATGATCGGCTCCACGCCGGGCAACGCCATCATGGTGACCGCGGCGCGCAGCGTGCGCTCCATGACCCCGGCCAAGCCACCGGGATGATCGGCCATCGCGATTGCCGCCCAGATGAGCAGCGCCAGCGGATACAGCCCGAGTGCGGCCATGGGCGCGCTGAGCTGCACACCATCGCGCCGCACCGCCAACGTCACGAGCAGCGCCGCCGGGATGCCGATGATGGCGAGGAAGAACGTCACGGAAAGACCGCTCGCGACCGCCCAGAGCAGGACTGTCGCGAGCACCAGCGCGCCGATTGCTGCGAACGGCCCGGCGATCAGCCCTGCCGCCATGATCGGCAGCGGCGCGACCCAGAGAAGCAGGGTCCCGCCCGGCAGGCCGCGCATCGTCCAGAGCGCCACGGCCGCCGCGAGGAATCCCCCCGCGCCGGCGGCAAGCCACCGGGGATCGGCCGTGATCGGTCCAGACTGTTGAGCGGCCATCGCCGTCATCTCAGTCGTTGATGACGTAGGGCAGCAGGGCCAGGAAACGCGCACGCTTGATTGCCTGGGCGAGCTCGCGCTGCTTCTTGCCGCTGACCGCGGTGATGCGGGAGGGGACGATCTTGCCGCGCTCGGACAGGAAGCGGCTAAGCAGGCGCACATCCTTGTAGTCGATCTTGGGGGCGCCAGGCCCGCTGAACGGGCAGGACTTGCGACGGCGATAGAAGGGGCGGCGGGCGCCGACGGCAGGGCGCCGTGCGGCAGGTGTCATGTCTGTCGTGTCCGACATTGGGTGTTATTCCTCGCCCATCATGTTGTCGCCGTCCTCGCGCGGACGGGCACGGTATTCCTCGCGATCGTCGCGCTCGCGGCCACCGCCGGTACGGCCCGAGCCGAAGCGGCCAGGCGGACGGGGCCCGCGGAAGCCGCGGTCGCGCTCACGCTCTTCGCCACGCTTGGAGAGGATGGCCGAGGGGGCCTCGTCCAGCACGTCGATGCGGATCGTCATGGAGCGCAGGACGTCCTCGTTCAGGCCAAGCTGGCGCTCCATCTCCGCGAGTGCGGGTGCGGGCGTCTCCATGCCGAGTAGCATGTAGTGGCCTTTGCGGTTCTTCTTGATGCGGTATGCGAGGCCGCGGAGGCCCCAATATTCGCGCTTCTTCACTTCGCCGCCGCCTTCCGCCACGATGGCGGCCGCCATTTCGGCGATGGCTTCGACTTGCGCTTGCGTGACGTCATTCCGTGCGATGAACACGGTTTCGTAGAGCGGCATGGTTGCTCCCTCCGGCTGACTCAGCCCCGGGCCGGGCGGCGACATGCCGCGCGGCGCAAATGGGCATAGCCGGGTGCGATGCCTTCGCCCCCGGCAGGGAAGCGGGGCGTAGAGCAGTTTTGCGCGGCCAAGTAAAGCACCGTTGCGCCACGGTGCCGGAAGGCGCCAGCCTCATGTCGCCCTATCCGGCGGCAACGCGAGCACAGCTCCGCCGCACGCCATCCATACCGGATGCGGGCCTGCGTCGCCCTGATGCGGCAGGATCGGTGCGCCGCGGACCTAGATATAGCCGAGGTGCCGCGCGGCCTCTACCCGGACAGCAAGGCGCTGCGCCTGCGCGCCTGGTCCCGCACGCTCAGCGATCCCTCGCACCGATGCGGAGCTGGGGCGAATCCGG
>JAZKFA010000229.1:0-1966 GCA_040386655.1 Pseudomonadota bacterium | reverse complement strand
CGCACCGCCGGCGACCTGCGCAGCGCCTTCGCCAAGCATGGCGGCCAGCTCGGCGAGAGCAACACCGTGGCCTTCCAGTTCTCCCGCCACGGCGCCATCCGCTACGCGGCCTCCGTCGCCACAGCGGACGCCATGCTCGAAGCCGCGATCGAAGCCGGCGCCGACGACGTCGCGAGCTCTGAGGACGGCCATGAGATCGAGTGCGCGGTCGAGGATCTCGGCCCGGTCCGCGACGCGCTGGAAGCGCGCTTCGGCCAGGCGGACTCCGCCCGCCTCGAATGGTGGCCCAACGTCACCGTCGAGCTCGACGAGGAGCGCGCCGCTTCCGTGATCAAGCTGATCGACGCGCTCGAGGACAATGACGACGTCCAGCACGTCTACGCCAATGTCGATGTGAGCGATCCCGCGTGACACGCATCCTGGGCATCGATCCCGGGCTGCGCCACACCGGCTGGGGCATGGTGCACAGCGAAGGCAGCACCCTGCGGCACCTCGGCTGCGGCGTGATCTCGCCCGACGATACCCTGCCCATGGCCGAACGGCTGATGGCGCTGCACCGCGGCCTTGCCGCCCTGCTCGCGGAATGGCAGCCCGACGAAGCCGCCATCGAGAACACCTACGTCAACCGCAACCCCGCCGCCGCGCTCAAGCTCGGTCAGGCGCGGGGAATCGCGCTGCTCGCGCCGGCGCTGCACGGCATCCCAGTCACGGAATACCAGGCCATGGAGGTCAAGCGCGCCGTCGTCGGCACCGGAGCGGCAGCGAAGGAACAGGTTGCCGACATGGTGCGGCGGCTGCTGCCGGGCGCGCGCATCGCGCGCGCGGATGCGGCGGATGCGCTGGCCATCGCGATTTGCCATACGCATCATCGGGCGACGCGGCTGGCGCTGGCGCGGGGGTATGCGCCAGCATGAGGGGCTTTGACGACAGCATGGGGGAAATGAATTTCCCCCAGACCCCCATTCTTTCTTTTTGGAGTTTTTGGTGCGGGCTGGCAGGTGGCACCGGCGGGGGTCGGGCGGCGCTGGCTTGGCAGGCACGGTTTGGGTTCTTGCTGGCAGCGCGCGCCGGCTGCGCAAGTCCCGCGTCGGCTCATCAACCTGCACCAAGTAGCAAAAATAAAAGAATGGAGTCTGGGGAAATTCTTTTCCCCAGCCTTCTCCCATGATCGGCATGCTCACCGGCCGCCTCGTCGAGACCGCCGAGACCAGCTGCGTTCTCGATGTCCAGGGCGTCGGCTACCTGCTCTCCTGCTCGCGCAAGACGCTCGATGCGATGACACGCGCGGACGGGGTCCAGCGCATTCTGGTGGAAACGCATCTGCGCCAGGATGCCATCACGCTGTATGGCTTCGCCGATGCTGCGGAGCGCGAGGCGTTCCGCGCCTTGATCGAGGTGAAGACCGTCGGTCCGCAGAAGGCGCTGCTGGTGCTGTCGGGCTTGGCGCCGAACGCATTGGCGGCGGCGATAGCGACGAAGGAGCGCAAGCGCCTGGCCGAGGTGAAGGGGCTGGGCGCCGCCACCGCGAACCGCATCATCGACGAGCCCGCGATGCAGAAATGGGCGGTCGGCCGCGCGACGCCTGAGGCCGATGGCACCGGTATTGCCGACACCGCTGCGCCGCCGGATGACGCCGTCTCCGCGCTCATCAATCTTGGGTGGAAGCGCATCGAGGCGGTGGGTGCGGTCTCTCGCGTCCGCGCGCGGCTGGGTGAGGATGCGGCACTTGGCGTCCTCATCCGCGAAGGGCTGAAGGAGCTCTCGCCGCGATGAGGGTGACCGATGGCGAGCGGCAGGAGGAGGATGGCGCCGAGGGCAGCCTGCGTCCCCGCATGCTCGACGAGTTCATCGGCCAGAAGGCGCTGCGCGAGAACCTCAAGGTGTTCATCGCGGCGGCGGGTGCGCGCGGGGAGGCGATGGACCACGCGCTGTTCTTCGGCCCGCCGGGTTTGGGCAAGACCACGCT
>JAZKFA010000228.1:0-8696 GCA_040386655.1 Pseudomonadota bacterium | reverse complement strand
CGCTCTTGTACTTCCAGACCTGGTCAAAGGCCTCGATGAGGTTGTAGTCGAACCCCATCTCCCGGCTGAGCGCGATGAACTCGCGGATGAACACCGCCTGATTCACACGGCTCGGCGCCGCATCCTCCCGCCAGCGGCCGCGCGAGGGCCAGCCGATCTCCCCGATCGCGATCGGGCGGCCGGGGAACAGCGCCTGCATGCGCTGATACACGTCGCGCACATGCGCCATGGTGCGCGCGACACCCAGGGGCTCATCCTCCCAGTACGGCAGGATGTGGATTGTGATGATGTCCACATGCGCCGCGATCTCGGGGAACTGCACCCAGAATTCCCACACATCGGCATAGGTCACGGGCTGGCGCACGGCGGCCTTGACGCGGTCCAGTGCGGCGATCAACTCGGCCGGCGGCAGGTCGCGCCGCAGCAGCACCTCGTTGCCGACGACCACGCGCTCCACCGTCTCGGGGTGGGCGTTGGCGATCTCGATGAGCCGCGCCAACTCGCGCTCATTCTGCGCGCGGTTGGACCCCAGCCAGGCACCCTTCCATAGGCGCACGCCGTGGCGGGCGGCGATCTCGGCTACCTCGTACTGGCCCTCGATCGAGGCATAGGTGCGAATCGAGCGAACCCGGCGCGCGACCAGCGCCATGTCGGCATCGACCTCGGCGGCCGTTGGGAAGATGTCGCGCAGCGGGGAATGGCCGGGGCGGAAAGGGGCAAAGCTGACGGAATTAAACCGCTCCGCCGCCATGGGCACGTCGCCCGCCTGGGGCCGGTTCGGCCACCACCAGGCGGCCAGGGTCATCAAGGCAATCGCCGCCAGCGCGGCCAGAATCCGGCTCATGGGCCGCCACCCTGCCCGAAGGGGTGGTTTCTAGATAGGCTTGGTAGCTGATAGCGTCGCTCCCCATGACCGACGCCGACATCCGCGACCTCCTCCTCCGCACCCGCCGCATCGCCGTGGTGGGCGCCTCCCAGAACCCTGCGCGCGCGAGCCACCACGTCACGCAATTCCTCGTCGAGCGCGGCTATGGCGTGACGCCGGTGAACCCCGGCCTCGCCGGGCAGGACCTGCTGGGCGTGCCCGTCGCCGCCCGGCTCGCCGACGCCGCGCCGCTCGACCTGGTGGACGTGTTCCGCCGCTCCGAGGAAGCGGGCAAGGTGGTGGATGAGGCTATCGCGCTGGGGGCGAAAAGCGTCTGGCTGCAGCTGGGCGTCATCGACGAGGCCGCGGCCGGGCGTGCGCGGGCGGCGGGCGTCACCATCGTCATGGATCGTTGCCCGGCGATCGAATGGGGGCGGCTTGGCCTTCCCGACCGCATCGCGGCTTCTTGAATCGAACCGACCGCCGGGCCACTTCGCGCTCATGCCGTTAAGGCACCGCCGGGAGAAGGACAGACCCATGACCGACGAAGAACGCCGAATCATTCAATCCTTCATTGAACGCATCGCCGGCGTGGCACAGGCCGCACCCTCGCGCAGCCCATGGGGTGCCTCGGTGCCGCAGACGGGCCAGGCGCCGAACCTGCCGCCGGTCGACCCCGAGGCGGATCGCTTCATCGCGGACCTTTTCGCCCGCCTGCCCGAGGCACGCTATCGCCTGACGCAGTCCGCCTTCGTGCAGGAGGCCGCGCTGATCGAGGCCAACAACCGCATCCAGCGGCTTGAGTGGGAAGTCGAGAATGCGCGCCGTCAGGGCCAGGCGTCAGCCCAGCCGCGCGGCGTGTTCGGCGGCATGTTCGGTGGCGGGCGCCCGCAGACCGCGCCGATGCCCCCGCCGCCGCAGCCGCAGTATCCGCCGGGCTACAACCCGCAGGCGCTGCAGCAGGGGCGCGGTGGCATGGGCTTCCTCGGCACCGCGGTCGCCGGTGCGGCGGGTGTTGCCGGTGGCCTCGTGCTCGGCAACATGCTGATGAATTCCTTTGGTGGCCACGGCGGCGCGGCGCAGGCCGCCTCCGCGACCCCGGGGCAGGGCGCCTTCGGGCAGGAAGCGGTCCCGGGTGCCGCGGCCGCACCGTCTTCCCCGTGGGAGACCCCTGGCGATGCGGCGCCGGTCGCCGACCAGGGCGGCTGGGGCGGCGGCGGTGGCCAGGCCGACAACTGGGGCAGCAGCAGCCAGGATGACGCTTCCGCCGACTACGGCGGCGGTGGCGGCGACTTCGGTGGTGGCGGCGGTGGCGGCGACGACTACTGAGGCAGCCCCGCGCCCCGGTCCTCTGGGCCATTGATACCCGGGGCGCCTCGCGCCCCGGCAAGGCCTGGAGGTCCAGGCCCGGTACCCTTGCGCCGAACCCCTGGGGCGATGCGCGCCGGACGCGCATCGGCCTGCTCGGCGGCAGCTTCAACCCTGCCCATGCCGGGCATGCCCATGTCGCGCGCCGCGCGCTGGCCGCACTCGCCCTTGACCAGGTCTGGCTGATGGTCTCGCCGGGCAATCCGCTGAAGCCCAGGGCCGGGATGGCGCCGCTGGATGATCGGCTTGCATCCGCGCGCGGCATCGCGAGGCCGCCGCGCAGCATCGCGACCGATATCGAGCGGCCGCTGCGCACCCGCTACACCGTGGACACGCTGGCCGCCCTGCGCCGGCGCTTTCGCAATGCCCGCTTCGTGCTGCTGCTTGGCGCGGACAACCTCGCGCAGTTGCCGCGCTGGCGGCGCTGGCGGACCCTGGCGCGGACCACGCCCATCGCCATCCTGCCGCGCCCGGGTCATTCGCGCGCCGCACTGCATGGCCAGGCGGCGGCGGTTCTGGCGCGGCACCGGCGACGCCCTCGCGCGCTGCTGGCCTCCCCCGATCCCCGCCACGCCGGCTGGTGCCTGATCCCCTCGCGCGAGGTGGCGCTGAGTGCCACCGCGATCCGCAACGCAAGAAGGGATGGCGCGGAGCACCGCGTTGCGGCATGAGACAGCCCGTCAACACCAGGAGGCTTCCATAGCCCGCACGCCAAAGGCCAGCCCGCCCGTCCCTGCCGAGGATGGCCCGCGCCTAAGCGCGTGCCCGCGCCGAAGCGCACCGCTGCCGAGGCGCCGGCGCCGAAGCGTGCCGCCACCGCGAAGGCGAAAGCCGCTCCCAAGGCCGCGCCCGCGGCGAAGCCTGCTGTCGCCGCTGCGAAGGCGCCGTCCAAGCCCGCCGCGACAAAGGCTTCTGTCAAGCCGGCCGCGGAAGCGCCAGCCAAGCCGAAGGCCAAGGCCCCGCCGAAGCGCGCCCCTGCCGGCAGCGCGCGCGTCACAGCCGTCCCCCGCACGCGCGGCGCCAAGCCCGCCACCGCCCCGGCACCGGCGGCCACGCCGCCCGCAGCGCCCCGCCCCGCCCGCCGCACGCGCCCGCCCAAGGTCGCGCCAGACCGGCTGGAGCAGCTGGTCGCCGCCGCCGCGAAGAGCCTCGAGGACGACAAGGCCGAGGATATCCGCATCCTCGACGTCACCGGCCGCGCCGACTACGCCGACCGCCTGATCATCGCGACGGGCCTGGTCGACCGCCAGATCCAGGCGATGGCGACGCATTTGGTCGAGGCGCTGGAGAAGGTGGGCCTGCGGCTCAAGCGGGATTCGATCCAGGCCTCGCCCGATTGGGTGCTGATCGACGCGCTCGACCTCGTCATCCACCTGTTCAAGCCCGAGGCGCGCGCGCTGTATGGGCTGGAGCGGATGTGGGGCCCGGACAGCCCGGCCCCGGATGGCGCGACGCCACTCGCCTCCTGAAGCCGGCGCGCCTCCTCGCCATCGGCCGCCTCAAGCCGGGGCCGGAGGCGACGCTGTTCGCGCACTACAACGCACGGCTGCGACCGCCGCTCGCCGTCACCGAATTCGCCGAGGCGCGCGGCAGCCCCGCCGAGATCCGGCGGCGTGAGGGGGAGGCGCTGCTCGCGGCGATCACGCCGGGAACGCTTGCCGTGGCACTCGACCTCGGCGGCGAGGCGCCGGGGTCCGAGGCCTTGGCTGCGATGCTGGCGCGCTGGACCTATGCGGGACGGTCGCTCGCTTTCCTGATCGGGGGCGCGGAGGGGCTGGACCCCGCCGTGCTCTCGCGCGCCGATGCGCGCATCTCGCTCGGGCCGATGACCTGGCCGCATTTCCTGGTGCGCGGATTGCTCGCGGAGCAGCTCTACCGCGCCCAGATGATCCAGCAGGGGCACCCCTACCATCGCCCCTGGCGCCCGTGAGAGAGTGTCCATGTCTGGCGCCCGACAGCTTCTGAGGAGGATTTCCGCATGCTCCCGCTCATCCTTGCGGCACTGCTTTGGGTTGGGGTCCATGTCGGCGTTGCGGGCTCGTCGCTGCGCGGCGTGGTGGTCGCGCGCATCGGCGAGAACGGCTTCCGCATCGCCTTTTCCATCGGCTCGGTCGTGGCGATCGCGCTGCTGGTCAGCGCCTGGAGGGCGGCCGATCCGACGAAGCTGTGGTCGGCACCCGACGCGCTGCGCTGGGTGGCACTGCTGCTGATGCTGCCGGCCTTCATCCTGTTCGCGGGGTCGGTGGCGACGCGCAACCCGACCGCACTGGGCGGCGAAGGGGCGGCACCGCGAGGGATGATCCGCATCACCCGCCACCCGATGCTGTGGTCCTTCGCGATCTGGGCGATCCTGCACGCGCTGGTCAACGGAAGTGCCTCGGGACTGGTGTTCTTCGGCGCCTTTGCCGTGACGGCGCTGGCGGGCATGCCCTCGATCGATGCGAAGCTCGCGGCGCGCGATCCGGCGCGGTTCACGGCGCTGAGGGAGGCGACCTCCATCATGCCCTTCGGCGCCATCGCCGCTGGGCGGAACCGGCTGGAGATAGGAGAGCTGGTGCTGCCGGTTGCCATCGGGGTCGTGGCCTGGGCGGTGCTGCTCGCGCTGCATCACCCCGTCATCGGGGTGTCGCCGTTTCCGTACTGATCATGCCAAGGGCAACTTTCCTCGGGCCGAGTCTTTTCAAGGGCGTGATCGTTCAACCTGCCCATTGCCCGGCCGCGCCCAGCGCCCCCCTTGCGCCGCGCGCGGTCGCGCCGTAACCCGCGCCCATGTCCCCCAAGCCCCCGCGTCCCGTGATGCTGCTGATCCTCGATGGCTGGGGACAGGCCCCGCCGGCGCCGGACAACGCGGTTCACTTGGCGAATACGCCGAACTTCGACGCGCTGTGGGCGAGTTGCCCACACGCAACGCTGCGCACCTCCGGCCGCGATGTCGGACTTCCCGCGGGACAGATGGGTAATTCCGAGGTCGGTCACCTCAACATCGGCGCCGGTCGCGTGGTGATGCAGGACCTCCCGCGCATCGATGCGGCGGTCGAGGATGGCTCGCTCGGGGGCATGCCGCCGCTCGATGATTTCTGCGCGCGGCTGCTGGCCTCGGGCGGCACGGCGCACCTGATCGGGCTGCTCTCGCCCGGGGGCGTGCATGCGCACCAGGACCATGCGGTCGCACTCGCAAGCCACATCTCCCATGCCGGCGTGCCCGTCGTGATCCACGCCTTCACCGATGGCCGCGACACCGCCCCGCGCGGCGCGCCCGTCATGGTCGAGCGGTTCGAGGCGGCGATCGCGGGGATGGACGACGTGCGCATCGGCACCGTCATCGGCCGCTACTTCGCGATGGATCGCGACAACCGCTGGGAGCGCGTTCGCGCGGCGACATCGGCGATGCTGCACGGCGAAGGGCCCCGCGCCGCGACCGCCGCAGAGGCCATCGCCGTAGCCCATGCCGCAGGCAAGACCGACGAGTTTATCCCCGCGACCATCATCGGCGACTATGAGGGGATGGTCGATGGCGACGGCATCCTGTGCTTCAACTTCCGCGCCGACCGCGTGCGCCAACTGCTCGCCGCGATTCTCGATCCGGAATTCGCCGGCTACCCGACCGGCGCGCGCCCGGAATTCGCCGCCGCCCTGGGCATGACCGAGTATTCCTCGGCGCTGAACCGGCACATCGCGACGCTGTTCCCGCCCCAGCCGATGGCCGACATCCTCGGCACCACGCTGGCCGCCTCGGGCCGCACCCAACTGCGCATGGCCGAGACGGAGAAGTATCCGCACGTCACCTACTTCCTCAATGGCGGCGAGGAGAAGCCGCTGCCCGGCGAGACGCGGTTGATGATCAGCTCGCCCAAGGTTGCGACCTACGACCTGGCCCCCGAAATGGCCGCGCCGATGCTGACCGAGGAAGCGGTGCGCACGATCCGCGCCGGTACGCAGGATCTGATCGTGCTGAACTTCGCCAATGCAGACATGGTCGGCCACACCGGCAGCCTTGCCGCCGCGATCAAGGCGGTGGAGGCGGTCGATGTTGGCCTCGGCGCCATCGCGCAGGCGATTCGCGAGGCGGGCGGCGCCCTGCTGGTCACCGCCGACCACGGCAATGCCGAGCAGATGACGGACCCCGCCACGGGCGGGCCGCACACCGCGCACACGACCAACGTCGTGCCGGTGATGCTGCTGGGCGGGCCCGAGGGCGCGACGCTTGCCGATGGGCGCCTTGCCGATGTCGCGCCGACGCTGCTGGCGCTGATGGGCGTACCGCAGCCCGCTGCGATGACCGGAACCAGCCTGCTGCGCTAAGCGCTGACGCTTCGGCCAGTGCCGAAGCAGCGCAGCACGTGACCTGCTAGGCACGGCGCATGGACCTGCTCATCCCGCTCGCCTGCATCTTCCTCGCCGCTGGATTCGTGAAGGGCGCCATCGGGCTCGGCCTGCCGACCATCGGCATGGCGCTAATGACGCTGATGGTCGCCCCGGCGGAGGCGGCGGCCATGCTGCTGCTGCCCAACCTCGTCACCAACCTTGTGCAGATGCGGCCCTGGGGCGAAACGGAGCGACTTGCCCGACGGCTCTGGCCGATGCTGCTCGGCGTCGTGCTGGGCACCGCGCTGGGTGCGCTGCTTTGGGGCGGCTTTGGTGGGCGGCACGGTGGCGTGGTGCTCGGCGTCGTGCTGGCGCTCTACGGGGCTTTGGGCCTGAGCGGCATTCGCGTCGTGCTGCCCGAGCGCGCGGGGCTGCCGCTGGGCCTGGCGACCGGCGCGCTCACGGCCGCCACCGGTGTCTTCGTCATCCCCGCGGTGCCCTGGCTGCAGGGCCTCGGGCTGGCCAAGGATGCGCTGGTGCGCGCGCTGGCGCTATCCTTCACGGTCTCGACCCTCGCGCTAGGCGTCCTGCTGCGCGCCGGGGATGGGCTGGACGGACGAATGGTCGCGGCCTCCGCGCTCGCGCTGGTCCCCGCACTCGCGGGGCAGGCGCTGGGGACCCGAATGCGGGGGCGGCTGTCGGAGGCGGCGTTCAAGCGGGTGTTCTTCGCGGCGCTGGTGGCACTCGGTCTTGCCATCGCGCTGCGGTCGTGAATTCCTTGGTGGCATGGAGCCAGCCTGTCGCCTGTACCTGATCACGCCCCCGGTGCTGCCGCCCGGCTTCGCCGATGCGCTCGCCGCGGCCCTCGACGGCGGCGACGTCGCCTGCCTGCAACTGCGGCTGAAGGATGCGACGGCGGATGAGGTGAAGCGAGCGGTCGACGCGCTGATGCCCGTGGCTCACGCCCGCGACGTCGCCTTCCTGCTCAATGACGACGCGGCCCTTGCCATGCGCCTGGGCTGCGACGGCGCGCATCTGGGCCAGGGCGATGGCGACCACGCCGCGGCGCGCAAGCTACTGGAGGGCCGCACGCTCGGCATCACCTGCCATGCCTCCCGTCACCTCGCGATGGAGGCGGGCGAGATGGGCGCTGATTACGTGGCCTTCGGCGCCTTCTTCCCCACCGCGACGAAGGAGACGGTGCACACGGCGGATGTCGAGCTGCTCGCCTGGTGGACGGAGATGTTCGAGATCCCCTCCGTCGCGATCGGCGGCATCACGGCGGCGAACTGCGCCCCCCTGGTCCGCGCCGGGGCGGATTTCCTCGCCGTCATCGGCGCGGTGTGGAACCACCCCGATGGCCCTGCCGCGGGCGTGCGCGCGCTGGAAGCCGCCATCGCCGCCGCCTGAGCCCGGCTCAGGCGTCCTTGGGCAGCGTCGCAAGCCGGCGGAACACGCCCAGGGCTTCGATCGAAGGCGCCAGCCGTGCCGCGCCGGCGCGCACTTCGGCCTGGTTCCACATCCACGATTGCGGCGGGTCGTCGCGCATCGACCACTGGGGGAACAGGCGCTCGGACGTGTCGGCGCAATGGACCAGTCGCACCTCCACGTGGCGGTCGTCTCGCAGAATGCGCCCGAAGGTTTCGGTCAGCGCCTGGCGCGGGCCTTCGAGCATCTGCATGTAGAGATCGGCGCGACAGATCAGCGCCCCGGTGATGTTCGACTGGGCGTTCTTCACCCGCGCCGTGGTCAGGATGTCGTCGAGCGTCGCCTCGTCGAAGCCGAAGGGCCGCGAGGTGTAGATCAGTTGCGCCAGCGGCATTCCCGCCCCCTCCCGTTCCTGGTGTCGCCGCATCATCAGGGAGATCGCGCCGGTTGCCCAGCGCCCGGCGGATGCGCACGCCCGCGCGATGGGCTAGGTTGATGATGATGGACGAGATCACCTTCCACACCTGCCTGCACCGGCCCGGCACGCTGCTGGATGTTGGCGCGCATGACGGGCTGATCACGAAGCCCTTCGCAGCGCTGCCGGATTCGCGCGTGCTGGCGTTCGAGCCGCTGCCCTCCGCCTTCGCGCGGCTGTCCGCCGCCTTCGCGCCCGCTCCGCCCGCGCACGTCACGCTGGTGCCCGAGGCGCTGGGCGATTCGCTGGGCAGCA
>JAZKFA010000227.1:0-3828 GCA_040386655.1 Pseudomonadota bacterium | reverse complement strand
TCGCCGAAGGCGGCGCGGGCCAGGGCCAGCGCTTCGCGGGCGGTGGGGGCGTGAAAGCGTTGGATGTTCATGCGTTGGCTCCTCGCAGGATCGGACCGATGCGGATCGTGTGGGTTTCGGGAATTTCACTGTGCGCGAGCACCTGCAGGCGCGGCGCGGAACGTTTGACCAGGCGGGCGATGGCGCCGCGGATGCCGTCGGGCACCAGCAGGCAGGCGGGCACGCCGCGCTCTTCCTGCTTGAGCGCCACCTCGGCGGCGGTGCGCGTGAAGACCTCGGCCACGCCGGGGTCCAGCGCCGGCGAGTGGGGGTTGCCCAGGGCCTGCATCAGCAGCCGCTCGAAGCCCGGCTCGATGGCGATGACGTCGAGCTCCTTCACCGGGCCGTAGATCTGCTGCACGATGGCCGGAGCCAGCGCGGTGCGCACGCGGCGCACCAGCTCGACCGGGTCGGTGGTGGCGCCGGCGTTCTCTGCCAGCGTCTCGACGATGGTGCGGATGTCGCGGATGTTCACGGATTCTTCCAGCAGCAGCTGCAGCACCCGCTGGAAGGAAGAGATCGACACCAGCTTGGGTACGACTTCCTCGATCAGCTTCGGCGCCAGTTTGCTCACGTGTTCGACCAGTTGTTGGGTTTCCGTGCGGCTCAGCAACTTCGCGGCCTGCACTTGCATCAAATGTGACAGGTGGGTGGCCATCACGGTCTCCGAATCAACGACCGTGAAACCGCCCATTTGTGCGGCTTCCTTCTGCCGCTCCTCGATCCAGTGCGCCGGCAGGCCGAAGGCCGGGTCGGTGGTGGCGGTGCCCAGCAGCGGCATCGTGATGCCGCCGGGATTGATCGCCAGGTACATGCCGGGGAAGGCCTCGCCCTCGGCCACCACCACGCCGCGCAGGGTCACGCGGTAGCCGCTGGGCTTCAATTCGAGGTTGTCGCGCACGTGCACGGCCGGCGGCAGGAAGCCCACCTCCTGAGCGAACTTGCGGCGCACGCCCTTGATGCGCGTGAGCAGGTCGCCCTGGCGGTCCTTGTCGACCAGCGCGATCAGGCGGTAGCCCAGCTCCAGGCCCAGCGGATCGACCGGCAGCAGGTCGTCCCAGGTGGCCTCGGCGTCGGCCGCGGGCGCGCCGACGGCGGCCTCCGGCGCCGCGGCGGCCGGGCGCTTGTGGCTGGCCCAGGCGCCGTAGCCCAGCAGCGCGGCCATGCCCAGGAACACCAGGTGCGGCATGCCCGGGATCACGCCCAGCAGCCCCAGGATGCCGGCTGTGAGGCCCAGCACGCGCGGCGAGGTCAGCAACTGGGAGATGATCTGCTTGCCGACGTCGTCCTCGCGGCCCACGCGCGAGACCACCATCGCCGCGGCCACCGAGATCAGCAGGCCCGGGATCTGCGCCACCAGCGCGTCGCCCACCGCCAGCAGGATGTAGGTGTCGGCCGCCTTGCCCGCCGACAGGCCGTGCTGCAGCACGCCGATGGCGAAGCCCCCGACGATGCTGATGATCAGGATCAGGATGCCGGCGATCGCGTCGCCGCGCACGAACTTCGACGCACCGTCCATGGAGCCGAAGAAGTTCGCCTCCTCGGCCACCTCCAGGCGCCGGCGGCGGGCCTCCTTCTCGTCGATGTTGCCCGAGCTCAGGTCGGCGTCGACCGCCATCTGCTTGCCGGGCATGGCGTCGAGCGTGAAGCGCGCCGACACCTCGGCGATGCGCTCGGAGCCCTTGGTCACCACCACGAAGTTGATCACCACCAGGATCGCGAACACGATCAGGCCGACGGCGAAGTTGCCGCCGATGAGGAAGTGGCCGAAGGCCTCGATCACCGCGCCGGCCGCGCCCGGGCCGGTGTGGCCCTCCAGCAGCACGACGCGCGTGGAGGCGACGTTGAGCGACAGGCGCATCAGCGTGGTGAGCAGCAGCACGCTCGGGAAAGCCGCGAAATCGAGCGGCCGCACCATGTACGCCGCCACCATCATCACCATCAGCGCGACGGCGATGTTGAGCGTGAAGAAGACGTCGAGCATCCCCGGCGGGATCGGCAGCACCATCAGCGCCAGGATCGAGATCACCAGCAGCGGCGCGGCCGCGCGCTGGACCATGCCGCCGTTGTTGCCCATCCATTGGCGGGCGGAAGCGAAGTTCTGGATCATGGGGCGGGGGGGGTGGTGTTGGCGGCGATCGCGGCGTCGGCGGCGGTCTTCTTCTTGTGGAGCGGATCGAGCTCGGGCGGCACGAAGGGTTCGGGCACCGAGGCCGGCATGGGACCCTCGCCGCGCAGCGCGGCCTTCAGGCGGTAGACGTAGGCCAGCACCTGGGCCACGGCCGTGTAGAGGCTCGACGGGATGGACTGGTCGATCTCGGCGTGGGCGAACAGCGCGCGAGCGAGCATCGGCGACTGCACCACCGGGATCTTGTGCTCGGTGGCGATGTCGCGGATGCGCATGGCCAGCAGGTCGGCGCCCTTGGAGATCACCTGCGGCGCGTTCATGGTCTGGTCGTCGTAGCGCACCGCGACGGCGAAGTGCGTCGGGTTCATCAGGATGAAGTCGGCCTTGGGCACGGCGCCGATGCTCGCGCGCTGCGAGATCTCGCGCGCGGCGCTGCGCTGGCGGCCCTTGGTGTGGGGATCGCCCTCGGACTCCTTGTGCTCCTGCTTGACGTCCTCGTGCGACATCTTCAGCTTGGCGCGGTGGAAGAAGCCCTGCAGCGGCACGTCGACCACCGCCGCGGTCAGCACCACCAGCAGCATCAGGCCCATGCCCGAGACCAGCCAGTCGCCCAGGGTGCGCAGGGCCGCGGGCGCGGGCTGCGTCATCATCTGCGTCACGGTGCCGATCGAGCCGCTGAGGAACAACCAGCCCGTCAGACCCAGCAGCGCCGACATGAACACCAGCTTGGCGACGTTGAAGAGCTGCTGCTTGGAGAACAGGTTGGCGATGCCCGAGAGCGGGTTGAGCCGGCCGAAGTCGGGCGTGATGGCCTTGGCGCTGGCCACCCAGCCGCCCGCCGCGATGGTGCTGCCCACGGCGACGAACAGCACGATGCCGGCGAAGAGCGCGCACACCGCGAGCCCGAAGCCCGCCAGCTTGGCCAGCCGCGCGAGCATCTGGGCCGGGTCGGACACCGTGGCCGCGTCGAAGACCAGCGCCTGCGCGAGCGCGGCGCGCATCGCCTCGAAGCCCGTGGGCGCCAGCAGCATCAGCGCGACGGCGCCGGTGCCCACCACCGCCAGGTGCGACAGGTCGCGCGAGCGGGCGACCTGGCCGTCCTTGCGGGCCTTGTCGAGCTTGCGCTGCGTGGCGGGGAGGTTGCGGTCCTGGCTGGTGGATGACATGGCGATGCGGTGTGCGTTGCCAGGAATTGTCCGCAGCCGGGGGGAAATCTAAAGGCGGATCAGAGGGGGAAAACGGCGCCTTTCGGGGCGTCTGGATCGACGCCTTCCTTCGGAACGCGGGAGTCGGAGTGACGCCTCTCCCCTCCAGGGAGAGGCGGGGTGAGGGGCCGCGGGCGGTGGGTGCGATGGCGGCGCCGGTCACCGTCGTCGGCCCTCACCCCCGCCCTCTCCCGGAGGGAGAGGGAGCAAGACGGGAACCTCCGCGCACGCTTCGCCTCCCTGCTCCTGCTACCTCAGCGCTGAGCCGGCTCGGTCGCCGCCACCTTGGCCGCGCGGCCGGACTCGCGCGCGGGCGCCGCCGGCTCGCGCGCGGCGCTCTTGTCCTGCGCCTTCATCTGGTCGGTGATCGCCTTCACCGCGTCGTTGCCCTCCATCGCCGGACCGCCGCCCATCAGGCGCGATTCGCCCTCGCGCGTGAGCACGGTGATGCTGATG
>JAZKFA010000226.1:12577-12858 GCA_040386655.1 Pseudomonadota bacterium | reverse complement strand
CCGCCGCGGCGAGGAGACGGCGCAGGCCGCGGATGGCCACAGCCTGCACGTCGAGCTCGGCGGCCTCTCGCCCGCAGCCACCTATTTCTACCGCTTCCGCGCCGGCGGGTTCGAAAGCCCCACCGGCCGCACCCGCACCGCCCCCGCTCTGGGCGCGGACGCGGCGATGCGCTTCGCCAATGCGGGCTGCCAGCATTTCGAGCATGGCCATTTCACCGCCTGGCGGCACATTGCCGAGACACCGCTGGACGCCGTCTTCCACTACGGCGACTACATCTACG
>JAZKFA010000226.1:0-12567 GCA_040386655.1 Pseudomonadota bacterium | reverse complement strand
CGCCCGTGCGCGCATCCGCATGCACGAAGGCGGAGAAACGCTGACGCTGGCCGACTACCGCGCCCGCCACGCGCAATACCGCACTGATCCGGACCTGCAGGCCGCCCATGCCGCGCACCCCTTCATCATCAGCTACGACGACCATGAGGTGCGCAATGACTGGGCCGGCGGCGCGCCGCCCACGGCCGAGTTCGCGCTGCGCCGCACCGCCGCGCTGAAGGCCTGGTGGGAGGCGATGCCGCTCCCGCGCGCCATGCTGGACGGTCCTGCCTATCGGCGCTTCCGCTTCGGCCGCCACGTCGCCTTCCACGTGCTCGACACGCGCGCGCACCGCGACGCGCAGCCCTGCGGCGGGCGCGGCCGCTGCGACGCCATCGCGCGGCCCGACGCGCAGATGCTCGGCCCCGTGCAGGAAGCCTGGCTGGGCGAAGGCCTCACCGCCGCGCGCGACGCCACCTGGCACATCCTCGCGCAGCAGGTGCCGCTGATGCGGCGCCACCTCGCCAACAGCGCGCTCAGCCTCGACAAGTGGGATGGCTACCCCGCCGCCCGCGCGCGCTTGCTCGCCGCCATCGCGGAGCGCCGGATCGGCGGCACCGTCGCCCTCTCCGGCGATGTGCACCGCTCCCTCGCCGCGACCCTGCACGCAGACCCCGATGATACCGGCAGCACCGCGCTGGGCACCGAATTCACCGCGACCTCGGCCACCTCCGAAGGCGATGGCTTCGACATCACCGAGCGCCCGGTTGTGCTGGAGCGCAACGCGCATATCGCGCATTTCGGCGCCCGGCGCGGCTTCACCCTGCACGAGGCCGGGCCGCGCGGTTTCGTCGCCGATTTCCGCGCCCTGCCCTACGTCTCGCGCCCCGGCGCGCCGCATGTCTCGGAAGCGCGATTCCAGGTCGAACCCGGCCGTCCCGGGCTGCATCGCGCATGATCACTCGCCGCGCCCTGCTCGGTGCCGTGCCGGTCGTCGCGATGATGCCGGTCGGCAATGCGCTCGCGATCGAGCCCTACGCCACGCCCATGCTCGCGCGTCACACCCTGCCCTGGGCGGGGCCGCTCCTGACGATCGCCGCCCTGTCCGACATCCACGCCGGCGGTTCCACGATGAGCATCGACCGGCTGGAAGCGATCGTCTCGCAGACCAATGCGCTGCGCCCCGATCTGGTCGTGCTGCTGGGCGATTATGGCTTCTCTAGCCTGATGGGATCGGCACTGCCGCAGACCCTCGTCGCACGCCACCTCGGCGCCCTGCGTGCACCGCTCGGCGTCCACGCCATCCTGGGCAACCACGACTGGTGGGAGGATGAGGCCGCACGCCGGAGCGCTGATCCGCGCGCCGTGCCGATCATCGCGCGCGAACTGGCTGGCGTGGGCGTCAACCTGCTGCGCAACGCCGCGCTGCGGATGGATGGCTTCTGGCTCGCGGGCCTGGACAGCCAATGGGCCTTCGGGCGCATCCGCGGCGCGCATGACGTGGCCGCGACGGCGGCCGCCATCACCGACGACGCGCCGGCCATCCTGCTCGCGCATGAGCCGGACATCTTCGCTTCGCTGACGGACCGCTTCACGCTCACCCTCTCCGGCCACACGCATGGCGGGCAGATCCGCGCCTTCGGCTACACGCCCTTCCTGCCCTCGCATTTCGGGACGCGCTATCGCCACGGCCTGATCGTCGAGGAGGAGCGCCGGCTGATCGTCTCCGCGGGCCTCGGCACCTCCTTCCTGCCGGTCCGCTTCAATGTGCCGCCCGAGATCGTCCTGGTCACGCTTGGCGGCTGAGCGCCACCACCGGCCCGAGGCGAGTTGTTCGACGGGCCGCGCCCGGTCCATCATGGCGGGAACGGACAAGGGAGGGCGGCATGGCACGCATCGGCTTCGTGGGCCTGGGGAACATGGGCGGGCCGATGGCGCGCAACCTGGTCAAGGCCGGGCATGAGCTCGCGGTGTTCGACCTGGCACCCGCAGCGATGGCCGCTGTCACCGGTGCGCGCCAGGCGGCCTCGTCCGCCGACGCGGCTGATGGCGCGGAGGTGGTGCTCACCATGCTGCCCGCAGGCCAGCATGTGCGCGACGCCTGGCTCGGCGCCGGCGGCATGGCGGCGGCCTGCGCCGCGGACGCGCTGCTGATCGACTGCTCCACCATCGACGTCGACAGCGCGCGCGCCGTCGCGACCGGCTCACACCGCGCCTTCCTCGACGCACCGGTCTCAGGCGGCGTCATGGGGGCGGAGGGTGCCACGCTGACCTTCATGGTCGGCGGTCCGGTGGACGCCTTCGCCCGCGCTCAGCCGATCCTCGCGCAGATGGGGCGCAACGTCATCCATTGCGGCGAGGCAGGCGCCGGCCAGGCGGCGAAGCTGTGCAACAACATGATGCTCGCCGCCATCATGGGCGTGACGGCGGAGGCCTTCCTGCTCGCCGAAAAACTCGGCCTCTCGCACCAGGCGCTGTTCGACGTGGCGAGCAAGTCGAGCGCGCAAAGCTGGGCACTCACCAGCTACTGCCCCGTCCCGGGCCCGGTGCCCGCTAGCCCCGCCAACCGCGACTACGCCGCGGGCTTCGCAACCGCGCTGATGCTGAAGGATGTGGGCCTGGCGCAGGATGCGGCGAAGGCGTCGGGGCTGGCCACGCCAGTCGCGGCGGCGGCGCTGGAGCTGTACCGGCGCTTCGCGGAACAGGGCGGTGGCGGGAAGGATTTTTCGGGCATTATACAGATGATGCGAGGGTGAAAAGGCGGGGGAAAGAATTCCCCCGGCCCCCTTCTTTTGTTTTTGGCTTCTTGGCCCTGGGTGGCAGGGAAGGCCTTGCCTTGTGCGTGCCGCCCTGACCGCAAGCTGCAATAGATAAAAACAAAAGAATGGGGTCCGGGGAAATTCCTTTCCCCGGCCTTCTACCGACCACTCCCGAACACCCGCACCGCCGCCGCAAACACCTCCGGCGCCTCGCGCGGAATGCAGTGCCCCACCGCGGGGATCACCTCCCGCGCGAAGGGTCCGGTGAAGTGCCGCTGGCAGGTCTCGCTCGATTCTGGCGGAGAGACACCGTCACTTTCCCCATGCAGCACCACCGTCGGCACCGTGATCAGCGGCTGCGCGGCGAGTGCGGCTTCCATCGCGTCATAGGCGGGGTCGCCGGCGGCCGCGCGGTGGCGGTGGCGGTAGGACTGGATCACCACGGCAGCGTAGTCGGGGTTGGTCCAGTCCGTGGCCGTCTCCAGGAATTCGGCGTCGGAGAAGTTCCAGTCCGGCGACCACATCTGCCACAGCAGCAGGTTCACGTCGGCGGGGTTCTCGCGCATGGCGGTGGCGCCGCGCTCGGTGTGGAAATACCACTGGTACCAGTGCCGCAATTCTTGGGCGGGCAAGGCGGGCTTGGCGCTGACGGCGATGTCCTGGATGTTGTAGCCGGTCCCCGTCACCAGGCCGGCGACGCGTTCCGGATGCAGGGCCGCGACGATACACGCGGCACGCCCACCCCAGTCGTAGCCGCCCACCACCGCGCGCGGGATGGCGAGGGCATCCATCAGGTCGAGCAGGTCCTGCCCCAGCGCGGCCTGCTGGCCGGAACGCGGGGTGTCATCGCGCAGGAAGCGCGTGGCGCCATGGCCGCGGAGCGAAGGGACCACCACGCGCCAACCTTCGGCGGCGAGGATCGGGGCGACGGCGTCGTAATCGCGCGCGCCGTAGGGAAATCCCGGAAGCAGGATGGCGGGCAGCCCGTCCTCGGGGCCGGTAATGGTGCAGTCGATCTCGAGTGTGGGGGTGCGGACCAGGGTCATCGCCATTTCCTGTGCATCCAGAGCCATTGTCCCGGGTATTCGCGCACCCAGCCCTCGATCACCCGGTTCATCGCCGCCGTCGCGCCGGCCACATCGACCATCCCCTCGGCGTCCCGCGGCAGCGCGACCGCTTCGCTCAGGTCGAGGCGAAAGCGGCCGCCGGGCAGGCGGATGGCGCGTGCGCCATGCACCGGGCAATCGAAGCGCCGCGCGAGCTGCGCGATCAGCGGGTTCGCCGCCGCCTCGCGCCCGAGGAACTGGATGCGCGGGCCGCGCCCGAAGCGCTGGTCGATCAACATGCCCACGTGCAGGCCCCGCTCGATCGCGCTCGCCATGCGCAGCGGCGCGAACTGGCCGGCCGGGATCAGCTCACCCATCGAGCTTTTCCGCAGCGCCAGGATCTCCCTCGCGACGGCGCGGATGTTGGGCGTGCGGTAGAGTGCCGCGGCCGGCAGCCCGCACTTCGCGGCCGCGATCATCGGCAATTCCCAGTTCGCCAGGTGCGCGGCGAAGATCAGCGCGGGCTTGCCGTCGCCGGCGAGTTCGAGGAAGCGGGCAGCGACCTCGGGTGCGATCAGGATGCGGCCATTGGGGTCCGGTGAGTCCGGGTCGTAGTCCCAGATCGTCTCCATGTGGACGTATTCGCAGGTCGTGCGGCCGAGATTGTCCCAGGCCTCGCGCAGGACGCCACGGCGCCAGGCAGCGTCCTTCTCGGGGAAGCTGGCGGCGATATTGTCGCGCGCAATCCGATGAGACCCGGTCAGCGGGCCGAGCGTGCGGGTGAGGAAGCTGCCAACCGCCGGCGCCCCGCGGGACCCCAGCACGCGCATCAGCGCAAACAGGCCGCGCAGCAGCGCGCCAAGCACCGCATCCATCACAGCGTCACGACGATCTTTCCGAACACGCGGCGGCTTTCCAGGCGTTCGAGGCCTTCGGTGAAGCGCTCCAGTGGCACCACGGTATCGACCACCGGCAGGATGCCGCGCACCATCTTCGCGTAGCCATCGGAGATGTTGCGCATCGCCGCCCCGAAGCTGCCGAAGATGCGCAGCTGGCGCTGGAACAGCATCATCAGGTTCGTCTCGGCGGACACGCCGGAGGTGGACCCGCAGGTCACGAGACGCCCGCCCATGCGCAGGCTCAGCAGGCTGCCGGACCAGGTGGTCGCGCCCACATGCTCGAACACCACGTCTACGCCCTTCTTGCCGGTGATGCGGCGGGCGACGGTGGGGAAGTTCTGCGTCGAATAATTCACCACATGGTCGGCGCCGAGGTCGCGCGCCTTCGCACACTTCTCGTCATCACCGGCCGTCGCGATCACGGTGCAGCCCAAATCCTTCGCGATGCGGATCGCGACGGTGCCGATGCCCGATCCCGCCGCGTGGATGAGTATGGTCTCGCCGTGTTCCAGCTTCGCGTTGTCGAACAGCATGTGCTCGACGGTCGAGAAGGTGATGGGGCCGCAGGCCGCGTCTTCCCAGGAGATTCCGTCGGGAACCGCGACCATCAGCCGCTCGTCCAGATTAGCCAGGTCGCGGGCGAAGCCGTCGACATGGAAGCCCATCACGCCGCGCACGTCTTCGCACAGGTTATCGCGCCCCTGCCGACAGGCCTTGCATACGCCGCAGGTCAGCGCGCCGTAGGGTGCGACGCGGTCGCCGATCTTCCATCGCGTGGCACCTGGGCCGGTGGCGACCACCTCGCCCACGGCCTCCGCGCCGACGGCCAGCGGCAGGTCGCGCTTGGCGAATGCCATGCCGCGCCAGCCCCAGACGTCGATGTGGTTCAGCGCCATCGCGCGCATGCGCACCTGCACCTGGCCCGGGCCGGGTGGGGCGGGCTCGTCGATGGTGTCGAGCCGCAGGTCGCGGTCGCCATGCAGCCGGAGCGCACGCATCATCATCAGGCCTCGGGAGGGGCGGAAAGCAGCAGGCAGACATTCTGCCCGCCGAAGCCGAAGGAGTTGGAGAGCACGTGTCGCAACCCCGTGACATGGCGCGCGACGTTGGGGACGACGTCGAGCGTGATGGCCGGGTCCGGCTCCACATGGTTGATCGTGGGCGGCAGCACCTGGTCGCGGATGGACAGCAGGCTCGCCGCCGCTTCGATCGCGCCGGCGGCCGACAGCGTGTGCCCGATCATCGACTTGATGGACGAGATCGGCGGCGGCGCGTCGCCGAAGACGGCCCGCATGCCGAGTGCCTCCATCTTGTCGTTCTCCGGCGTGCCGGTGCCGTGGCCGTTGACGTAGCCGACCTCGGCAGGTGCGATCCCCGCATCCGCAATGGCGTTGTGGATGGCGCCGATGACGGCCGCGCCGTCGGGGTTGGACCGGGTACGATGGAAGCTGTCCGCTCGTTCCCCGCATCCCGCGACCAGGCCGATCACGTTGGCACCGCGGGCAACCGCCGCATCGTAATCCTCGAGCACCAGCGCGGCCGCGCCCTCGGCCATGACGAAGCCGTCCCGGGTCTTCTCGAAGGGGCGCGCGGCGCGTGCCGGGTCCTCGTTGCGGGTGGAAAGGGCCGAAAGCAGGGAGAAGCGTATCAGCGCCTCCGGCTGCACGCTGCCATCCGCACCGACGGCAATTGCGGCCAGAGTCTCGCCGCGCTGGATCGCCTCGACGGCGGTCTGGATGGCGGTGGCACCTGTCGCACAGGCTGTGGTGGTGGAGATCGGCGCGCCCTTGGTGCCGAAGCGCGCGGCCAGGCGCTCCCCGATGCCGCCGAACAGGAAGGTCTCGTACAGGTCGCGATGCCCCGTGGCGGCGCGCACCTGGTCCACGTAGCGCCCCGAATGCGCGGCGCGCGCCATGGCGAAGCGCTGCGGCCATTCATGTTCGACCGGCGGCATGCCGAGCATCAGCACGCCGGGGAAATCGCCCTCGCTCCCCAGCTTCGCTTCCGCGATAGCCTCGGCCATGGCGAAGGCGGCCATGCGCTCGACCCGCTGCGGGGAGGAGAAGGCGGTGCTACCGCCATCGGCCTCCTCGGGCAGGTCGACGGTGCCGGCGATGGTGGTCTTCAGGTGATCGAGGGGAAAGCGCCCGATGCGGCGGATGCCGCTGTCGCCGGCGAGCAGCCGCGCCCAGGAGGTCGCGACGCCCCAGCCCAGCGGCGTGACCATGCCGATGCCGGTCACCGCGACCAACGGGCGGCCGAGATGGTCCTTCATGACGCGGGTTCCACCAGGGCCAGCGCCTCGCCCCGGAAGACGCCGAAGCCGGTCACCAGGATCTGGCGCGGCACGGCATCGCTGGGCGTGTCGGCGGGGTCGAGCGGCGGGTAGAAGCCGCCGGCCTCGATGGCCGTTGCGGCGAGCGCGACCTGGGCGGGGAAGTTCGCCTCGACGCCATGCCCGATCAGCGTGCCGGCGCGGCGCGTTGCGGCCTGGGGCAGTTCGGCCAGGAAGCGCGCCTCGTCCGCCTGCACCGCCGTGCCGGAATCACCCGACATGATGCCGAGCGGCCCTGCGCCGAGCGGCAGCTTGCGCAGCAGCCGCGCAGCCGTGGCCGCGGAGTCACCTTGTGCCGCGCGCCGCGATGCGTCGGTCACGACGCCGCCAAGCTTGGCGATGCCGCGCACGCCGCGCGCGCGGGCATGCTCGGCATGTTCCAGCACCAGGAAGGCGGCCATCGCACCCAGCACCGCACCGCCACCCTGGCGTTCGGATAGCGGCACCGGCGCGCCCTGCCACAACGCGCCGCCCGGCGCATACAGCAGCACCATGTCCCAGCGCTGCGCCGCGAAGGCGCCGCCGACCAGCGCAATCTCGCCGCGCCCTTCGGCCAGCCGCGCATGCGCGATGCGGATGGCGTCGGCGGCCGCACTTTCCTCGCCCATGAAGGTGCGCGAGGAACCGGTGACGCCGTGCACGATCGAGATGTTGCCGGCCAGCAGGTTCGACAGCTGGGCCAGGAACAGCGTCGGCCGCAGCCCGTTGGCCAGGCGTTCGTTCAGCCTCGGCCCGGCCTCGGCGTCCGGCAGCTCCGCAAGTTCGGCGGCGATCGCCTCATCGACGGCCACATCGCGCTCGCCACCGCCGGCGGCGACGATCAGGTGCATGTCGGAAACGAGACCCCGCGCGCCGGCATCGTCGATGGCCAGGCCGGCGGCATAGGTGCCCAGGCGCTGCCAGGGCTCCATCTGGCGCTGGTCGCCCTTGCGCGGGATCTGCGCGTCGAGGTTCAGCGCCGGCAGCGGGTGCACCGCATAGGGCGCGAAGGTGTCGGTATCGACCACCGGCACGGCGCCGCCATTCAGCGCGGCCCAATGCGCCGCGCGCCCCTCGCCCAGCGAGGTGACCAGGCCGATGCCGGTGATCCAGATCTCGCGGTTCATGCGGACGTCATTTCAAGGAGCCAGCCCTTATCACGGGCCGCAAAGCGGCCCGCAAGCCCGAATGGGCGCCGCCGGTCGTCCGGCGAGCCAAGCACGCGGAGCGTGCGCCCGGCGCTCGAGGGCCCAAAAATTTCAATGGTCATTCTTCATGACCGTTGCACTCATCCCGATTTCGGCGGCGCGCTTGCGCATCGCCTCTTCCAGGCGCGGATCGGGGAAATCCATGATGCGGAAGGTCAGCTCGGCATCGCAGATGCGCTTGCCGCCGGCGGTGATCCGCGCCGACGTCACGGCATAGCCCGAGCCGTCATGGACCAGCGTCGCGTCGATGGTGAGCTCCGCCTGCGGGGCAACGAAGCTGCGCAGCTTTGCCTCCTTCACCGAGGCAAGGAACGGCATGCGAGAGAAGCCGATGCGCGAGAGCAGCAGGTAGCCCGAGGCCTGCGCCATGGTTTCGATCAGCAACACGCCGGGCACCAGCGGATGGCCGGGGAAATGGCCCTCGAAGACCGGGCTCGCATCGGGCACCCGCGACGCCGCTGTGATGGCCTCGGGTGCGAGGCTCACCACGCGATCGATCATGGAGAAGTATTCGAGCAGCATGGCGCTGGATCAGGCCTTCGCCGCGACCAGCTCCTCGACGCGCGTGGCGAGGTTCTTCATCACGAAGTACTTCTCGGGCGGCGCGGTGCCGGCATTGACTTCCTGCGTCCAGGCCTCGACCGGTACCTTGATGCCGAAGGCCTTGTCGATGGCGAAGACGATGTCGAGGAAGTCCAGGCTGTCGATGCCGAGATCATTGATCACATGGCTGTCCGGCGTGATGGCGTCACGCTTGACCTCGCTGTTTTCGGCGATGATGTCGGCAATACGTTCGAACGCCGAGGCCATGGTGGCGCGCCTCCGGTCTAGGGGTGTCGGGATTTCGTGGCGGGTCCATGCCCGGAAGAGCGGGGTTTGGCAAGCGCGGCACCCCGCGCGCCGGGTCATGCCGGGGCCGGTCCGGGCGTGCGGAGACCCAGCCGCGCCACATAGGCGACGAGCGCCTCCACTCCTCCGGCGGCCGGCAGCCCCATGCCCAAATGGCCTTCCGGGCGGACCAGGTAGGCTGCGCCCCGTTCGAGCCCCGCCCTCCCGGCCGCGTCGCTCCAGCTGAAACGATGAAGCCGCGGGTTGAGTGCGGCCGCGGCTGCGGCGAGGTCTGCCGAGGCCTCGCCTTAGACGTGCAGCTACCCGTCGAGCAAGGCGAGCGGGGAGCAATTGCCGCCGGCCATCGACCACGACGAGGGCGCGAGGCTGCTCACCAGGGCCGGCGGCCTTATCGATGATGCGAAAGGGCACGCCGTGCCTGGCAAGGCTGATCGCGAGACCAGGCCAGTGGGGCCGGCTCCCACGATCAGGGTGCTGGGCCCTGTTACGGCGTCCTCTTCTGCCCAGCCGGCGTCGTTAAGCCTTTCCGCGTGCCGGCTTCGCCCTGGCATCGTCCGCCAGGTTCAGCGCGATGGCGGCGCGGACCAGCGCGGCGAAAGCCTTCTCATTGACCTGCGCGCCCTCGGCGAGGTCGATGGCGCGCATCGCATTGCCCTCGACGCTGGCATTGAACAGCCCCGACGGATCATCGAGCTTCGCGCCCTTGCCGAAGGTGATCTTCACCTTGTCCTTGAAGACGCCGCCCGTGCAGAGGATGCCGTGATGCTCCCAGACCGGCACGCCGGCTGGGTTGGTCGGCTTGCGCCACTTCACCGTCTCGACGATGTCCGGATCGGCCGCGCGGATGAGCCCCCGCATGCGCGCGAGGGTCTCGCCGCGCCAGTCCCGGATGGCGGCGATCGCCGCATCGATCTCGTCTGAGGCACTGTCCTGAACCATCATCCGAACTTGTCCCTGAACGCGATGCGGCTAGCGGGGCGGAAGCGAGGCTGCGCGATGGGCTGGCGGGCGGCATCGCTATAAAAAAGTGGTGCGGGCGGTCGGAATCGAACCGACACTCCTTTCGGAACCGGATTTTGAGTCCGGCGCGTCTACCAGTTCCACCACGCCCGCTGGATGAGGGAAGGTCTAGCGCGGCAGGTGCCGCGAGGCCAAGGGGCCTCAGGCGTCCGGCGGCACCGGCCGTATCGCCGAACCGCCCGCGGCCAAGGCCCGGCCGTCGAGTGCGGCGATCCGCAGCAGCGCGATGCCCCGCGCCCCGCGCCCGGACCGCATCTCGCCCTGCTCGGCACCCTCGGCGTCGAGGACCGGGGTTCCACGTGGGGGCAGCGCGCCGTCGACCATCACGGGCACCAGGCGGCGCTTGAGCAGGCCTCGGTAGCGGGTCCGCGCCGTCAGCTCCTGGCCCATGTAGCAGCCCTTGGTCCAGGAAATGCCGTCCAGCGTGTCGAAATTGGCCTCCAGCAGCACGGTCTGGCCGGGCTCCATATCCGCCGCCCCGGGAAGGCCGAGGGCCAGGCGGTGGGCGTCCCAATCCTCGGCCGAGGCGTCGGTGGCGACGGGCGCGGTCGCCAGGATGCGCAGCCCGGCCTCCGGCGCACGCGGGTCGGGGGCGGCGATGGTCCCCTCGGGGGCCGTCGCGCCGCCCCATGCGGCATGGACGGCGAATTCGGGGGCGACGCGCAGCGCCACCTTCGCCCGCAGCCGGAAGCGGGACAGGCGCTGGACAAGGTCTGCAGCGCCCGCTGCCTCGGTCTCCAGGAACAGGCGCTCGCCGTCGCTGAGGATGAAGAAATCGGCCAGCCACTTGCCCTGCGGCGTCAGCAGGGCCGCAAAGACGGCGCGTCCGGGTGCCGCCAGCGTCACGTCATGGGAGACGAGGCCCTGGAGGAAGGTGACACGATCCTCGCCGCTGAGCTCGATGGCGGCGCGGTTGGGCAGGTGAGCGATGGGCATGGGGCGCATGTGAGGCGGCCTGACCCCCCATGCAACCCGGTAACCGCAAGCCAACTGCCCAAGCCCCGGCGCCCATGCTAAGCGCGCTGCCGTGCGTATCCTGTTCATCTCCTCCACCCGAATCGGCGATGCGGTGCTGTCCACGGCGCTGCTCGACCACCTGCTCCGGGTGCATCCGGAGGCCCGCTTCACCATCGCCTGCGGCGCGGTGGCCGAGGGCGTCTTCGCCCGCATGCCGCGGCGGGACCGCACCATCACGCTGGTCAAGCGCCCCTATGGCCGGCACTGGCTCGGGCTATGGCGGCAGGTGGCGTTCACCTGGTGGGACCTTGTGGTCGACCTCCGCGCTTCCGCACTGGCCTTCCTGGTGCCTACGGGCAAGCGCTTCATCGCCCGTGGCGGCCGGCATCCGGGGCACCGGCTGGGCCAGCTGGCGGCGTTGCTGCGGATCGACCCGCCGCCGCGCCCTGTCGCCTGGTTCGCGGAGGAGGATGTGGCACGCGCCGCCGCGTTGGTCCCACCAGGGTTGCCCTTCATCGTGCTCGGCCCTTCCGCGAACTGGGACGAGAAGGTCTGGCCGGCCGCACGCTTCGTCGCGCTGTTCCGCGCGCTCACCGGGCCGGGCGGCGCCATGCCGGGCGCGCGCTGCGTGGTGCTCGCCGGACCCGGCACGCAGGAGCGGGCGCTCGCCGCCCCCGTGCTGGACGGTATTCCCGGCGCCATCGACGGCGTCGGTGCGCTGAGCCTGCCCGAATGCGCCGCGCTGCTGTCGCGCGCAGCACTCTTCGTGGGCAATGATTCCGGGCTGATGCACCTCTCGGCCGCGGCGGGGGCGCCGACTATCGGGTTGTTCGGACCGACGCCGGCCAGCGAATACGCCCCCGTTGGCCGTTGCGCCGTCGCGGTGCTGGCGGACGGGGCGCCCGGCCGCGCGCCAATGGACGCGCTGCCCGTGGACAAGGTGGAGGCCGCCGTCACGCGGCTGCTGGTGCCGGCATGAAGCTCTCCGCCCTCGTCGTCGCCCGCAACGAGGCCGAGCGCCTGCCGGACTGCCTCGCCTCGCTCGCCTTCGCCGACGAGATTTTGGTCGTGCTCGACCGCACCACCGATGCCTCCGCCGAGATCGCGCGCGCGGCCGGTGCGCGGGTGCTGGAGGGTGCATGGCCGATGGAGGGCGCGCGCCGCAACGCCGGCATCGACGCCTGCACCAACGACTGGATCCTCGAAGTGGACGCCGATGAGCGCGTCTCCCCCGAGCTCGCCACCGCCGTGCGGGAGACCATCGCGACCAGCACCTTCGCCTGGCACCAGGTGCCCAAGGACAATTACGTGGGCGATCGGCTGCTGCGCTTCGGCTGGGCGGGCAGTTTCGGGACCACCTCCGTCCCCGGCCTGTTCCGCAAGGGGGCCAAGCGCTGGCGCATGCAGCGTGTGCATCCGGGGCTCGACTGGACCGGGACGCAGGGACCGAAGATCACCCGCGGCGCGCTGATCCACCTGGTGGACCGGGACGTCTCGGACATGCTGCGCCGTCTCGACAGCTACTCCACCGCCAAG
>JAZKFA010000225.1:0-2443 GCA_040386655.1 Pseudomonadota bacterium | reverse complement strand
CGCCTGCCGCGCGGGCCGGATGCAGGAGCTGCTACGGATCCGGCTGCCCTTCGCGGTGCCCTTCGTCTTCGGCGGGCTGAAGGTCGCGGCGGCACTCTCCGTCGTAGGCGCGGTGGTCGCGGAATTCGTCGGCGCCGATGCGGGGCTTGGCTACCTTATCCAGACGTCGATGGCCTTCTTCCGCACGCCGCTCGCCTTCGGGGCGGTGGTAATCCTGGCCCTGCTCGGCATCGTGCTGTTCCAGGCCGTCTCGCTCGCGGAGCGGCTGCTGTTCCCCTGGTCGAGCGGCGCCGAACGGCCCGCCTTGGCCGGCTGACACCGACCGTCATGAAGAATGACCGTCGGTGTCAGCTTTTGTGTGCCCTCAAGCGGCGGGCGCGCCCTCCGGCCGCTTGCCTCTCGCCGGACTGCCGGCGGTCGCGCATTCGCGCTCGCGGCACGCGTGAAGGACGCGCGCCGTAACGCTTAACACAGAGAGGTTTCCCATGGCCCAGGCCGAACCCGGCATCACCCTCATCCGCAACGCCCGCATCGCGGATGCCTCCCTGCGCCGTGCCGCGCCCGGCGACGTGCTGATCGAGGATGGCGTCATCCGCGCCGTCGGCACCGACCTCACCGTGCCCGCGCATGCGCGCATCATCGATGCAACGGGCATGCTGATCCACCCCGGCCTCATCAACGGCCACACCCACGGCCATGGCGGCCTCGCGCGTGGCATGGGCGACAAGTGGACGCTGGAACTGCTGCTGGCCGCGGCCCCCTGGATCGGCGGCAACCGCGCGCTGGCCGACAAGAAGCTCGCCACGCAGATCATCGCGGCCGAGATGGTGATGAAGGGCTGCACCGCGGCCTACGATCTCTACTCCGAATTGCCGCTGCCGACGGTCGAGGGCATGGATGCCGTGGCCGAGGCCTATTCCGGCATCGGCATGCGCGCGGTGATCGCGCCGATGGTCGCGGACCGCACGGTGTACGACGCGATCCCCGGCCTGCGCGACGCCCTGCCGGACAGCGTGCAGAAGGATGTCGACAAGCTGCGCCTGCGCCCCTGGCAGGACACGCTCTCGGCCATGGAGACTGTCATGAAGGGCTGGTCCTGGGCCGACCAGGACATCCGCTACGCCATCGCGCCCACCATTCCGCACCATTGCTCGGACGAGTTCCTCAACGGCTGCGCCTGCATGGCGCGCGACCATGGCCTGGCCGTCCACACCCATGTCGGCGAGAGCAAGGTGCAGGCGATCGTGGGCATGAAGCGCTACGGCAAGACGCTGCTGCAGCACATGGATGCGATGGGCCTGGTGAGCGAGCGCTTCACCGCGGCGCACGCAATCTGGCTCGATGATGACGACATGCGCCTGGCCGCTGATCGGGGTGCTTCACTCGTGCACAATCCCGGCAGCAACATGCGCCTGGGCAACGGGATGTTTGCGCTGCGCCGCGCGCTCGATCTCGGCGTCAATGTTGGCCTCGGCACCGATGGCGCGAACTGCTCGGACAACCAGAACATGTACGAGGCGATGCGCTACGCCTCCATGCTGTCGAAGGTGCAGACGCCTGACCCGCGTGAATGGGCGAGCACCGAGGAATGCTATGCCGCCGCGACCACGGGCTCGGCGCGCGCGCTGGGCTTCGAGGATATCGGCGCTATCGCGCCGGGCATGAAGGCGGACATCGTCTTTCTCACCCTCGGCCACGTGAACTGGATCCCGCACAACGGCACCGTCAACCAGCTGGTCCATGCGGAAGACGGCAATGCCGTTCGCCACGTGATGATCGGGGGCAAGTTCGTGGTGCAGGACGGCAAGCTGCTCACGCTCGACCTCGCGAAGCTCGCCGACGAAGCGGAGGCGGCGCGGGAGCGGCTGGAGGCGCTCAACGCGGAATACGGCGACCTCTATGAGCGGGTCGCGCCGATCATCTCCAGCTTCTGCCCGGGAATGGCGGCGAAGCCCTATCACATCCGCCGCTACATCTGCGATTGAACGCTATGAGTATAGCGCCAGTATAGGACGCTTGATAACACTCAGCCGACGCTCGTTCCGCCGATGATAAAAACCTCCAGCCGCCTCCCTTGCTTTTGGCAGAGGGCCGGTGGCTCCTTATCTAAATAGCGGCAGTCCGCACAGGGCGGAACAAGAACGCAAAACAGGATATGGGGCCATTCGTGACACCCGGCTGGAGGCGGATCACTAGTATCACAGCGTCGTGAGGTTGCAAGCTCAATTGAAAAGAGCCGTGCTACTGCGGCTCCAGCCCGACCTCGCGCGCCTTCTCCGACAGCATCGAGATCTGCTGGCGGAGGAAGGCCACGAACACCGCGGGCGTGCCGCCCTGCGGCGTGAAGCCCAGCCGGCCCAGCCGCTCGCGCGTCTCGGCGGTGGCGAGCACTGTGTTCAGCGCCGCATTGGCGCGCGCGACGATCGGGGCGGGCGTCGCGGCC
>JAZKFA010000224.1:0-4007 GCA_040386655.1 Pseudomonadota bacterium | reverse complement strand
GGACGCATCTTCACTACGCCTTCGGCCAGTCCGACGCCAACGACCGCATCGTCTTTGGCGCCCTCAACAGCGTGCGCGGCAAAGTCCGCAACGGCGTCAAGGCCCCCCGTCACCTGCACGACCCGGGCCTGGTGCTCAACGAGATGCGCCTCTTCAAGCAGCCCTACGAAATCGAACTGATGCAAAAGGCCGCCGACATCTCGGCCGCGGCCCACTGCGAGCTCATGAAGCAGATCAAGCCCGGCATGCACGAATACGAGGCCGAAGCGATCATCGAGCATCACTTCCGCCGCAACAACTCGCGCATGGGCTACCCGGCGATCGTCGGCGGTGGCAATTCGGCGGTGGAGGAGGCGCTGTACCTCTCGAACCTCGCGGCCCACGTCACCGTCATCCACCGTCGCGACAGCTTCCGCGCCGAGCGCGTGATGCAGCAGCGGCTGATGGCAAAGTCCAATGTGACGATCATGTGGGACACGGTGGTGGACGCCATGCTGGCCAACGAAGGCGGGCGCATCCCCACGCTCGGCGCCCTGCAGCTGCGCCACGCGCGCACCGGAGAGATCACCCACTTCCAGGTCGACGGCGCCTTCGTGGCGATCGGGCACGACCCGGCGACTTCGCTGTTCCGCGGCCAGCTTGCCATGGATGCCGAGGGCTACCTGGTCACCGAACCGGGGACCACGCGCACCTCCATACCCGGCGTCTTCGCGGCCGGTGACGTCGCGGACAAGATCTATCGCCAGGCGGTGACCGCGGCGGGTACGGGCTGCATGGCCGCACTCGATGCCGAGAAATACTTGGCGCATCTGCCAGCCCCCGTGCAGGCTGTGGCCGTCGCGTGACAAGGGATCGACCGGAATGCCTCTGGACTGGGACAAGCTGCGCGTCTTCCACGCGGTCGCCGAGGCGGGCAGCTTCACCCATGCCGGCGAGTCGCTGAACCTCAGCCAGTCCGCCGTCAGCCGGCAGATCCAGGCGCTGGAGGAATCGCTCAACGTGCCGCTGTTCCACCGGCACGCGCGCGGCCTGATCCTGACCGAGCAGGGGGAGACGCTGAACCGCACCGTGCGGGAGGTCTTCGCCAAGCTCGCGATGACGGAGGCGCTGCTGACCGAAAGCCGGGACCGGCCGGCGGGGCGGCTGAAGGTCACGACCACGACCGGCTTCGGTGCAACCTGGCTGGCGCCCCGGCTGCGCAAATTCCTCAACCTGCACCCGGACGTGACGGTCACACTGCTGCTGGACGATGCCGACCTGGACCTTGCGATGCGGGAGGCGGATGTCGCGATCCGGATGCATCCGCCGCGCCAGCCGGACCTGATCCAGCGCCATATCGCGACCTTCGGCTGGAAGGTGTGCGGCAGCGCGGACTACCTCAAGCATGCCGGCATTCCGCAGCGGGTGGAGGATCTAGATCAGCACCGGCTGGTGATCTACGGCGATTATCACCCGCCCATCGAGAGCGTGAACTGGCTGGCCGAGGCGGGCCGCCGTCCCGGCACGCCGCGGCGGGCTTCGATCGAGGTGAACTCGCTGCCGGGTATGCTCCAGGCTGTGCGCAGCGGGCTGGGGCTGGCCGCCCTGCCGGACTACATGGGGCCGGAGCTGGGCGACCTGATCGAGGTGCTGACGGACCTCAAGGCGCCGCGGATCGAGAGCTACTTCGTGTACCCCGAGGAGATGCGCAATTCAAAGCGCGTCAGCGTCTTCCGCGACTTCCTGATCGCGGAACTTGCCGAGACGCAACGCCTGCTGGACTGAGGGCGCGATGCGGTGGCGGCGTCGTGCGCTTCTGGGCGCCGGGCTGGTGGGCTTCGGCGCCCGCGCACAGCCGCTACCAGGCTTTGGTGGAACCGCCTTCATGCGTGCGGTTACGGCGGCTGAGACGCTCGCCGGCGGGCGCTTCGGCGTTGCTCTCCTCGACAGCCATACAGGCCTGCGTTTCGCGTCGCGCGCAGATGAGCGCTTTCCGCTCGCGAGCACGTTCAAATTCATCCTTGCGGCGGCCATCCTCGATGCCACGGAGAGCGGCAGGCTGGGGATGGGCGATGCCATTCCCCTCGCCGCCGCCGACCTCGTCGCGCATGCGCCTGTCACCGGCCCGCGGCTCGGCGGCACGATGCGCGTGGACGAACTCTGTGAAGCCATCATGGTTTGGAGCGACAATCCGGCTGCGAACCTCCTCCTCGCGTTGGTCGGCGGGCCGTCAGGGCTGACAGCCTACGCACGCGCCCTTGGCGACGCGACTGTCCGGCTGGACCGGTTCGAGACCGCCCTGAACGAAGCGACGCCCGGCGATCCGCGCGACACCACCACGCCGGCAGCGATGCTTGCCACCATGCAGCACCTGCTGTTGGGCGATCGGCTTCGGCCGGCGGCGCGGGAGCAGTTGACGCAATGGCTTCTGGCCTGCCGGACTGGCGATAACCGCATCCGCGCGGGGCTGCCGGGCGATTGGCGGTGCGGCAACAGGACCGGCGGCGGCGGGCATGGGACCGCCAACGACATCGCCATTCTGTGGCCTCCGGGGCGCGCGCCGATCCTGGTCGCGGGCTACGTCACGCAATCCACCGCCCGTGCGGAAGACCGCGACGCCGCCTTCGCGGCGCTGGGCCGGGCGATCGTCGCCGGCATCGGGTGAGGCGTTCCTGCGTCGCCCAACCCGGGTACCGCATCGGCTGAACGGGCGTTGCGGAGGCGCTTGCCCCCAGCTGCAGGCGCCTGCCTTGGGTGAGCGAAAGTGGCGTTTTGCGCATGGACTCGTCTGGCGGCGCGGATTACGGCAGAGCATGGCCGCCTCCCTGCTCACCCGCGTCTCCCTGGGTCTTCGCAAGCGACTGCCGGCGCGGCTGCGGCACGCGCTGCGGCTCGGTGCGCACCTGGCCGTGCGCGGGCAGGCCTCCCCGCCGATCCCGCCCGAATTGCTGGAGGATTGCCGCGTCGTCGCTTCCCGCGAGCACCTCATCGCGCGCCTGCCGGAGGGGGGAAAGGTGCTGGAGGTCGGCACCGACACCGGCGACTTCGCGCGCCACATCCTCGCGATCAACGCACCGGCCGTGCTTCATATCATCGACCTCGATCTCTCGCGCCTGGCACCGGACGTCGCGGCCGATACGCGCGTGCGGCTGCACGAGGGCCTGTCGCATGAGCGCATCGCGGAATTCCCCGATGCGCATTTCGACTGGATCTACATCGACGCCGACCACAGCTATGCCGGCGTCGCACGCGACGCGGCCGCGGCGGCGCCGAAGCTGCGCCCGGGCGGCGTCATGGTGTTCAATGATTTCGCCCATGCCGACCCGTTCCTCGGCGCGTATGGAGTGCATCGCGCGGCGGTGGAGTTCGCGCTTTCCAACCGGTGGCCGCTGATCTTCATGGCCTATGAGGGTGCGGGGCTCTACGACCTCGCGCTGCGCCGCCCGGCGTGAGCGAGCAGGCGGGCACGATCGAGCGTGTGCCGGGCGTGCCGCTTGCCTGGCGGCGCCGGGACGGGGTGGGGCCGGGGGTGGTGTTCCTCGGCGGCTTCCGGTCCGACATGACGGGCAGCAAGGCGGAAGCGCTCGATGCGTTCTGTGCCGCGCGCGGGACGCCTTTCCTGCGGCTGGACTATAGCGGCCACGGCGCCTCGGGTGGGCGGTTCGAGGATGGCTGCATCAGCGACTGGGCGGCGGATGCGGCGCACCTGATCGCGCGGCTCACGACCGGCCCGCAGGTGCTCATCGGGTCGTCGATGGGCGGGTGGATTGCGCTGTTGCTCGCGCGCCTTTCGCCGCTGCATGCGCTGATCGGCATCGCGCCTGCGCCGGATTTCACCCAGGCGCTGATGTGGCCCGCGATGGATGCCGCCCAGCGCGAGGCGATCCTGCGCGACGGCGTACTGAGCATCCCCTCCGCCTATGGCCCGCCGACGCCGATCACGCGGAAGCTGATCGAGGATGGCGCGCGGAACCTGGTGCTGGACACGCCGCTGCGCCTCGCCTGCCCGGTGCGGCTGCTGCAGGGAA
>JAZKFA010000223.1:731-2792 GCA_040386655.1 Pseudomonadota bacterium | reverse complement strand
GTCACCGAGCGCGAATAGGTTGTGCCGACAGCTGGCCAGTCGCGCGGCATCCTCCCCGTCAATCGGACGGGGAGGAGCCTAGGCGATCACGTGGAGGTGTGGAGTGGCGTTGCGATCAGCGGCCGCGATTGCCACTCGGCGCCGCGTCGCGGAAATCGCCTTCGCGCCAGTTGCGGTCCCGACGCGGGGCCTCGGTGGCCTTCACCACCGGGCGGCGGCGGCTGTCGCTGCCGCCGGGTAGGGAGACGGGGTGCGCCGCGGGGCGCGGGTTGCTCGCCTGTGGGCCGGAACGGGCCTGCCCCGCACCGCCACGTCCCTGGGACTGGCCACCACGGCCCGGCGGGCGCTGCCCGCGGCGCTGCGGCTCCGGCGAGGGCACTTCGCGCCCGTTCGGGTCGCGCCGGTCCTCGGAGGGGACCACCATCCGGATCAGCTTCTCGATCGCCTTCAGCTTGTCGCGGTCATCGATGCAGCACAGCGAGACGGCCGCACCCGAGGCGCCGGCGCGCGCGGTGCGGCCGATGCGGTGGACATAGGTCTCGGGCACTTCCGGAAGGTCGTACTGGACCACGTGCGTGACGCCGTCGACATCGATGCCGCGGGCGGCGATGTCGGTCGCGACCAGGACCGGCGCCTGGCCTGACTTGAACATCGCCAGCGCACGCTCGCGGTTGTTCTGGCTCTTGTTGCCGTGGATGGCGCTGGCGCCGATGCCGTCAGCCTCGAGCTGCTTCACCACCTTGTCCGCGCCGTGCTTGGTGCGGGTGAAGACCAGGGTCCGATTCACGCCCTCGGAGTTCAGCAGCTCCGTCAGGATCAGGCGCTTACGGCCCTGCTCCACGTGGATGACGCGCTGAGCGACCTTTTCGGCGGTCGTCGCGACGGGCGTGACTGCCACGCGCTCGGGGTTGATCAGCATCTCGGCGGCGAGCTTGCCGATCTCGGCGGGCATGGTGGCCGAGAAGAACAGCGTCTGGCGGTCCTTCGGCGTCTGCGCGACCAGCTTGCGGATGGCGGGCAGGAAGCCGGCATCGAGCATCTGGTCGGCCTCGTCGAGCACCAGGATCTTCACGTGATCAAGGCGCGTGGTGCGGCTGGAGAGATGGTCGAGCAGGCGGCCGGGCGTGGCCACCAGCACATCGACGCCGCCATGCAGCATGCGCTGCTGCGGGCCCATGGCCTGGCCGCCGAAGACGATGCCGACGGACAGGCCCATGTGACGGCCATAGGCCTTGAAGCTCGCCGCGATCTGCGAGGCGAGCTCACGCGTCGGGCTGAGCACGAGGCAGCGGCAGCCCCCACGCGGCGGGCGCCCGCCCTGCTCGGCGAGGCGGTGCAGGATGGGCAGCGCGAAGGCGGCTGTCTTGCCGGTGCCGGTCTGGGCAATGCCGAGAAGATCGCGGCCCGAAAGCGCGACCGGGATGGCGCGCGCCTGGATCGGGGTGGGGGTGGTGTAGCCTTCCTCGGTCAGCGCCCGGAGCAGGGGTTCCGCCAGGCCGAGTTCGTTGAAATTGGTCAAGGTTCGGGTATCCGGATGCGTCGACGCATCGCAGGGGATGCGCTCGGACGAGATTTCGGGGAGGAGGCCCCGCGTGTCGGGAGCGATTCCGCTGGGGTGGCCGCGCAATTCCCGGCCCGGGCACCGCGCGGCCCACCTTCTGGTGGGTTCCGGGGGCCGGTCACGCGGCCGGGGCGGCGCGTGGGCACGCAAGATCGCGCGCTGACGGAGGCTGTGTGCCGTTTTTCGCGATCATTTGCAAGCAGACAATCGCCGAGCCTGCAACAAGGCATCCCGGCCGCTGCGCGGACATGATATCAATGCCGCAACGCTGGCGGGGCTGCGAAGCGCCGCGAAGGCGCTTGACCGATTGCCACGCCGCCGGAATGATCGCCCATGCGAAGCATCCTGATCGCGCTTGCCCTTATCCTCGCCATTCCGCAGATCGCCGCCCAGGCGCAGGGACGGCGCGTGGCGCTGGTCGTGGGCATCGACGGGTATTCGAGCGTCCAGCCGCTCACCCGCGCACGCAACGACGCCAACGCCATCGCGCGCCAGCTCAC
>JAZKFA010000223.1:0-721 GCA_040386655.1 Pseudomonadota bacterium | reverse complement strand
GGGTCGGCGCGGTTGCCTCCGATATCGACATGCGCGTCGCGCAGTTCGAGGACCGGCTGCGCGGCGCCGAGGTGGGCATGTTCTTCTTCGCCGGCCACGGCGTCGAGATCCGCGGCACCAACGTGCTGCTGCCCGCCGACATACCCGCCACGCTGTCGGAATCGATCCTGCTGCGGGAGGGCTTCCTGCTCACCGACGTCGCGCAGGCGATGACGGATAGCGGCGTGCGCTATTCGGCGCTGATTATCGATGCCTGCCGCGACAATCCGCTGCCGCGCCAGGCCGGGCGCAGCGTCGGGCGTACGCGCGGCCTCGGGCGCGCGGACGCGCCGCAGGGCACCTACGTGGTCTATTCGGCGGGCATTGGCGAGGCCGCGCTGGACAGGCTGAGCGATGCCGATCCCTCACCCAACTCCGTCTTCACGCGCTACCTGCTGCCCGCGCTCGCGCAGCCGGGCGTCAGCCTGGATGCGGCGGTGAAGCAGGTGCGCGACCAGGTGCGCACCGACGCGGCCTCAGTCCGTCACCAGCAGAACCCCGCCATCTACGACCAGGCGACCGGCGAGCTGTTCCTCATCCCCCAGGCGCCCGCCCCCACGCCAACGCCGGCGCCTGCGCAGGCCGCGGTTCCGCTGCCGGAGGGCGGCGCGGCGGCGGAGCTGGTGTTCTGGCAATCGGTCCAGGGCACTGGCCGCCCGGCCGAGCTGGAGGCGTACCTGGA
>JAZKFA010000222.1:0-4390 GCA_040386655.1 Pseudomonadota bacterium | reverse complement strand
CGCTCAAGGTGGGTCCAGGACCGCACCAGCCGCGTGCGCTGGTATTCGAGATGCGCGAGCTCGACCTGCAGCGCGCCTTCGCGGGTCCGGGCACGCTCGCCGAAGATCTCCAAGATCAGGCCGGTGCGGTCGATGACCTTGCAGCCCCAGGCGCGCTCGAGGTTGCGCTGCTGCACGGGCGAGAGCGCGGCGTCGACCACTGCGACCGTGATCTGCTGCTCCGCGATCGCCGCCGTTCCCATGGCGACCTGCCCCTCGCCCAGCAGCGTGGCCGAGCGGCGCTCCCGCAGCGGGTGGATCGCCGTGTGCAGGATCGTCAGGCCGATGGACGCCGCGAGGCCCACGGCTTCGGCAAGCCGTGCCTCGGCCGCACGCTGGACGTTGCCCTCTGTGTTGCGGGTGCGCTCGTAGGGAAGGATTACGGCGGCGCGCGTCGGCCCCGGCAATCCATTATCGTTGCTGGCTGTCATTCCGCGCCAATCTGGGGCCGGCGGGGGGCGAGGGGAAGCCCCCTGCCCGCGCCGTGATCAATCCGCTCCGGCCGTCGCGACTTCACGGGTGAGCGTGAGGCGGCTTTCGGATGCGGGCGGGCTGGCGCCGGCGGCGGCGGGAACGCCGTCGAACAACTGGATCGGCGCGCCGGGCATGACAGTGCTGATCGCGTGCTTGTAGACGAGCTGGGTGTGCCCGTCGCGGCGCAGCAGCACCGAGAAGTTGTCGAACCAGGTGATGATGCCCTGAAGCTTCACGCCATTGACCAGGAACACCGTCACCGACGTCTTGGACTTGCGGACGTGGTTCAGGAACACATCCTGCACATTTTGGGATTTCTCGGCGGCCATGGGCTCGTCCTTTTTCTTGTCGGCTGCACCTTGAGGGCAGTCCGAACCGGCAGCGCGGTGACGCTCCTGCGGCACCAAGGTTCCCTAGAATTGGACACGGAACCGGGCTTGTCCAGCGTTTATGCTGCACCTGCGAAGAGATTTACCGAGCAAGCCAAGCCGCCAGTGCATGGCCGTCCGGGAATGCCGCGTCCGGGCGCGCCGCGGCGACACCGCCGTCATGCGCCGCGTCGCCGAGCAGGATGGCGGAAAACCCGGCGCGCCTGGCCGCTTCCATGTCGAGCGCGGTGTCACCCACATACCAGACGGATGGTCCAGCCGGCACGGCGCAGGGGTCCAGTGCGAGGCGCATGGGTGCGGGGTCCGGCTTGTCTGCAACGGCATCGCCCGCGCCCACCAGCGCGCGGAACTGCGCGCCCCAGCCGAGGTGCGCTGCCTCCGCCCGCAGCAGGTGCCCCTGCTTGTTGGAGACGACCGAGATGGGCACCAAGGCGGCAGCTGCGCGCACCAGCGCGGCGGCGCCGGGCATGGGGCGCAGCACCTCCAGGTGGCGCACCTTCACCGCGGCGTAGAAGATGTCCCGCGCGCGCTCCCAGTCCGGGCCGAACAGCGGGGGGAAGCTCTCGCGCAGGGAATGGCGCACGCGCGCCTTCACTTCCGCCTCCGTCCAGACGGGCATGGCGAAGGCGGTGAAGGCGGCGGCAAGCCCTTCGGCAATGGCGGCCCAGCCATCGACCAGCGTGTTGTCCCAGTCGAAGAGGATGGCGGTCGGGCGCGGCGGCTCGCTCACGCCGCGTTCCGCAATCCACCCTGGACATGGCGCGCGAAGATCTCGAACAGCCGGCGCACGACCGGGCCCACCTTGCCGTCGCCCACCGGGGCGCCGTCGATCTTGGTGATCGGCTTCACGAAGGAGGTGGCGGAGGTGATGAAGGCCTCGCGCGCGTTCTTCACGTCGTCGAGCGAGAATTCACGCTCCTCATAGGAGACGCCGAGTTCGGCGAGTTCGGCCATCAACGCACTGCGCGTGCAGCCCGGCAGGATGACGTGGTCCAGGTGGCGGGTGCGGATCGCACCGTCCTTGTCCACGATCCAGAAGGTGGTGGCGGCCCCTTCGGTGACCATGCCTGTGGCCTCGTCGTAGAGGATGGCCTCGATTGCGCCCTGCTCGCGCGCCGCCTGGCGGGCGAGGCAGTTCGGCAGCAGGTTAACGCTTTTTATGTCGCGCCGCGCCCAGCGCAGGTCGGGCAACGTGATGCAGGCGGCCGCCCATTTGTCGACATCGACGGGATAGGGCGGGATGCGCTTGATGGTGACGACGAGTGCCGGCGGCACCGGGTTCTTCGGGAAGGCATGGTCGCGCGGGGACACGCCGCGCGTCACCTGCATGTAGAGCAGGCCCTCGGTTACGCGGTTCCGTCGCGCGACCTCGCGCAGGACCATCGAGAGGGCGGCGCGCGTCATCGGCATCGGCAGCTTGATCTCGCGCAGTGAGCGTTCGAGGCGCGCCAGGTGGCGTTCCTCATCGACGTATTTGCCGCCATGGAGGTGCACGACCTCATAGATGCCGTCGCCGAACTGGTAGCCGCGATCCTCGATGTTCACCGCCGCTTCGGATTGCGGCAGGTAGCGGCCATTCACATAGGCGATACGCGACATCAGACCCCCCAAGGTTCAGACGACGGCGCCGCGCTCATCGGCGTGGACGCCCAGGAATTTCAGCTTCCGGTGCAGCGCGCTGCGCTCCATGCCGACAAAGTTCGCCGTGCGGCTGATGTTGCCGCCGAAGCGCATCAGCTGCGCTTCCAGATACTGGCGTTCGAACAACTCCCGGGCCTCGCGCAGCGGCAGGGTCATGATCTCGCTGGAGCGGTCGAGCTTCAGCACCGCCGGTGCAGCCGCACCCACCTGCGGAGGCAGCATCTCCGCGCGGATCGCGTCGCCCGCGCCGCCAGGTGCCATGATGAGCAGCCAGTCGATCAGGTTTCGCAGCTCGCGCACATTGCCGGGCCAGTCATAGGCCTGCATCGCTGCCAGCGCGTCCTCGGCCACTTCCCGCGCCGGCACGCCGGAGCTTTCCGCCGATCGGGCCACGAAGTAGCGCGCGAGCGTGGGGACATCCTCGCGGCGGTCGCGCAGCGCGGAGATGCGCAGCGGCACGACGGCCAGGCGGTAGAACAGGTCCTCGCGGAACCGGCCTTGCGTGATCTCGCTCTGCAGGTCGCGGTTGGAGGTGGCGATGACGCGCACATCGACCTTCACACGCGTCGCACCGCCGATGCGCTCGAAGCCCTGCTCCTGCAGGGCGCGTACGATCTTGCCCTGCGTCTCCAGCGGCATGTCCGCCACCTCGTCCAGCAGAAGCGTGCCGTTGTGCGAACGCTCTAGCACGCCAGCGCGACGCGGCTGTGCACCGGCATCCGGCCCCGCCTCGACGCCGAACAGCTCCTCCTCGAACCGCGCGGGATTCAGCGTTGCGCAGTTCAGCGCGATGAAGGGACCATCGGCGCGCTTGGAGCGCGCGTGGATCATCCGCGCCGCGACTTCCTTGCCGCTGCCGGCGGGACCCGTGATCAGCACGCGGCTGCCGGTGGGTGCCACCTTCTCGATCGCACCGCGGAGCTGGATGATGGACTGGCTGACGCCCACCAGATCCGTCTCGGCGCCGGCGCGTAGGCGGAGCTCGGAATTCTCCCGCCGCAGGCGCGCGGCCTCCAGCGCACGCGAGACGACGAGGAGCAGGCGATCGGATTTGAACGGCTTCTCGATGAAGTCGTAGGCGCCGTTCTGGATCGCCTGGACCGCGGTTTCGATATTGCCGTGGCCGGAGATCATCACCACCGGCAGCGCCGGCTCCTCCTGGATCATCGCTTCGAGGATGCCGAGCCCGTCCAGGCGCGAATTCTGCAGCCACACGTCGAGGACGACGAGCGCTGGACGGCGCGCGCGGAAGGCGGCCAGTGCAGTGTCGGAATTGGCAGCCTGGCGCGTCTGGTAGCCCTCATCCGTCAGGATGCCTTCGACGACGGCCCGAATGTCCGGCTCGTCATCGACGATCAGAATCTCATGCGCCATGCGCTAGCCTCATTTCACCGCGGGCATCGGTGTCGCCGGCATCGCGCAGCGGCATGACCAGCACCGCGCGTGCGCCGCGCTCAGCGCCGCGATCCTCGAGCGACAGCCGCCCGCCATGATCTTCCATAATCTTCTTCACGATTGCGAGACCAAGGCCGGTACCCTTTGCCTTGTGCGTCACGTAGGGCTCCGCAAGTCGCTCCCGCTCCTCGCCTTCGGGAAGGCCAGGCCCGTCATCTTCCACAGCAATACTCACCAGGCCGCCTTCCCCTGCCAAGGACAGGGTTATGTGTCCCCGAATTCCGTCGATGGCACCAGCCTCCTGCCCGACAATCGCGTCGGCTGCATTCTGCAACAAATTCGTGAGCGCCTGCCCGATCAGGCGGCGGTCGCACATTGCAATCAGCGGTTGGTCAGGCACCTGCACCGCGTACTCGATGCGGTCGACCAGTCGGTCAAGGTCCAGGCGCGAC
>JAZKFA010000221.1:0-4994 GCA_040386655.1 Pseudomonadota bacterium | reverse complement strand
AATTCAATCGGCAAAAAAAAAGGCGGCCCGAAGGCCGCCTCGTTTTCAAACAGAGCGAATCAAAGCTTTTCGATTACTGCCAGCGAATCCAGCACGTTCTGTTCCGGCGACACGCCCTGGCCACAGATCACGACCTGCTTGCCCGTCTTCGCGTCGTGCAGGATGAGCGGGCAATCCCCGCCAGGTCCGTTCAGATGCGGCTCCACGATCTGCAGCGTGAAGCCGGCGGCGGCCGCGGCGTCGAAGGCATTGCCGCCGCGCTCCAGCACGGCCATGCCGACCTGCGAGGCGATCCAGTGGGTGGAGGCGACGGCGCCAAAGGTGGCGGCGATCTCAGGGCGCGTGGTGAACATGGGGCCTCGCTCGGATGGGCGACCAGCTTCCGTCGCCGGGCACCAAGTGACACAACGGGTGTTGGGGGGATTCATTCCCCCGTTCCGTCATGCGGGTCAATCATATGCTCATTGCGGTGGTCGGGCCTTCTGGCGCCGGCAAGGACACGCTCATGGACCGCGCCCGCGTCGCGCTGGCTGATGACCCGCGCTTCGTCTTCGCGCGCCGCGTCATCACGCGCGCCGCCGATGCGGGCGGCGAGGCGCATGAGGCGGTGAGCGAGGCCGAGTTCGACGCGCGCCTGGCCTCCTTCGCGCTGCACTGGTCCGCGCATGGCCTGCGCTACGCGATCCCCGGCTCCATCGAGGCGGAGATGGAGGCCGGCCGCGTTGTCATCGCGAACCTCTCGCGCGGCGTGCTGGCCGATGCGGCGCGTTACCGCCTGCGGGTGCTGCTGATCACCGCACCGATCGAGGTCCGCGCCGCGCGCCTTGCCGCGCGCGGCCGGGAGGATGCGCAGGATGTCGCCGCGCGCCTTTCCCGCGAGGCACCGCTGCCGGAGGGGCTGGATGTCGTCACGGTGATGAATGATGCGACACCCGATGAAGGTGCGGCCCGCGTTCTGGCCGCGCTCAACCGCGCAGCGGAAGACGCTCGGCGATGAGGAAGGGCGCACCGGGCTCAGCCTGGGTGAACAGGCACAGCTCGCGCACCGCGCGCGGCGCGGCGGGAAGGTCGCCGAAGAAGGACGCGGCCGCCGGTTCCATCACCGCGCGCTGATCCTCGGTGAGGCGCCCGGTCAGGGTCGCGTGATACTGAAAATCCTCGAAGACCAGGTGGTAGCCCCAGGCCTCCAGGTTAACCCGCTGACGCTCCGAGAGCCGCTCCGGCCGCCGGCGCGCGATCTCCTCGGCGGCCAGCGGCGCGCGGTGCGGGTCCAGCGTGCGCACGCAATCATCGGCGAAGGCGGCAAGCGCGGGGCTCGGCTCCCTCTCGATAAGCGCAAGGAAGCCGCGCAGGTCGCGCAGCACCAGCGGCGGCAGGGTGAAGGGCGCGGTGCGCTCTGCGAGGAACCCCGCCGCGGCGCGCGCCTCCTCATAGCCGGTGGCCAGGCGGAAGGGCGCCTTGAGCGTCGCGTGGAATCCGTAAAGCCGCGGCTCGGCGGTGGCCTCCGCGATGCCCAGCACGGCCGGCTGCGGCAGGGTCGCCCCCGTCTCCGCATCGCGGCCGAGCCAGGCGCTGGCGCGGGCATGCAGCGGGTCCGTCACCTCGGGCGCCCAGTACAAAGCGATGCGCATCATCCGACCCGCTCGCCCGCGACCCAGACGCCGCGCAGCACCGGCAGCGCGCCGAAGGGCTTCAACCGCGCCACATCGGCGCGCATCCCCGGCGCGAGACGGCCCCGATCCTCGAACCGCGCCATGCGTGCGGGGCGGTCAGTGACCAGTGCGATGGACTCGTGTATCGGGAGCGTGCCGCGTGCGGCGAGGCCCCAGGCCGCCTCCAGCATGGAGGCGGGCACATAGTCACTGGCGAAGGCATCGACGACGCCGGCCTCGATCAGGTCGGATGCGTTGACGTTGCCGCTGTGGCTGCCGCCGCGCACGATGTTCGGCGCGCCGGCGATCACCTCCATCCCCCCCGCACGCGCGGCGCGGGCGGCGACCATGGTGACGGGGAATTCGCTGATGCGGATGCCGTCCGCCAGGTTCTCGGCAATGGCATCTTCGGTGTCGTCGTCATGGCTCGCGAGCGGCAGGTTCCGATGCGCGAGGCGCTCGAGCATCCATTGCCGCTGCGGGCGTCGGAGGCGTTCGCGCCGCTCCAGCAGTTCCCCGATGCGGGTCTCGACCTCGATCTCGGTCATGCGCGTCTGCTTGATGCGCAGGGCACGGTAGCGGGTGAGGTCGCGGTACTGCCCGACGCCTGGCGAGTGGTCCATCAGCGACGCCATCACCACGCGCGGATTCTCCGCCACGCTGTCGAGCGCCGCGGGCATGTCGAGTGCCGGGATTTCGCAGCGCAGGTGCAGGTAGTGCTCTGCCTTCAGCACGCCGGCGCCGGCCAGCTGCTCCAGGTCGCGCACGCCGTTGACGAAGGTCTGGTTGCGCTCCGTGTCGAAGCCCAGGTCTCCGAGGCAGAGCGCGTCCAGCACCGTCGTCACGCCGGCCGCGATGCATTGCGCATCATGCGAGAGATAGGCCGAGACACCCGGCCAGCGCGCATTGGACCGCGGCAGCACCTGGCGTTCGAGATTGTCGGTGTGGACATCGACCAGGCCGGGGATCAGCAGGTCGCCCTCGCAGTCAATGGCCGCGGGCAGCGCGCTGCGGCCTTCGGCGATGCCCGCGATGCGGCCACCGCGCAAGGTCAGCGTGCCCTCGATCACCGCATCGCGGGTGACGATGCGGGCATTGGTCAGGATGGTCTCGGGCATCAGGCGGCGTCCGCGATAGGGAGAACGGTGAACAGGCGATCGGCGACGCGGTCGCGCACCTCCGTGTCGTGGAAGATACCGATGATGGCGGCACCGCGCGACTTCGCCTCGCCGATCAGCGCGATGACGATTTCGCGGTTCGCGGCATCAAGGCTGGCGGTCGGCTCGTCGAGCAGCAGCACCGGGTACTCGGCCGCAAAGCCGCGGGCAAGGTTCACCCGCTGCTGCTCCCCACCCGAAAAGGTCGCCGGCGGCAGCGCGTGCAGGCGGGGCGGCATGTTCAGCCGCGTGAGCAGCGCCGTCGCGCGCGCCTCGGCCTCGGCCGGCGCGACGCCGCGCGCGATGAGCGGCTCGGCCACGATGGCCAGCGAGGGGACGCGCGGGATGACCCGAAGGAATTGGCTGACATAGCCGATGGTCTCCCGCCGTGCCTCAATGACCGCACGCGGCGGCGCGGCGGCAAGGTCCAGCAGCGCGCCCCGATGGCGCAGCAGGATGCGGCCGTACTCGGCGCCGTAATTGCCGTAGAGGCATCGCATGAGCGTGGACTTGCCCGCACCCGATGGGCCGGACAGGGCCACGCATTCGCCGGGTGCGACGCTGATGTCGATCCCCGCCAGCACCGGAATGCTGGTGGCACTCTGCAGGTGCAGGGTGAAGCTCTTGCCGAGGCCTTCGGTCGACAAGGCGAAGCTCATGCCGCGAGCACCGAACTGACGAGAAGCTGGGTGTAGGGATGCTGCGGATCGTCCAGCACGCGGTCGGTCAGCCCCTCCTCCACCACCTGCCCGTGCCGCATGACCACGATGCGGTGCGCGAGCAGCCGGGCAGCAGCAATGTCATGGGTCACCAGGATGATCGCGAGGCCGAGGTCGCGCGCCAGCGCGCGCAGCATGTCCAGCAGCTTCGCCTGCACGGACACATCCAGTCCGCCCGTCGGCTCATCCATGAAGACGAGGCGCGGGCGCGTGACCAGCGTGCGCGCGATCTGCAGCCGCTGCTGCATGCCGCCGGAGAAGTTGCGCGGGAGCTCATCAATGCGCGCGGGGTCGATCTCCACGCGTGAAAGCCAGTCCTTCGCCTGGGCACGGATGTCACCGTAGTGGCGCGCGCCGTTGCTCATCAACCGCTCGCCGATATTGCCGCCGGCGGAGATCGCCATCCGCAGCCCGTCGCGCGGGTTCTGGTGAACGAAACCCCAGTCGGTGCGGGACAGCCGCCGCAGCGCGGCCTCGCCGCCAGCATGGATAACGACGCCGTCGAAGCGGATGCTGCCGGTCTCGGCCCGCTGCTGGCCCGAGAGCACGCGCAGCAGCGTCGACTTGCCGGACCCGGATTCACCCACCACCGCCAGGACCTCGCCAGGCCAGATGGCGATGGCCACGTCGTCGAGCGCGCGCACGCGGCCGAAGCGCAGCGACAGGCCCTCGGCTTCGAGCAGCGCGCTCATGCCGCACGCCCCTGTTCGGTGCGGCAGAAATCCGTGTCGGAGCAGACATAGACGCGCCCGCCGCGGTCATCGGTGACGACCTCATCGAGGTAGGAGGCAGTGCTGCCGCAGAGCGTGCAGGCATGCGGCGCGCGGATGGCGTGGAACGGATGATCCTCGAAATCCAAGCTGCGCACGGGCGTGTAGGGCGGCACGGCGTAGATGCGCTTTTCGCGCCCGGCGCCGAACAATTGCAGCGCCGGCATGCGGTCCATCTTCGGGTTGTCGAAGGCGGGAATGGGCGAGGGCGACATCAGGTAGCGCTCATTGACCATCACCGGATAATTATACGCGGTGCCGATGCGACCGAGACGCGCGATATCCTCGTACAGCTTGGTGTGCATCAGCCCGTAATCGGCCAGCGCATGCATCCGCTTCGTCTCAGCGGTGCGCGGCTCAAGGCGGAACAGCGGCTCTGGCATCGGCACCTGGTAGACCAGGATCTGGTCCTCGCGCAGCGGCGCCTCGGGGATGCGGTGGCGGGTCTGGATGATGCTCGCCTCCTCCGTGCGCTCGGTGGTCGCGACATCGGCGACCCGGGCGAAGAAGCGGCGGATGGAGATGGCGTTCGTCGTGTCGTCAGCACCCTGGTCGATGACCTTCAGCGTGTCCGAAGGCCCGATGATGCTCGCCGTCACCTGGATGCCGCCCGTGCCCCAGCCATAAGGCAGCGGCATCTCGCGCGCACCGAAGGGGATCTGGTGGCCCGGGATCGCGACCGCCTTGAGGATGGCG
>JAZKFA010000220.1:8908-9957 GCA_040386655.1 Pseudomonadota bacterium | reverse complement strand
ATCATGATCCCGCTCGCCCGCCCGCTCGCGAGCGAACCGCCCAATCCCTCGGCACTCGCCGCCGACAACGAAAGTGCGACCGACGCACTCAAGCGCGCCTTCCGCTCCACCACCTTCTGGTGCCTGTTCTTCGGCTTCTTCGTCTGCGGCGTGCACGTCAGCTTCCTCACCGTGCACCTACCCGGCTTCGTCCACCTCTGCGGCCTGCCGCTCTATGTCGGCGCCGGAGCCATCAGCCTCATCGGTCTGTTCAACATCGCAGGCTCGCTGATCGCCGGCGAACTCTCCCAGCGCTGGCGCCGGCGCGACCTGCTCATCGCCATCTACACGCTGCGCGGCATCCTGATGACAGGCTTCCTCTTGGTCGAGAAAACCACCACGACCGTGCTCATCTTCTCGGCGCTGATGGGCATCCTGTGGCTGTCCACCGTGCCCCCTACCGTCGCCCTCGTCGCCCGCAACTTCGGCACGCGATGGCTCGCCACCCTCTTCGGCATCGTCTTCCTCGGCCACCAGCTCGGCGGCTTCACCGGAGCCTTCCTTGGCGGCATCGTCTTCGATCGGACCGGCAACTACGACCTGATGTGGACCTTCGGCATCGCCGCCGCGGCCTTCGCGGCGCTGATCCACATTCCCGTCAACGACCCCAAGCCCGCGCCTGTGGCCGTGGCGGCGGAGTAGCCGCGAGCGCCAGGCGAGCGCCCCTCGGCTTCGCCGAGAGCGGATTGCCTCGCGAGGCTTCCGTCGGCGTCAGCGGGTGGCCTGCGGCCGGGTGGCCGTCACGCGCCAGACCGTGCTCGTCAGGTCGTCGCACACGATCAGCGCACCGCGCGGGTCCACGGTCACGCCCACCGGGCGACCACGCGCATTGCCATCGCGGTTGAGGAAGCCCGAGACGAAATCGACCGGCTCGCCCGTGGGCCTGCCATCGCGGAACGGCACGAAGATCACCCGGTAGCCGGACGGCGGCGAGCGGTTCCAGCTGCCATGCTCGCCCACGAAGACGCCCTCGGCGAAATTCGGTCCCATCGCCGGCGTCGAGAAGGCCA
>JAZKFA010000220.1:450-8898 GCA_040386655.1 Pseudomonadota bacterium | reverse complement strand
ACGAACAGCCCGGCCGCGGTGCTGGTGCGGAAGTCGACCCCGAAGGCGACCACGGTGTTGCGGCCGTGGGTCCCGAGCAGGCTGTACGGCGAGGTCCGTACGACGATGGCGTCGTCCACGACGGTGTAGTTCACCGGCACCATGTGCGGCCCCGCCGGCGTCGAGAAGGCGACGCCCAGTGCCGCGACATGCGCGCCCAGGGCGAAGTCGGGCACGATGGCCGAGGCGACCTTGGCCGGATCCTGCGGTTGTACCCGCCTGTCGACGTGCTGCCCCCAATAGCTGTACGGCCAGCCGTAAAAGCCGCCCTCGCGCACGGAGGTCAGGTAGTCAGGCACCAGGTCCGGGCCGATCTCATCACGCTCGTTCACCACCGCCCAGAGCTGGCCGGTCTGCGGATGGACGGCGAGCGCGGTGGGGTTGCGCAGACCGGTGGCGTAGGGCCGGTGCGCACCGGTCTGCGCATCGATTTCCCAGACCAGGGCGCGGTCCACCTCCGCTTCCATCCCGCGTTCGGTGATGTTGCTGTTGGATCCTATTCCCACATAGAGCAGGCGCCCATCGCGGCTCGCCGCCAGGGACTTCGTCCAATGATGGTTGACCACGGATGGAAGCCTCGCGATGACCCGCGGCGGGCCCGCCGCCTCGGTCTGGCCGTCGGCATAGTCGAAGCGGACCAGCGCATCCTGGTTCGCGACATAGAGGCTGCCATCCACCAGCGCGAGGCCATAGGGCGCGTTGAGGCCGGAGGCGAAGATGCCGCGCCTCTCGTAGACGCCATCGCCATCGGCATCCCGCAGCAGGGTGAGGCGATTGCCGCCCGGCACGGAGCCGCGGCCGAGTTTCTTGATGAAGCCGGCGATGAAATCCTTCGGGCGAAGCGGCGGCGCGTTGCCGCCCGAACCCTCCGCAATCAGGATGTCCCCATTGGGCAGGACCAGCGTCTGGCGAGGGACGCGGAGGTCCGTCGCGATCGCCTGGATCGTGTAGCCCTGCGAAACCACCGGAAGCTCATTCCCCCACCCTGCCGGGCGAGGAATCGTCATGACCGGAAGCAGGCCGCGACGGGGCTGGGGAAGCTCGGGGTTCGGCCCGCGGCGCACCTCGCCGGGTGCCTCGTCGCAGGCGGACAGCGCGAGCCCCGCGATGCCGAGGCTCATCATCCTGCGCTTCATGAGGCGTCTCCAACCTTGAACCGGGAATAGCCCAACCAACTGGCGAGGAGCGCGAGCAGCGCCGTGATGACGGACAGAAAAAGCCCCTCGGGCATGGTCGCCCAGGCGTCCTTCGCGTGGACGAGGGCGTTCACGAATCCCAGAGCCCACATGGCGAGAAGGACGATGACATAAATCGCCTGGCGCCTTCTGTTCAGCGCGCCGGTGCGGAACAGGTCCACCACCGCCCAGAGCAGCGCGAACCCTCCGATGAACAATGCGCCCGCGATGAGCCAGGACGCGAAGTTCGCCCATTGGATATGGAAGGTCGCGCTATAGGCGGCATCGCTCAGCAGCGCGCCAAGAAATAGCGGGAATGGAAAGGCGAGCAAAATCGCCTGCAGGGGATGAAGGGGCCTTGCGGCAAGCCCCAGGCTGGCGTGGGCCATTGCGACAATGCCTCCTTTTCGCAGAAGCGACCTCGTCCTGACCGCTGCACGGCCAACGCGAGTGCGTTTGGATGGTTTCTGCGAAGGAGAAGGTGTGTCCGGCGGGAATGCTGCCGCCTTAGGATCGCGCCTGGCCGCATGCCGCTGGCATCAGCGCAGGGGGATCGCAAGCCTGGCTTCGCAACGCCGCGACGACGCGTGAAGGAGCACGCGCCATCCGCATCAGTCGCTGGTCAGTGCAGGTTGCTCGCGCCCAGCGCCGGCGTGCGGCACTGGACGCGCCTCTCCGGCGCCTAGCCGAGGAGGCGCCGCTTGAGCGCGAGCACCGCGCTGTCGGGCGTGGTCAGCACGCGTTTGCCGGTGGCGGTGGCCACCGCCGCGGCGGCGCGGGCCAGGCTGAACTGCCCCAGGGCGATGGCGTCGCAGTGTTTCAGGTCTCGGGCTGCCTTGGCGGCGAGGTAGTCGTGTTCGGTGGGGTTGCCGGCGTCCAACGCCGCGAGCGCACCTTCGGCGAGCTTGGTGGTGATGGTCATGTGGGCCGGAAATTCGGCGGGCATGGAGGCGAGGGTGCCGGCGAAGGTCGCGAGCAGCCCGATGTGTGTGCCGGCTGCCTTGGCTTCCTCGATCATGGCTTCGTTGGGCTTCAGGACGGGGATGTTCGGGTGGGCGGCGGCGACGGCGTCGATGCAGGGCCCGAAGGCGGAGCAGGTGAACAGGATGGCGTCCGCGCCGGTGGAGACGGCGTAGTCGGCCAGGGTGAGGAAGCGGGTGGTCATGGCCGGCGTGAGGGCGCCTTCGCGGGCGAGGTCGGCCGAGAGGCTGTCGTCGAGCAGGTTCATCAGGATGGGCTCGGGCCAGAGGCGCGCGAAGGCCTCCCCGATGGCGGCGGGCGAGTGGCGGAGCGCGTGTATGAGGGCGATGCGCATCAGGGGGCGCCGCAGCGGCGGAGGGTGAGCGGGAAGTCGGTGCAGCCGGGGAAGGCGATCTCGTTCGGCCCGCGGCGTTCGACGGTGAGCGTGTTCGGATTGCCCGCGCAGTTGAACCCGATATCCGGCGGCAGGCGGGAGGACAGGGTGCCGGACGGCGCGGCCGGAACGAGGCGGAATTCCACGCCGTTGGCGGCGCCGGCGACGGTCTCGATGGCGCGCTGGCGGTAGCCGACGTCGATGATGCCCGTGCGCATGACGACGTCGCGCGTGAAGATCACCGTGGGCTGGGCAAAGCATGCGGCGGAGGTGGTGTCGTTTGCCGGAAAAAGGCCGCCGGTCCAGCTGCCGTAGAGCCATTCATGGGGGGTGGCGCCGGTCTGTGCCACCGCGCCGCCTGCCAGCAGGGGCAGGGCGAGGGCGCTCATCCGCCAGAAATTTCGCATTGCGTCGTGGCCTCCATGCCTAGTCGCCGGTTTGTAAGGCATGGCCGCGGCGAGGGGAAATTCCACGCGGCCACCGCGATTACACGTAATGGTTGCTAGAAGGTTAACGAAGCCCGGCCGCAGGATCGCGGCATGCGCATCCCGGCCATTCCCAAGGTCTATCCGCCCCGTCGCCTGCACCGGGACCAGAATGGCCGTCTGCGGTTCACCGATCCTTCATCCCTGGGCGTTACCATCCTGGGCATGATCAGCAGCAACAGCCTTGCCGCCTTCACTGCCGAAGTGTCGCGCAATGCCGGCATCCAGGGGAATGTGCAGGTAATGCGCGGCCCGGCGCCGGAGGCCCAGCGCGCAGCCACCTCGGGCGGGCGCACGCTTGGTGCGGTGCCGCCTGCCCTCGGCCAGGCGTTGCCGCGCGGATCCTTGCTCGACCTGCGGGTCTGAGCGGGTTCGGTCGCCGGCGCCGCCATGATAGGCTGGCGCCATGAACGGCCGCTTCGAACTCCGCATCCCCGAAGGCGATGACCGCGCGCGCAAGGTCTGCGCGGATTGCGGCCACGTCGCCTATGAAAACCCCAAGCCCGTTGTCGGCTCCGTCGTCGCGACGGAGGATGGGCAGGTCCTGCTGTGCAAGCGCGCCATCAATCCCCGGCGCGGCTTCTGGACCCTGCCCGCCGGCTACATGGAAATGAACGAGACGGTCGAGGCCGGTGCCATGCGCGAAGCCTGGGAAGAAGCGCAGGCGCGCATCGCGATCGAGGGCGTGCTCGCCATCTACTCCATCCCGCATTTGGGCCAGGTGCAGGTCTTCTTCCGCGCCGGCTTCGCCGAACCCGGCTTCGCGGCCGGTCCGGAGAGCGAGCAAGTCGCACTGTTCGCCTGGGACGACATCCCGTGGGACGACCTCGCCTTCCCCTCCGTGCGCTGGGCGCTGGAGGCATGGAAGGCCACGGCAGGCGGCCCCCTCCCCGCCGCGGCGCAGAACCCGGGCTAGAGCGGCGGCAGCTTCGACAAGTACAGGATGGTGTCCTCCGCCTCGGCGAGGATGGCCGCCGTGTCGCAGGCGCTCACCTGCCCATCGAGGCCGAGCCGGCGCAGCGGAAAGCGCGCCGCGATGCTCGCCAGCGTCTCGGACGGCGCGGTGCAGCGCTTGGGGTTGAACTCCAGCAGCATGCGGATGTTCGGGCTGCGCGCGATGAGACCCTGCATGCCGCGCCAGACCAGCTCCTCGGCCCCCTCGACGTCGATCTTGAGGAAATCCACCGGCCCCGGGATCAGTGTGTCGAGCGGCGCGGCCGGCACCGAATAGCTCTCATACTGCTCGGGATCGAAGGCGCCGAGCCCGGCTTCCTGACCCACCCGGATACAGCCATTCTTCGGGTCGCGGGTCTGCACCAAGAACGGGATCTCCGCGGCCGCATCCTCCGCCACGCCGGTGCGGCGCGCCGCCACGCGCCCGGGGTAGCCATTCACCGAGACATTGTTCTCCAGCAGCCCGAACAGCCGCCGGTTCGGCTCGAAGGCGTGCACCTTGCCGGTGGAGCCGACGAGGTCCGCCATCAAAATGGTGAAGTAGCCGATATGGGCGCCGACATCCGCCACGACCTGCCCCGCCGCGACATTGCGCAGGATGAATTCCGTCTGCCACAGCTCCCAATAGCCATCGAGCATCAGGTGCGCCGCGATGCCGATGTCGCGCGTATCGACGTAGAACTTGTACCGCCCGAGAACCCGGCACACCGCGGTGACGGGGTCCACGGGCGCGACCGAGCAGCGCGCGCGGGAGCGATCCTCGATGGCCGTCCGCTCGGGCGATTGCAGGTCGCGCAGCGACAGCAGGTGCATGCCATCGCTTTCCGGTTCCGCGCCGCGCATAGACCACCGTGCCATTCAACCCCCACGCAAACACGCGCCTGCAAGTACCGGGCGCCTCAACCTAGGCGAGAATAAGCCAAGCGTTGATTAACGCCACCGCGCGGGATTCACTCCATCACGCCGTAGAGACGAAACCGCACCACGCGCAGCAGCCCCGGCGTCGGGTTGAGCGCCGATCCCGTGCGGAATTCGGCCACCGCATCCTTCACGCGCTTCTGCCGGCGATAGACCTCCGCCAGGCCCAGATGCGCGTCGCCATGGCCGGGCCGCCGCGTCATCACCTGATGGAAGCAGCCCTCAGCTTCGGACAGAACACCATCCTCGGCTTCGAGGATCAGCAGCCCGAGCGTCCAGGGTGCGGCGATGGAATCGGGAAATAGCGCAGCTGCCTGGTGCAGCACGTTGTAGGCATCGCCGGCGCGGTCCTGCCGCTTGAGCGCCTCAGCGAGCCCGATATGCAGGTGCTCCGGCGCGCCGGGAAAGGCCAGGGCGGCGCGGAAGGCTTCCTCCGCGCGTTCCGCGTTGCCACCCATGGCGATCAGCAGGTGGCCGAGCCGTTCATGGGGGAAGCCGCTGCCGGGGAACGCCTCGATCGTCGCCTCCAGCGCGGCAATGGCCTCCGCCCCGCGGCCCAACCGCCAGAGCGCGTCGGCCACCCCCGCCATCGCGCCGATGCTCGCCCCGCCCGCCTCGACCAGTGCGCGCAGCTCGCGTTCGGCCAGGGCGACGTCGCCAGCGCAGGCGATCTGGAATTCGGCGTGACGCTGGCGGATGCCGGCATCGTCGGGTGCCGCGGCATGGGCGAGCACCGCCTCCTCCAGCGCCTCGGCCATGCGGGACTGGCGCAGCAGCGCCTCGGCGAGTGCGAGGTGCGCGTGCGCGCCCGCCTCGCCAGCGGCGATGGCATCACGCAGCGCGGCCTCGGCGGCGACGGGGTCGCGCCCCGTCGCGATCAGGAACTGCCCCAGGCGTAGCGCCGGCCGCCCGTCGCCCGGGGCGAGTGCGACCGCGCGCCCGGCCGCCTCTATCGCGGTGTCCACGGAACCCGCGAGGAAGGCGACCTCCGCCGCCCCGCTCCAGGCCGCGGCCAGGTTCGGGTCAAGCGTGAGGGCCTGGCGATACCCCTCCCCCGCGCGCCTGGCGTCACCAAGGTTCAGGTCGAAATGCGCGAGCGTGAGATGCAGCGCGGGATCATCGGGCGCGATGCGCACCGCCGCCTCCGCCGCATCGCGTGCCCCTTGCCGGTCACCGGCGGCCCAGCGCGCATGGGCCAGGTGAAGCCAGCCCAAGGCGTCCGAAGGCGCCGCCTCCTCAGCCATCGCGTGCCGCTTCCTCGGGCGTGCGCAGCGTCAGCGCCAAGGCATGCAGCCCGGCCGCGAACTCCTCGGCCAGCAGCGCGTGCACGGCGCGCGACCGCGCCAGGCGCCCCTGCCCGGCAAACGCTTCCGCGACCACCGTCACGGAGTAATGCGTCTGACCGCCGGGCTGCGCGCCGGCATGGCCGGCATGCTTCGCACTGTCATCTTCCACATGCACCCGTGCGGCCGGGAAGGCCTGCAACAGGGTGCGTTCGATTCGGTCCTTGCGCGTGTCCATGCCCGCCATCTTGGCCCCCTTGGCGGCGCTGTCCACCACGCTGCCTTGTCCTGTGCTCGCCTTGCGGACCCTGCCCGCGGCGCCCATAACCGCATCATGGCCAAACGCGGACCCCGCTCGGGAAGCTTCATGGCCGAGCCCCCGCCCCCGCCGCGTCCCTGTGACCAGCCCGGGTGTCCGGAGCCCGGCGAATATCGTGCGCCCGCGGACCGGCGGCGGCTGAACGACTACAAGTGGTTCTGCCTGGCGCATGTGCGCGCCTACAATGCCGCCTGGGATTTCTACAAAGGCCTGGGCCCCGCCGAAATCGAGCACGAGATCCGCTCCGACACCGGCTGGCAGCGCCCGACCTGGCCGCTGGGTCGGCTCGGCGGGCGGATCGACCCTGCCCTGCTGCGCGACCCGCTGGGCCTGTTCACCTATGCGACCCATGCGGACATGAACCGCGCCTCGCCGCGCGACGAGACCCCGCCCGAGCTGCGCGCCGCCCTCGATGTGATGGGGTTGGTCTGGCCGACGGACCAGCCTGTGCTCAAGGCGCGCTACAAGGATCTTGCCAAGCAATTTCACCCCGACGCGAATGGCGGCAACCGCGACGCCGAGGAGAAGTTGAAGGATATCAACCGCGCCTATTCACTGCTCCGCAAGCGGCTGCAGGAGCGGCCGGCGACGGCCCATTCGGCCGGGGCGCCCGCCGGGTAGCCTCGCTCGCCTGAACACCCTACACTCGTCACAATCAAGCTCAGAGCAACGGACACAGATGAACAAGGTCGCGACCCTGCCCGACATCCGCCCCACCGCGGCGATCGACGCGCCCGACATCACGGTGAAGGCGCGCGACGTCTTCGGTATTGATATCGACCTCGACGTTCCCGCCTTCTCGCTCCGTACGGAGCACGTGCCCGAGATCGACACCTCCTACCGGTTCGACAAGGAGACCACGCTCGCTATCCTGGCGGGGTTCACCTTCAACCGCCGCGTGATGGTCCAGGGCTATCACGGCACCGGCAAGTCGACGCATATCGAGCAGGTGGCCGCACGGCTCAACTGGCCCTGCATCCGCGTCAATCTCGACAGCCACATCAGCCGCATCGATTTGATCGGCAAGGACGCGATCGTCCTCAAGGACGGCAAGCAGATCACCGAGTTCCGCGAGGGCATCCTGCCATGGGCGCTGCAGCACCCCTGCGCGCTGGTGTTCGACGAGTACGATGCCGGCCGCCCGGACGTGATGTTCGTGATCCAGCGCGTGCTCGAAGTCGAGGGCAAGCTGACGCTGCTCGACCAGAACCGCGTCATCCGGCCGCATCCGTGCTTCCGCCTGTTCTCGACCGCGAACACCGTAGGCCTGGGCGACACGACCGGCCTGTACCATGGCACCCAGCAGATCAACCAAGGCCAGATGGACCGCTGGAACATCGTCGCCACGCTGAACTACCTGCCTCATGCGCAGGAGACGTCGATCGTGCTCGCGAAGATGGGCGTCGAGGGCGACCCCAAGATGAAGAAGCAGGTCGAGGCGATGGTGGCCCTGGCCGACCTCACCCGCGCCGGGTTCATCGCGGGCGACATCTCCACGGTCATGTCGCCGCGCACGGTCATCACCTGGGCCGAGAACGCCAAGATCTTCGGCGATATCGGCTTCGCCTTCCGCCTGTCCTTCCTCAACAAGTGCGACGAGGCGGAGCGCCAAACGGTGAGCGAGTATTATCAGCGCTGCTTCAACGAGGAGTTGGGCGCCGGCAGCCTGCTGAAGAAGGCAGGCTGAGGCCCGGCGGCGCCGTGACGGAGCGGCGCCGCGCGTCCTCGGCACCCGCTTCGTGAAGGGAGACTGACATGCCCCGCTTCATGCTCCATCACGCGCCCAAAACCCGCTCCTTCCGCATCCTGTGGCTGCTGGAGGAGTTGGGCGCCGACTACGGCATCATTCCGCACGACCTGTCCCAGCGAACCCACAAACGCCCCGAGTTCCTCGCGATCAATCCCGGCGGCAAGCTGCCGG
>JAZKFA010000220.1:0-406 GCA_040386655.1 Pseudomonadota bacterium | reverse complement strand
CGATGCGCTGCCCGGCCCGCTGGTCCCCGCAATCGGCACGCGTGAGCGCGCCGCCTATGCCACCTACCTGGCCTATGGTGCCGCGGTGATGGAGCCTGCGCTGATGGACAAGGCCTTCCCGCGCGCCGAACCTCCGCGCCCGGGCATGGCCGGCTGGCCTGATTTCGACACCGCCGTCGCGCGCATCGGCGCTCAGATCGCGGCCTTCGGCGGCCCCTTCCTGCTGGGTACCGCCTGCACCGTGCCGGACCTCTTCATCGGCTCCCTGCTGCAATGGGTCGTCGGCTGGGGCATGCACCAGCCCTCGCCTGCCACCGTCGCCTACCTCGCCGCGCTCGATACGCGCCCTGCCCTCGCCCGTGCCCGCGCCATCGACGCGCCCGCGCCCCCAACCTGACGGACCCCA
>JAZKFA010000219.1:0-13358 GCA_040386655.1 Pseudomonadota bacterium | reverse complement strand
CGTCAGAGCGCCCATTCGGACGCCTTCGTCAGAGCGCCCAGTCGGACGCCTTCGTCAGAGCGCCCATTCGGGCGCCTTCGTCAGAGCGCCCATTCGGGCGACGGCATCGCCCTATACGCGTCGCGCAGGCTGTTCGACCAGCCTTCCCGCACGGAGCGGAAATAGGGCTCGTCCTCGGTGATGCGCTTGCGGAAGCCCACCGCCAGCGCGTCCCGGTGCAGCACCATCAGGTCGAGCGGCAGCCCCACCGTCAGGTTCGACCGCAGCGTCGAATCCATGCTGATGAGCGCGAGCTTCACGCCATCCATCAGCGAGGTGTCGTGGTGCACCACGCGATCGAGGATGGGCTTGCCGTATTTCAGCTCGCCCACCTGCAGGAAGGGTGTATCAACCGTCGCCTCGATGAAGTTGCCCGCGGCGTAAATCAGGAACAGCCGGTGCGGCTGCCCCGCGATCTGCCCACCGACAAGCAGGGACACGTCGAAGGAAATGCCCTGCGACGACATGGTCGGCCCGTCCGCCGCATAGACCTCGCGCACCGCCGCACCCGCGAGCTGGGCCGCGCGGAACATGGTCGGCACGCCGCCGAGCGTTTGGCGGAAGCCATCGAGCATCACGCCTTCCTCCAACCTGCTCCAGACCGCCTGGCTGATCGCGAGGTTGCCGGCCGAGAGCATGCAGATCACGCGGTCGCCGGGGTATTCCGCGACATGCATCTTAGAGAAGGTGGAGATGTGGTCGATGCCCGCATTGGTCCGCGTGTCCGACAGCATCACCAGCCCGTCTTCGAGATACAGCCCGACGCAATAGGTCATGCGGCCTCCGGCATCGCGTTCGCGCGGCCTTCCTGCACGGCGTGGCAGGCGACCATGGCCGCGCCGGCGGCGAGGAGTTCGGGGCGCTCGGTGCGGCAGCGCTCGTTGGCGAGCGGGCAACGCGGGTGGAAGGCGCAGCCTGGCGGCGGGCTGATGGGGCTCGGCACTTCGCCACCCACGGGCGTGCGGGCGCGGCCCGTCATCGCCATGTCCGGGATCGCTTCCATGAGGGCGCGCGTGTAGGGGTGCTGGGGCGCCGTGAAGAGCGTCTCCGCCGGCGACACCTCGACCAGGCGGCCGAGATACATCACGCCGATCGTGTCGCTCACCTGCCTCACGACCGCGAGGTTGTGGCTGATGAAAAGGTAGGTCAGGCCAAGCCGGCGCTGCAGGTCCATCATCAGGTTCAGGATTTGCGCCTGGACCGAGACGTCGAGCGCGGAGGTCGGCTCGTCGCAGACCAGGAATTCCGGATTGGACGAGAGCGCGCGTGCGATCGAGATTCGCTGGCGCTGGCCGCCGGAGAATTCATGCGGAAATTTCACCCCATCCTGCGGCGCCAGCCCGACCTGCGTCAGCAGCGCACCGACGCGCGCGCGCACCGCATCCGCATCCTTCTCCAGCCCGAAGGCGCGGATGGGTTCGGCGACGATATCCGCCACGCGCCAGCGCGGGTTCAGGCTGGCGTAGGGATCCTGGAAAATCATCTGCATGCGCCGGCGCTGGGAGGCCGCGGCGCGCGCCTTGCGCAGGTCCTGCCCGTCGAACAGCACCCGCCCGGCGGTGGGCGCATACAGCCCCACGATCAGCCGCGCGACGGTGGATTTGCCACAGCCGGATTCACCCACGAGCGACAGCGTGGTGCCTTTGGGAATAACGAAGGATACCCCATCCACCGCCCGAAGTGTGCGCTTGCCCTCGCGGGTCAGCAGCCGTTGCAGCGGGGGGCGTGAGACATCGAAATAGCGCGCGAGGTCGCGCGCCTCGACGAAAGGGGCGGGGTCAGGCATCGGTCATCGCCTTGGCGTGCAGCCAGCACGCGGCCTGGGTGGCGCCGGCGTCGAGCAGCTCCGGCCGCTCCACCGCGCAGCGCGAAAAGACCTTCGGGCAGCGCGGATTGTAGGCGCAGCCCTGGGGGATGGCCGACAGCCGCGGCATCGCGCCATCGATTTGCGCAAGCCGTTCCACGCGGCGGTCGAGCGGCGGGATCGAGGCCATGAGCCCGGCCGTGTAGGGGTGCTGCGGGTTCTGCACCACGTCGCGAACGGGACCGATCTCGGCGATGCGGCCGGCATACATCACTGCCACGCGGTCCGCCGTCTCCGCGATCACGCCCATGTCGTGGGTGACGAGCATCATCGCCGTCCCCTTCTCGCGCGCGAGGCCCTTGAGCAGCGCGATCACCTGCGCCTGGATTGAGACGTCGAGCGCGGTGGTCGGCTCATCGGCGACGATCAGCTTGGGTTCGGCGCAGAGGGCGAGCGCGATCACCACGCGCTGGCGCATCCCGCCGGAGAATTCATGCGGGTAGCTCTGCACCCGCTGGGCGGCCGCGGGGATGCCGACGTGTTCCAGCCACTCGATCGCGCGGCGGTTGGCTTCGGCCGGCGTGATGGGCAGGTGGGTGAGCATCGTCTCGGCCAGCTGGTCGCCGACGGTGTAGAGCGGGTTCAGCGTGGTCAGCGGGTCCTGGAAGATGGCGCCAATCTCGCGTCCCCGGATGCGGCGCATCTGCTCGTAGCGGAGATTGTCGATGCGCTTGCCCTGCAGCAGGATCTGCCCGCCAGCGATGCGCCCGGGCGGCTCCAGCAGGCCGATGATCGCCGCCCCCGTCATCGACTTGCCGGCACCGGATTCACCGACGACGCCCAGCACCTCGCCGGGTTCGATCGAGAAGGACACGCTGTCGAGCGCGACCAGCGTGCCGCGACGCGTCGGGAATTCCACGCGCAGGTCGCGCACTTCGAGAATGGCGGACATCAGCGGAGCCTGGGATTGAGCGCGTCGCGCAGCCAATCCCCCAACAGGTTGACCGACAGCACCATGATGACCAGCGAGATGCCGGGGAAGATGGTGATCCACCACTCGCCGCTGAACAAAAAGTCATTGCCGATTCTGATGAGGGTGCCGAGCGAAGGCTGCGTCGGCGGCACGCCCACGCCGAGGAAGGACAGCGTCGCCTCCGACAGGATCGCGAGGCCGAGGTTCAGCGTCGCGATCACCAGCACCGGCCCGAGCACATTGGGCAGCACATGCCCGGTCATGATGCGGAACGAGGAAACGCCGATCACGCGCGCGGCGAGCACGTATTCCTTGTTGCGCTCGACCATGGTCGAGCCGCGCACGGGCCTCGCGAATTTCGGCCACTCGCTGATGCCGATGGCGACGATCACGACGAACAGCGCGATCTGGTCATGCACCTCGCGTGGCACGGCGGCGCGGACGATGCCATCGACCAGGAGCGCGACCAGGATGGAGGGAAAGGTCAGCTGGATGTCCGCGATACGCATCAGCACCGCATCGACCGTGCCGCCGAGGAAGCCCGCGAGCAGGCCGACGCTCACCCCCACCAGGGCCGCGAAGATGGTCGCCGCGAACCCCACCAGCAGCGAGATGCGCGCGCCGTACAGGATAGCCGAGAGCACGTCGCGCCCCTGGTCGTCGGTGCCCAGCAGGTAGCCGCCCTCGCCTTCCTCGATCCAGGCGGGCGGCTTGAAGGCGTCGATCAGGTTCAGCGTCGCGAGGTCGAACGGATTGTGCGGCGCGATCAGCGGTGCTGCGACCGACGTCACCACGCAGACCAGCGCGACGATTGCCGACACCACCGTGACGGGCGATCGCGTGAAGGAATACCAGATGTCGGAATCGCGCAGCCGCGCGAGGGCATTCGCCATGGACTCAGTGTCCCTTGCCGCGGCCGGCGCGCAGCCGCGGATCGACGGCGTAGTAGAGCAGGTCGACGATCAGATTGATGGTGACGAACAGGCAGGCGATCAGCAGCAGGTAGGCCGCCATGACCGGGATGTCGGCCGAGCCCACTGACTGGATGAACAGCAGCCCCATCCCCGGCCACTGGAACACCGTCTCTGTGACGATGGCGAAGGCGATGATCGCGCCCAGCTGCAGCCCGACCACGGTGATCACGGGCACCAGCGTGTTCTTCAGCGCATGCCCGAAATTGATCGCGCGGTTGGTGAGGCCCCGCGCGCGTGCGAACTTGATGTAGTCCGCGCGCAGGACCTCCATCATCTCCGACCGCACCAGCCGCATGATCAAGGTGAGCTGGAACAGCCCCAGCGTGATCGAGGGCAGGATCAGCGCCTTGAGCCCGCTCCGCGTCAGGAAACCCGTGCTCCACCAGCCCAGCTGGACGGTGTCGCCCCGTCCAAAACTCGGCAGCCAGCCGAGCCAGACGGCGAAGACCAGGATCAGCAGGATGCCAATAAGGAAGGTCGGCAGGCTCACGCCGATCAGGCTGAAGGTCAGGAAGGCGCGGCTGATGATCGAGCGCGGGTACAGCCCGGTGTAGACGCCCATCGGGACGCCCACGAGCAGTGCAACACCCGCCGCGCAGAAGGCCAGCTCAAGCGTCGCCGGCGCGCGTTCCGCGATGAGTTGCGCGACCGGGCGCGAGAGGCGGTAGGACAGGCCGAACTCGCCCTGCAAGGCATTGCCGGCGAAGCGCGCGAACTGCACGAAGAAGGGCTGGTCGAGCCCCAGCTCCGCGACCAGCGCGGTGCGCTGCGCCTCGGTGAAATCCTGCCCGAGCATGATCGAGACGGGATCGCCCACATACGCGAACATCGCGAAGCTGATCAGCGCGACGACGACGAGGACCGGCACCGATTGCAGGATGCGCGAGACGACGAAGGCGAACATCAGCTGGCGCCCCTGGACAGGTCGAACAGCGGTACAGACCGAGTTGATCCGCGTCTCGTCCTTCGGCCGGGGATGCGGGCCGCGAGCCCGAAGGGGCGAACGCCGCTCGTGCGGCGAGGCAAGCCGCCGTCGTGACGAAGGCACGCCTTCGGCGTGACGGCGGCGCCTGCCGCCTGAGGGCACGCAAACATCCAGCAGTCATGCTTCATGACTGTTGCGCTCACTCCACCCGCGCCCAGCGGAAGTACGGCTGGTTGTTCGCCATGTGCGGGATGGCGATGTTGCTGCGCATCGCCCAGGGGATCATCTGGTGATGCAGCGGGATGATCGGCACGTCCGTGCGCACCAGGCGCAGCGCCTCGGCGATGGTGGCCTGGCGGGCGGCGCCGGACTCGACCTTCATGCGCTGGATCAGCGTATCCAGCGCCGCGTTCGAGTACCGCCCGTAGTTCCAGATGCCGTCACCCTGCGCCCCGTTGCGCGTGGCCAGCAGCGATTGGAAGGAATACAGCGCATCGAGCGTGGGAACGCCCCAACCCAGCAGGTAGGCGGAGGTGTCGTCACGCTGGATCTTGGCGAAGAAGGGTGCCAGCGGCATGGCGTTGAGCTGCGTGCGTACACCCACGCGCGCCCACATGGCCGCGATCGCCTGGCAGATCTGCTCGTCATTAATGTAGCGATTGTTCGGGCAGTCGAGCGTGATGCCGAAGCCCTGCGGGAAGCCGGCCTCGGTCAGCAGCGCGCGGGCGCGGGCGGCGTCGAAGGGCAGGCGCACATCCTCCGCCTGGACGTAGCCATTGACCTGGGGCGGGAACAGCGTGCCGGTGGGCACCGACTGCCCGCGCATGGTCGTGCGGTTGATCGCGGCGATGTCGATCGCGTGGTAGAGCGCCTGGCGCACGCGCACGTCGCGGAACGGGTTGCGCCCGCGCACGTCGGAGTACAGCAGCTCCTCGCGGAAGGTGTCGAAGGCGAGGAAGATGGTGCGCACCTCCGGCCCTTCGACCACGCGGATGCCCTGCGCAGCGCGCAGCCGCGCGAGGTCCTGCAAGGGCGGATCGAGCACGAAGTCGACCTCGCCCGACAGCAGGGCCGCGACGCGCGTGGGGTCGGACCCGATGGGGCGGAAGATGATCTCGGTAACGTTGGCGTTCGCGCTGGAGGCCTCGCGCCAGCCCCACCAGGCGTCGTTGCGCGTCAAAACCGTGCGCACGTCGGGCTCGCGCACGGTCATGCGGAAGGCGGCGGTGCCGTTGGTGTTGCGGACGGTGTGCATCTCTTCACGGGCGCGCGTGTTCTGCGGGCGGGCAGCGTTGTTTCGCTCCGACCAGCTGCGCGACATCATGAAGACCGAGGCGAGCTTGTTCGGCAGGATCGGGTCGGGCGTCTTGGTGATGATATCGACGGCGAAGGGGCCGGCCTCGCGCACGCTCTCGATGGTGTCGACATAGATGCCGAAATTGGAGGTGGGTGCGAGCGCCCGGGTCAGCGAGAACACCACGTCATCGGCGGTGAAGGCCTCGCCCTCATGGAAGCGCACGCCTTCACGCAAGGTGAGGCGCCAGCGGTTCGGCTCGGCCTGCTCCCAGGTGAGCGCGAGACCGGGTGCTAGGCCCAGCGTTTCGGTGCGGGTGATCAGCGTGTCGTAGATCTGCTGCAGCACCATCGCGACGGTGCCGACATTCTGGCTGTGCGGATCGAGCGTGTTCGGGTCGCCGGAGGCGGCCCAGCGCACGGTGCGGGCCTCGGCCATGGTGCCGCCGAGCAGGGTGGCCATGAAGGCCGCCAGGAACCAGTGCCGCATGAAGACCCCCATTGCCGATGAGCGCGAACCTCCCCTTAGCCCAGCGCGCCGGGCGCGGGAAAGGCCTCAATCCGCGGGCGCGACTTTCCGCCCCGTGGCGAATTCCAGCACCAGCACATAGCCGACCGCGAGCACCACCGGCCCGAGGAACAGGCCCAGGAAGCCGAAGGCGAAGACGCCGCCGAGCGCGCCCAGCACGGTCAGCAGCAAGGGCAGGTCGGCGCCTCGGCTGATCATCATGGGGCGGATGATGTTGTCGATCGATGAGATGGCCAGCGCGCCGTAGATCACCATGAAGATGCCCCACCCGGTCGATCCCTGGACGAACAGCCAGATGGCCGCCGGGATCCATACCACCGGCGCGCCAACCGGCAGGATCGAGATCGCCCCGGCCACGATGCCGAACAGCACCGGCTGCGGCACGCCCGCAATCCAGAGGCCCAGCGCGGTCATGATGCCCTGCGCGACAGCCGTTCCGATCAGGCCCCACACTACGCCCGTGGTCACGTTGCCCACGAGGGTGATGTGGCGCACCGCATCCGCGCCGCCGATGCGCACGACCAGCGCCTCCACGCGCGCGGCCATGGCGGGGCCGTCACGGTAGAAGAAGAAGGCGAGGAGGATGGCCACCAGCAGCTCGGCCAGGCCCGACAGCACCGAGAGCAGGAAGCCCAGGACCAGCTGCGCGACATTGCCGACATAGGGCTTCACCAGGTCGAACAGGCCGGTGAAATCGAGGTCCACCTGGCCGATCAGCCCGGCGATCGTCGGCCCGATATAGGGCAGATTGCTCGCCCAGGTGCCGAAATTGGGGATGCCCGTGGTGAACAGGCGCTCGATCGCGCCGCGCAGCCCGTCGATATCCTCGCGCTGGGTCGGGGCTGCGAGGACCAGGGGCAGGCCGATCAGCAGGAATTCCGCCGTGCACATAACCACCGCTGCCGTCCCCGGAGACAGGCGCAGGCGCTCGCGCAGCAGCCGGAAGACAGGCCAGGTGGTGTAGGCGAGGATCGCGGCCCAGAGCAGCGCCGAGATGAATGGCTTGAGCACCAGGAAGCACGCGACTCCGAGTGCCGCGAGCGCGCCGATGCCGATGAGGCGGGCCGGTTTCAGACGTTCAGTCTCCATCGATCTCCAACCTCTCGCCGGCCAGCGGCGGCGCCTCGCCGCCTTGACGGGTGTCCGGCACTCTCATGGCAGGCAAGAAGAAGGCCGCCAATCCCCACCCTTTATCACGCGGGCCGGGGGAACCCCGTCGTTGAATCGAGGCCTGCGCGCTCCCCTGCCCCTGGCGCGGCGCGCGCGGCCCGCCTAGCCTTTGCGCTCAGGAGGGAACTGCCATGCCACGTTTTGCTGCGAACCTGTCGATGATGTTCGGCGAAATTCCTTTCCTGGACCGCTTCGCCGCGGCGCGGAAGGCGCGCTTCGAAGCCGTGGAATTTCTCTTTCCCTATGACCACCCCGCCGCCGAGATCGCCACGCGGCTGAAGGATAACGGCCTCGCGCAGGTTCTGTTCAACGCGCCCCCGGGCGACTGGACCAATGGCGAGCGCGGCATGGCCGCCCTGCCCGGCCGCCAAAGCGAGTTCCGCGACGCGATTTTCAAGGCGCTGGAGTATGCGACAGCATTGGAATGCCCGCGCCTGCACGTGATGGCGGGCCTCGCCCCGGCCGGCGTTGCGCACGACACGCTGACTGCGACCTATGGCGCCAACCTTGCCTGGGCGGCGGAGGAATGCGGCAGGTCCGGCGTGAAGCCGGTGATCGAGCCGATCAACCATCGCGACATTCCCGGCTTCTTCCTCAACACCACCGACCAGGCGGCCGCAATCATCCACGCCGTCGGGCCGGAGAAGCTGGGGATGCAGTTCGACCTCTATCACTGCCAGATCACGGAGGGCGACATCGTCAAGCGCGTCGAGAAGCACCTGCCGCTGATCGCCCACATGCAGGTCGCCGACAATCCCGGCCGCAACGAGCCTGGCACCGGCGAGGTCAACTGGCCCTTCGTCTTCGAGACCATCGACTCGCTGGGCTTCCGCGGCTGGATCGGCTGCGAATACCGTCCCAAGGGCGACACCGTGGCCGGGCTCGGCTGGTTCGCCCCCTACCGCGCCTGAGTTCGCGCACAACGCGCGTCCTTTCGCGCATTCCATTGCCTCATAGCCTTCTGAGCAGGAGCATTCCCATGCAGATCGGATTCATCGGCCTCGGCATCATGGGGCGGCCCATGGCGGGCCACCTCCGCACCGGCGGCCACACCATCATCGTCCCCGAGCGCGCGAGCCTGACCGCCGAGGACCGGGCCGGTGCCACGGTGGTCGCCGACGCCGCCGCGGTCGCCGCCGCCTCCGAGATCATCATCCTGATGGTCCCCGATACGCCCGACGTGGAAGCGGTGCTGTTCGGCCCGCAGGGCGTCGCGGCGGGCCTGAAGCCGGGCAGCCTGGTCATCGACATGTCCTCGATCAGCCCGACCGCGACCAAGGTTTTCGCTGAGCGCATCAAAGCTCAGGGCGGCGAGTATCTCGACGCCCCCGTCTCCGGTGGGGAGGTCGGGGCCAAGGCCGCGAGCCTGACCATCATGGTGGGTGGCTCGGCCGCCGCCTTCGCCCGCGCCGAGCCGGTCTTTGCGCTGATGGGCAAGAACGTCACCCTGGTGGGGGAGGAGAATGGCGCCGGGCAGACCTGCAAGGTCGCCAACCAGATCATCGTGGCACTCACCATCGAGGCGGTGGCCGAGGGCCTGCTGTTCGCCTCCAAGGCGGGGGCCGACCCGGCCAAGGTGCGCCAGGCGCTGATGGGCGGCCTCGCCACCTCTCGCATCCTCGAGGTGCATGGCGAGCGGATGATCAAGGGCACCTTCGCGCCCGGCTTTCGGATTCGGCTGCACCAGAAGGACCTCAACCTTGCGTTGCAGTCGGGCCGGGAACTTGGACTCGCATTGCCGGGGACGGCAAATGCCCAACAATTGTTCTCGGCCTGCGCCGGCCTGGGTGGGGCGGACTGGGATCATTCTGCCATGGTCAAGGCACTTGAAACGCTTGCTTCGCATACTGTCCGGAAGGAGGCTGGCGACGCTTAAGCGGTTGTTCACGGAGACGCGATGACCGCTTGCTTATCACGAAAAAGGTCCGCAAACTCCACTGCGTGGCTCGCTGTGGGACGCGTCTCACAACAATCGACACCGCGTTACGCCACTACAGCCTCTCGCCCGGCATTCGGAGATCAGCATGCGCTTTGCGGATATTGGCCAGCAGCTGCGCAGCTACCGGCTTGAATCAGGGCTGCGGGCGGAGGAAATCGCCGCCCGCCTCGGCGTCTCCCGTGCGGCTTTGTACCGCTACGAGAAGGGCGAGGTCATCAAGCTGGACACCATCCGGCGCCTCGCGGAACTGCTGAAAATCTCGCCTCTGTCCCTGTTGGGCATCGGCGTCGAGTATTTTGCCCGTCCGGCCGGCTTCCAGGAACGCCTGCGCCAGACCGAGGAACAGGCCGACCAGATCCTGCTCGCCGGCGGCGCGCTGTGCCTGCAGGTCGCGACCGAGGGCCTTGAAGGCGCTCTGACCGAGGCCTGGACGGAACTGGCCGAGGCCAGCGGCGAACGCGCCCAGGCGCGGGCCGCGGCGGACCAGCTGCTCGGGCTGATCCAGGCGCGTCGGCGCCTGCATGCCGAACGCAAGCCCACCATCACGGCCCTGCTGGGCGAGAGCGCGCTGCGCCGCCTGCTCCATGACGGTCTCTGCGCCGGCCATCGCCTGTCCGACCGGGTGCGTGCGCGCTGCCGTCACGCCGCCCGGATGGAGATCGAGCACCTGGCCGAACTGATGCAGGGCGGCCCGATCGGCGTCCAGATCGGCGTCATCGCCGGCCCCGAACCGGCCGCCGGCTTCATCCTGCTGCGCGGGCGCGAACGCTCCCACGTCGTCACCGGCCCTTTCCCGCCCGATGCGGCACCGGCCGGCGGCATCGGCGTCGCCATGATCACCGCGGGCGAGGATGCGGTCGCCATCCACCAGCGCGTGACCGAGGCCGCCTGGCGCGACGCGCTCAAGGGCGAGGCGGCGGCCGAACGGCTGCGCTCGCTGCTCAAGGAAGTCGCTATAGCGTAAGCCGCGCCTCCACCACGCCCTCCTCCTCGGGCAAGTGGTGGATGGTGAAGCCCAGTGCCCGCATGAAGGCGAGCATGGGCGCGTTGTCGGACAGCACCTGGCCCACCGCCTCGCGAAGGCCCTCCGCGCGGCCCCATTCGAGGATACGCGTCATCAGCGTCCGCGCGAGTCCCTGGCCCTTCAGCGCGCCCGCCACTACCACCGAGAATTCGCCACGTGCGCTGCCGGGTTCGCGGATCAGCCGCGCGACGCCCAGGATCGCATCCGCACCGGCCTCGCCGGGGCGCGTGGCGACCAGCGCCATCTCGCGGTCGTAGTCGATCTGGGTCAGCCGCGCCCGCATCGCCGGCGAGAGGTCCTTCAGCGCCGAGAAGAAGCGTCGCCGGATATCTTCGGCACTCAGTGAGTGGAAGAAATCACCCAGGCTCCCCGCATCCTCGGGGCGGATCGGTCGGATCGTCAGCACGCCGCCATCCCGCCCGGTCCACAGGCTCGCGAGGCCGGAGGGATAAGGCGGGATCGACAGCCGCGCGCGCTCGCCGGGCGGACGCAAGGTCAGCGAGGCGTCGAGTGCCAGCACCCCCTCACCGCTTGCCACCAGCGGGTTGATGGTGAGCGCCGCGATCTCGGGGAAATCCACGGCGATCTGGGCAAGGCGGACCAGCGCATCGGCGATGGCAGCGCGATCGGTGGGGGGGCGGTCGCGATAGCCGTCGAGCAGCCGCGCGCCGCGCGTGCGGGCCATAAGGGCCAGCGCCAGCGTGCGGTTCAGCGGCGGCAGGTCGAAACCCTCGTCCGGGTCGATATCGGCCGCCGTCCCGCCGCGCCCGAAGCCGATCCAGGGGCCGAACATGGCGTCGTCGCCCAGGCGCAGGCGCAGCTCCAGCCCCGCCGCCGCCTGGCGCTGCACCAGGTAGCCGGTGAGCGCGGTGATGCGCTCGGCCATGGCGCGTGCAGCCTCGCGCACTGCCGCGGCGGAGGCCAGATTCAGCGCCACGCCGCCGACCTCGCTCTTGTACCGCAACCCCGGCGCCACGGCCTTCAGCACCACCGGGAAGCGCAGCATCTCCGCCGCCGCGACGGCTTCCTCGATGCCCGGCGCGGCGCGGCCCGGCACCGTGGGCAAGCCATAGGCGGGGAGCGCGGCCAGCGCCTCCTCCTCGCGCATCGCGAGGCGGTCCTCGGCGCGCAGCAGGGCGATGATGCGAGCGACCACGGCGCGCTCGGGCGCCACCTCCAGGATATCGGCTGGCGGCAATTCGGCGGCCGCGGCGCGGTTGCGGCGGTCGGCGGCCAGGTGCAGCGCCCCGCGCACCGCGGCCTCGGGCGTGTCGAACACCGCTATGCCGGCATCGGCGAGCGAGGAGCGCTCGGCCCCGCCGGTGGCCTGCCCGGCCCAGCCGACCAGGATGGGCGCGGCGCGGGTGGCCCGGGCGGCGGCCGTCAGCGCCTCCCGCATCGCACCGGCATTCTCGCCAGGCATGGGGGCGTGCAGGGCAACCACGGTGCCGACCTCGTGCAGGCCGGCGAGCATCACCGCCGCCTCGCCCAGGCGCATCGCGCTGGCCGGGCCAAGGATCAACGGGTTCCGCACGGCCACCCCCTCGGGCAGGCACATGCCGAGTGCGGCCACGGCGTCCGGCGACACCGGGGCGAGCTGTCCGCCGCCGGCGAGGATCGCGTCCGCCGCCAGGTGCGCCATGCCGGTGCCGTTCGCGACCACCGCAATGCCTTCCCGCCGCGCGCCGCTCACCGAGCGGACGCGAGCCAGCGTCTCGGCGGCCGCGAGCAGGTCCTCGAGCCCGGCCACGCGCAACACCCCAGCGCGGCGCAATGCCGCCCCCATCACGGCATCGCTGAGCCCGGAGGCATCGAGCAGCCGCCCCCCTGCGCGCAACGCCACCACCGGCCGCGTCCGCGCCGCCGCGCGTGCGGCGGAGATGAAGCGCCGTGGCTCCCGGATGCGCCGGATGTCGAGCAGGATCGCCCCCGTGGCGGTGTCCCGTGCGAGCCAGTCCAGCACCGTCGCGAAGCCGATATCCGCATTGCCGCCGATGCCCGCGATGAGGGAGAAGCCCAGGTTTTCCGCCTCCGCCCAGTCGATCACCGCGCGCGCGAGGGCCGAGGATTGCGTGACCAGCGCCAGCCGCCCGCGGCGGGGGGCGAGGTGCGACAGCGTGGCGTTCAGCCCGATCGCCGGCACCGCCAGGCCGAAGCTGCCCTGCCCCATCGCCCGCACGCCGGTGCGCGCCGCGATCGCCTGCAGCTCCGGCGCCGCGCCGGGACAGACCGCCGCGAAGCAGCCGCATGCGGCGAGTGCGACCATCGCCGCCTCCAGCCCCGCGGCCGGCACGCACAGCACGGCCAGGTCCGGCGCGACCGGCAGCGACGCGATGTCCGCCGCCGCCTCGAATCCCTCGGCCGCCATGCCCACCGCGAACAGCCGACCCGTGAAGCCGCCCGCGGCCATGTTGCGCGCGAGCAGCGCGGCCACAGGATCATCGCCCTCCGCTATCAGTGCGACGCTTTTCGGTCGCAGCAGCGCCGCATCGGAAAAGCCAGGCTTGCGCCGCAGTGAGAGAAGATCAGGGTCGGCCATGGCCGGGACCTTGCGCCGCGATGTGTTGCGGATTCAACCTTGCGCCAAACAAGGAGACGGCACCGATGCCCGACGATCCCCGCTGGGACCCCGCCATGCTGGCCTTCCAGCGCATGATGGAGGCGCGCGGCGCCGCCTTCCCGCCCTTG
>JAZKFA010000218.1:0-4956 GCA_040386655.1 Pseudomonadota bacterium | reverse complement strand
GCCGACCTCGATCCCGGAATCGAAGCGGCGGGCGAGTTCCAGCGTGCCGCCCCAATCACCGGCCAGGTAGCGCCCTGCCCGCACCGTCGCGTGCAGGTTCCACAAGGGCAGGTCGGCGTGCAGGGACACGTGCCCGGTCGCCACACCGTAGCGCCTGAGACGCCCATCCTGTTCGAAGGCGCGCTGCCGCACCCAGGCGAGATCCAGCCCGATCGCCCAGGGCTGGTCCTGCGGTCGCCACAGCACCTCGCCCGAGACGCCCGCGAACATTGGCTCCAGATAGCCAGCCGAGACCCGGGCGAAGACGTCCGGCGCCACGCTCGATATGCGCTCCACATGGAGCGAGGGCATCGCCAGGTGCTCGGCGCCATGGGCATAGCGCGCGGCCTCGCTGCGCACGCGGGGCAGTTGGCTGTCCGACGGTGCCGCGCGGTCGAGGTTCTGCGCGAAGGCATGCTGCAGGCTGCCTGCGATGGCGAAGCCAGCACCGAGCGAGACCCGCGCCCCACCGACGATCGACGCCTGGTAGAGCAACGTCTCGCGCGGATCACCGAAGGAGATGCGCAGCCGCGGCTCGATTCCCCAGTCGAGCCCCAGCCCCGGCGGGGTGGCACCACGCGGCAGCGGGCTGCCCGGGGGCAGCAGCCGCGCGGTGCCGAACACCTCCTCGAAGCTGCCATGGCCGAGGCTCGCCGCCTCCATCGCCTCGCGCAAGACCTGCACGCGCGCGATCTCCGCCCCGTCGCGCCACCAGGCGAGTGTTACCTGCTCGACCTGAGGCGGCAGCGCGGGCTGGGCCGCGCGCATCACCCGGCCTACGGTTTGCGCCAGGGTCCGGAAGCGCCCGCCGGTGAAGGCGATGACCGCATCGCCGCCATTCACGTCGAAGGCGAGCAGCCGGAAGCCCTGCGCCGCGAGCGCTTCGCCCAGCCCGGCGCCATCCGCACCACGGCCGCGGGCATCGAGCGGCGGCGGGTCCGGCTGTGCCGCGCGCGGCGGCGCCCCCGCATCGAAGCGGGCGGAGAAACGGACCAGCAGGTCGGTGCCGTGGACGAGAAAGACGCCGGCATCGAAATGCCCGTCGCTCCATTGCACCCCGGCATTCAGCCGCGACCGCGCGAGGCCACCCCGCCGGCGCTCGTCGCGCCGCTCATCTCCGGAGTATTCCAGCTTCACCCGCACGCCCTCGACCCACGGGACCTGCATCTCCACGCCGCCGAACAGCGACACCTCGGGGCCGCGGAACCACACGCGCGGGTCAGGCCGGCCGCCCTGCCCGACATCGCGCGGCCGCACCGTGAAGCCCGAGGCGGCGAACCGCAGCGGGTTGCCGACATCGCCCCCGCTGCCAAGCCGCCCCCAGCCCAGCCCGAGCGTGAAATCCGCCGGCCCGATGCGGCGCGACGCGACCAGGTATTCGCCGGCGTAGATCCCCGTCCCCGCCAGATCCTGCAGGCCAAAGGCGAGGGCGGGGAGAAAGGCATCCTCCTCCCACAGCCGGATGCGCAGGTCGAAGGACCGGTCGGTGGTGTCGCCGCGCCCGGTGGTGGCGTTCAGCCGGTCCGCCACGCGGAACACCGCCTGCATCCAGGGCAGCGCCTGGAGCGAGAGCGCGTAGAAATCCCGCTGGCGGCGGATGGCGGCCGCGGCCTCCAGCGTGCCGTCCGGGCGCAGCCGCGCATTGGGCATCTCGATCAGCCCGGCGCCGCCGAAATTGCCCCCCGTCTCCTGCGCGGTCGCGGCGACCGGCAGCAGCAACATGAGGCAGACCCACCAGCGCCAGGCCGCCGATGGGATCAGCGGGAGCCCCGGGTGATCACCGCCAGGGCCGCGGCACTCACCGACACCTGGGAGAGCACCTGCGTCAGGTCGCGCACGAAGGCCCAGGTCTCATAGGGGCTGGGGTCCTGGGGCACGACGACCAGGCTGCCAGGCGGCACCGGCGGCCCGCCCTGCTGCCACGAGCCCAATCCTGCGGGAACCGACTGCCCGTTTGGCAGCACGATGAAGGCGCGCCCGCCATCGGCGAAGCGCTGCTGCCCACCCGCCGCGCGCACATAATCCGTCGCGCGCCAGCCGCTGCGGAACTGCAGGCTGCCGGCGTTGAGCACGCTGCCCACGACAGTGACCTCGTTCGGCCGCTTGGGCACGGCGATCAGGTCGCCCGGTTCCAGCAGCACATCCAACTCCGGCCGACCCGCGAGCACCACGGGATTGGCCTCCACCACCATCCGCCCCGCCGCGCGCGTTTCGCGCAGGGAATTGGCCAGTTCGCGCCCGGCCGCGACCGCGCCGCCAAGGTCCACGGCACCACCGCGGGTGCCGACCACCGCCTGCCCGGCGGCGACCTGCACCATGCCCATCTCCAGCTCGCGCGCCGTGCGGGCAAAGCCTTCCTGCTGACGGATGCGCACGCTCTCGCGGGTGAAGACGGCGCCGTAGGGGAAGGCCTCCCGCGTCAGGCCACCGGCGCGCGCGATCAGTTCCGAACGCCGCTCCCCACGGCGGATGTCGTAGGTGCCGGGGCGCAGGAACTCGCCCACCAGCGTCACGGGTCCGGTCTCGCGGTCGGCGAAGCCGCGCGGCAGGCGCAGCGCGTCTCGCGGCGACAGGCGCACGGCCGCGAAATTCCGGCTGCGCAGGTCGAGCGAGATCCGCGTCAGCGGGATGGCACCCGAGGCCTCCGCCGGCTCGCGCGCAAATTCCACAGCGCCGAGATCGGCCGCGTCCGACAACCCGCCTGCCGCCGCGATCACCACGTCCAGCCCGGTGTCGTCGGCCACCGGATACAGCCCCGGCTGCCGCGCCTCCCCGGTCAGCACGACGGATTGGTCAAGCAGGTAGGCGAGCAGGTCGGGATAACGCGCGAGGATCGCCGGACAGGCGGGTGCGCCAAGGTCCGGAAAACCCGCCCCCCGCGCATGGGCGAAGCGCGCCGGCGAGGCGCGCGCCGCGATCGCCACCTGCAGCAGCGCGGGACAGGCATTCGCTCCTTCGCCCATCTCGCCGCGCAGCGCGCGCTGGACCGGCGGGCTCGCGAGCCAGGCAATGTCGGCGCGCGACAGCACCACGACCTCGTCGGCTTCCTGCAAGGGCAGGTCGGCGCGGCCTTCCAGCACGCGGCCCAGCGGGAAGGGGATGAAGCGCCGCTGCCGGGCCGGACGCTCGGCGCGCCAGATCACGCCCGGAGAGCAGGGAAGCGAGCCGCGTCGCGCCGCCGGTCGAGCGCGTGATCGGCGCAGTCACATGGCCCACCAGGCGCAGGCCGGAGGTCTCCACATCGAGGCCCGGTGCCACCCGCATCGCATCGCCGCGCCGCAGCAGCCCGGCGGGGGCGAGCTCGGCAATCACGCGCCGGCCCTGCGCATCGCCCTGGTAGACCAGCATCCGGTTGCCGATCGGCCGCAGCGCACCGCCGGCGAGCGCCAGCGCATCGGCTACCCCGAGCAATGACGCACCCGCCGGAAGCTCGTAAATGCCCGGCCGCGTCACGTCCCCGGCGATGGCGATGGCCGCCCCAAGCGCCGGGACCATCACCCGCTCGCCCTCGCGCAGCGCGATGTCGGGGGAAGCCACTTCACCGGTCAGGATGGCGTAGAGATCGACCACGCGGCTGCCGCGCGGCCCGTCGATCCGAACCGCGCGCAGCGACCCGGTCTTGCGCACGCCGCCCGCCGAGGCGAGCGCGTCCAGCACGGTGGACAGTGGCGTCATCGACTGGATGCCCGGGCGCGTGACTTCGCCCGCGACCAGCACGCCCATCTGACGCAGCGCGCCGAAGCTCAGATAGGCCTCGGTCCCGCCCATCTCCTGCCGCGCGCGGGCGTCCAGATCGGCGCGCACCTCCCGGATGGAGCGCCCGGCGGCGGCAATGGGCGCGAGGTCGGGAAGCAGCAGCATGCCGTCGCGGCCCACGCGTAGGGTGTGGGTCTGCCGCACGCGGCCGCGCAGGGCCACGATCAGCTCATCGTCGCGGCCGATCAGATGGTCCTCGGACAGGGCTCCGAAGCCGGGCGGCGCGGTAGCGGTCGCGCCGGTGAAGGTCTCGTAGCCGAACTGGCGCAACTGCTGCGGCTCGCCGGACATGCGAACGGCGAAGAAGCGCTCGAGGGCGGAGAGCGGCTCCTCGGTTGGCTGGGCGGGGGTAGGTGCCGCGGCAGGCATGGGCATGGGTGCAGGCGCGGCGGGCGGTGCGGCCGCAGCGCCCGGGCGTGGCGGCATGGATTGCTGGATGCGCGCCAGGATCTCCTGCTGCGCCGCAGGTGGCAGTGACGGCAGCTGCACGCCGCCGGGCAGGAAGGCCGGCAGCGAGGGCGGCAGCAGCAGGGCGCCGGGCGGGCCGCTCCCCGCGATCGGCTGGGCAAGGACGGTGCTTGAACAGAGTGTAAGAGAGACCAGCCCGATGATCAGGTGCAAACAGGGGTAAGCCACAATTTTCAACGGGAATCGCTTGGGTTGTTTCATATCCATAAAAAGCCTTGCTCACAAAGAATTCAACCGTAAATTGTTTGTGTGATTGCAATCCTCCCGTCTTTCGTGCTGCGACTGGATGCGGCGGCACGGCTTGGCGCCCGGCCAGTAGCTCTGCACCTTCTGCACAGCGCAGGCGCCCGGCTGGGCCTGGGGCGGCGCGCCCTGCGCGATGCGCCAGGCCCAGCCGGGAGTTTCTTCGGCGCCGGCCATGCCGCAGCCGCACCGGCGATCGACTGGCATGGTCCCTTTGACGGGGCGCGCCACGGGCTGGACACGCCGCTGTTCGCTTCAGGCGACATCCGCCCGGTCTGGGAGACGAACCGTCTCTCGGCTTTGACCGCGCTCGCGGCCTCCGGCGATTGGGCGGATGCGGAGGCGCTGCTGGCGGATTGGGCGGCGCGAAACCCGCCCTTCCGTGGGCCAGCCTGGGCCTGCGGCCAGGAATGCGCGCTGCGTGCCCTTACGCTCGCCACGACGCTGCTG
>JAZKFA010000217.1:4535-4765 GCA_040386655.1 Pseudomonadota bacterium | reverse complement strand
TTCAACGCCGATGCGGCCCTGATCAACGGCGGCGCGTTGCGCGGCAACCGCGAATACCCCGTGGGGCATGAGTTCACCCGCCGCGATCTGCTGAGCGAAATGCCTTTCGGCAATGCGGTGGTGCTGCTGGAGCTGACCGGCGCCGAATTGCAGGGCGTGCTGGAGCACGGGCTATCCGCCGTCGAATCCCCGTCGGGGCGCTATCCGCAGGTCTCGGGCATTACGCTGAG
>JAZKFA010000217.1:3038-4525 GCA_040386655.1 Pseudomonadota bacterium | reverse complement strand
ACGCTGTATCAAACGGTACCAACTCGGGTATGGCCACACCAAACCTTACTACCTCTACTTACTACCAGGTTGTGGTTACCTGCGCCAACACCGGCGGCAGCATCACTGCAACAGCAGGACAGGTGCAGGTGTCGGGCATCACGCTGAGCTACGATTCCGGAGACCCCGTCGGCAGCCGGCTGCGCGAGGTCAGCGTGGGCGGCGCGCCGATCGAGATGGCGCGGCGCTACCGGCTGGCGACGATCGACTTCCTGGCGCGTGGCGGCGATGGGTATGCGGGGCTGCGCAGTGCGCGGGTCATCGTGGATGCGTCCGGCGGGCCGCTGATCGTCAATGTGATTGCCGAAGCGATCGAGCGGGCCGGCGGCATCGACGCGCGCGTGGAGGGCCGGACGCGCGGCGAGCGCTGAGCGATCCATTGCGGTGCAGCATGACCCTGCCTAGGCTCATCGTGCGATCAGGCAAGCCGCCCTGAAGGGGCCGCACGCGAACCGTCTTCCTTCCCGACTGCGCCCCGTCCACCCGGCGGCTATTGCTGAAAGTCCCCAGATGAATCTGCAACGCCTTCGCGCCGAGTGGTCGCCCAATGTCACGCGCGACCTGCTCGCCGGCACCGTCGTGGCCCTCGCCCTTATCCCCGAGGCCATTGCGTTCTCCATCATCGCCGGCGTCGATCCGAAGGTCGGGCTCTACGCGTCCTTCTGCATTGCGGTCATCACCGCCATCGCCGGTGGCCGTCCCGCGATGATCTCGGCCGCGACCGGTGCGACGGCGCTGGTGATGACGACGCTGGTCCGCGATCACGGGCTCGGCCACCTGTTCGCGGCGACGATCCTGACCGGCCTGCTGCAACTGGGGGCGAGCGCGCTGCGCCTGGGCGACCTGATGCGCTTCGTGTCGCGATCCGTGGTGACGGGCTTCGTCAATGCGCTCGCGATCCTCATCTTCATGGCGCAGCTGCCGGAGCTGATCGGCGTGCCCTGGTATGTCTATGCGATGGTCGCGGTGGGCCTGGCGATGATCTACCTGCTGCCGCGGCTGACGAATGCCGTCCCCTCCCCGCTCATCACCATCATCGTGCTGACCGGCGTCTCCATGGCGATGGGGCTGGAGTTGCGCACGGTGGGTGACATGGGCGAATTGCCGAGCGAGCTGCCCTTCTTCGCGCTGCCGGTCGTGCCGCTGACCTTCGAGACGCTGCGGATCATCCTGCCCTACGCCCTGACGCTCGCGATGGTGGGCCTGCTGGAGAGCCTGATGACGGCATCCATCATCGACGAGATGACCGACACGACGTCGAACAAGAACCGCGAATGCGCGGGACAGGGGCTTGGCAACATCACCTCCGGCCTGTTCGGGGGCATGGCGGGGTGCGCGATGATCGGGCAATCCGTGATCAACGTTTCCTCCGGCGGGCGCGGGCGGTTGTCCTGCCTCTGGGCGGGCGCGTTCCTGCTGTTCCTCATCGTCGTGCTCGGGCCCTGGGT
>JAZKFA010000217.1:0-3028 GCA_040386655.1 Pseudomonadota bacterium | reverse complement strand
CATGGCGGCGCTGGTCGCGGTGATGATCATGGTCTCGATCAACACCTTCCAGTGGCGGTCCATCCGCACGCTGGTGGTGCACCCGAAATCGAGCAGCTTCGTCATGCTCGCGACCGTGGCCGTGGTGGTCGCGACACACGACCTGGCCAAGGGCGTGCTGGTCGGCGTGTTGTTGAGCGGGCTGTTCTTCGCCCAGAAGATCTCGCGCTTCTTCGGCGTTGCCTCGACGCTCGATGCGCAGGGCGTGCGGCACTACCGCGTGACGGGGCAGCTGTTCTTCGCGACCGCGGAGGCATTCCACAATGCCTTCGACTTCCGCGAGGAGGGCATCACGGGCGTCGTCATCGACGTGCATGCGGCGCATTTCTGGGACATCACCGGCATCAACGCGCTGGACCGCGTGGTAACAAAATTTCGCCACCACAACCTGCCCGTCGAGATCATCGGCATGAACGAGGCGAGCCAGAGCCTGGTCGATCGCCTCGCGCAGCACGACAAGGCGGCGGCGCTACCGGCACGCGGGCATTAGGTCCCGCGCGGCTTGTCCGGCCAGAAGCGCACGCCGGCGCGGGCCAGGCCGCCGCCGATGCCGATGGCGGTGCCGTCGGCGCGCCAGCAGGCGGCACCCTCCAGCGCGCCGTCATCGTGGAAACGGATGCCGCACATGCCGCCCGCGACGTGCGGCAGCACGCTGACCGTGTGACCCATCGCGGTGAGGCGCGCGCGGACCTCCGGCGCGATGCCGGCCTCAACTTCCAGCGCCTCGCCCTGGGTCCAGATGCGCGGGGCCTCCACGGCTTCCTGGAGGGTCATGCCGTGATCGATCAGCGCGATCATCCCCTGCATGGCGGAGCCGAAGATGCGCAGCCCGCCCGGCAGGCCGAGGGCGGCGAAGGGCTTTCCATCCTTGAGCGCGATCAGCGGCGACATGCTGGTGGTGATGCGCTTGCCCGGCGCGATGGAGAGCGCGTGGCCAGGGCGCGGATCGAACAGCGCCATGTAGTTGTTGGGGATCAGCCCCAGCTCGGGCAGCAGGAAGCGCGCACCGAACAGGGAGTTGATGGTGTGCGTCGCGCAGACGATGCGGCCCTCACCATCCGCGACGGTGAGGTGCGTGGTGTTGGGACTCTCCCCGGCCGCGACGCCGGCGGTCCAGGATTGCGCGCGTGTCGTGTCGATGGCCGCGCGGCGCTGGTCGGCATAGGCGGCGGACAGCAGCTTCGCGACGGGCACATCGACGAAGGCCGGGTCCGCGGTGGCCGCGGCGCGGTCGGCGAAGGCTATTTTCAGCGCCTCGGCGATCAGGTGCGCGCTTTCGGCGGTTCCGAAGCCCAGCGCGCGCAGGTCATAGCCCGAGAGGATGTTGAGCATCTGCAGGATGTGCACGCCGGAGGATGATGGCGGCGGCGGACCGATGATCTCGTAGCCGCGGTATGTGCCGCGCAGCACGTCGCGCTCGACCATGCGGGCGTCGCGCATGTCGGCATCGGCGAGGATGCCGCCGCGCTTGTCCACGCCCGCCGCGACCAGCTTGCCGATCGCACCGCCATGCAGCGCGCCGGGGCCTTCGCGGGCAATGGTGGCGAGGGTTTCGGCCGCGGCACCCATCACCACGCGCGCACCGGGGGCAACCGGAGAACCGCCGGGCAGGAAAAGCGCCGCGAGTGCCGCGTCCTTCGCGATGTCGAGCCCCGCATCGGCGGCGCATTCGGAGAGGTAGGGCGTCGCGGCGAACCCATCGCGCGCGAGGCGGATGGCGGGCGCCATCACATCCGTCAGCGACAGCCTTCCATGGCGTTCCAAAGCCGCGCACCAGGCGAGCAGGTTGCCCGGCACCGCGACAGCGAGCGCACCCAGGGTGTTGGCGCGTCCCTCCACCTCAAGCGCCGCCGGCCAGTCCTGGCTTTTGGGGGTGTACATGCCCGGCGTTCCTGCCGCCGGCACCGTCGACAACCCGTCGAGCACGGTGTGCGTCCCGTCGGGCATGCGCAGATGCATCATGCCGCCGCCGAGGATGCCGACCATCATCGGCTCCACGATGGTGAGCGCGAAGAGGGCGGCCACCGCGGCATCGACCGCATTGCCGCCGGCGGCGAGCATCTCGGCCCCTGCGGCCGAGGCAAGCGGGTGGTTGGTGACGACCATCCCAGCACGGCCGCGGGCGGAAAACTTCTCCGTGGCGAAGGGGCTGCCGGCGCGGGCGCGCCAATCGGTGCTGGGCATGGGGAGCTTCTCCGGCTTGGCCGCGCGCGTGGCGGGGGGGCACAGCGCCGCATGGCGGACAGGATGCGTCAAGCCAGGGGCTGGGCTGGGGGCGGTGACCGCGACGACCCTCCGTCCTCCTGCGTATCAGCGCCCCTGCATCAGCATCGATGACAGCCTCAGTGCATACGCGCCCGCAACGCGCGCCATGGACCCTGCGCCATCGTTCAGATCATCGACGGCAATGAGGACGACGCGGTGGATTCGATGCTGCGTCATTGCGGCATTCCGCCGAAGGCCTTGCCATCTATCCACATCGCCCCCAAGGCATGGCCATCGGGGTCCGCGAGATCGCGGGTGTACATGGAACCGTGGTCCTCGATGGGATTGATGTCGGCCATGCCACCATGCGTGGCTGCGGCCTGCGCCATCGCATCCACCGCCTCGCGGCTGGCGCAGGACAGGGCCAGCATCACCTCGCTCGAACCCTTGGGAGGGATGGGGCGGCTCGTGAAGCCGCGCCATTTGGCATGGGTGAGCAGCATGAAGGTGATCGTCTCGCTCCACACCATCCACGCCGCCGTCTCGTCGGTGAAGCGGGTATTGGTCCTGAAGCCCAGGGCTTCGTAAAACGCGATCGATGCCTTGAGGTCGGTGACCGGCAGGCTGACAAAAATCGTCTTGCTCATCGCGCTCGCCTTGCCTGTTGCCGCTCCCGACGAGGCCCGTCGCTCAGATGGCACGACGACGCCTGGCTGATCGCGCTGCGCTACGAATGGATCACCGGACCTGATGACAACCAAAAAGCCAAAATAAAAGAAGAGGG
>JAZKFA010000216.1:0-14525 GCA_040386655.1 Pseudomonadota bacterium | reverse complement strand
CGGCGACGTGGTCGAGGCCGCGCAGAACCTGCGCCGCGGCCTGGACAGCCTGCCCCCGATGCAGCCCGGCGAGGACGCCCTGCTGGTCAAGCTGCGGGAAGGCTTCGAGGGCGTGGAGCGCAGCTTCATCAGCCTGCTCGAACGCAACGGCATCGTCCGCAAGGAGGCCCAGGGCCAGCCCTTCGACGCCGAATTCCACCAGGCGATGGCCGAGCAGCCGGCCCCCGAGGGCGTCGCCCCCGGCACCGTCATCCAGGCCTGGACCCCGGCCTGGACCCTGAACGGCCGCCTGCTGAAGCCGGCGATGGTCGTCGTCGCTGCCGGCGGCAATCCCACCGCCTAATTATGCAGCAGTTGCGCCCCCGGGGGCTTGTCCCGGACGCAGCGCGGCCATAAATCCGGGTCCGTCGGTGGCATGTCTGCCCCCGGCATTCCCATCCGAAGATACCCGGCCCCCCGGGTTGGTTCAGGGCCAAGTTGTTTTGGGGACGAGCGCGGTGCCTGTTTGGGCCGCCCCCGCCCGCCGCAGAGGAGAGTTTTGGATGAGCAAGGTTATCGGTATCGATCTCGGTACGACCAACTCCTGCGTCGCCATCATGGAAGGCAAGGAGACCCGCGTCATCGAGAATGCCGAGGGCGCCCGCACCACGCCCTCCATGGTCGCCTTCGCCAAGAACGGCGAACGCCTCGTCGGCCAGAGCGCCAAGCGCCAGGCCGTGACCAACCCCAACAACACGCTGTATGCGGTGAAGCGCCTGATCGGCCGCCGCTTCGATGATCCGGTGGTCAACAAGGACATCGGCCTCGTCCCCTACAAGATCGCCCGCTCCGACGACGGCGCGGCCTGGGTCGAGGTGGACGGCAAGAAGTATCCGCCGCAGCAGATCAGCGCCGACATCCTGACCAAGATGAAGGAGACGGCCGAGGCCTATCTCGGCGAGAAGGTGACGCAGGCCGTCATCACCGTCCCCGCCTACTTCAACGACGCCCAGCGCCAGGCGACCAAGGAAGCCGGCGCGATCGCAGGCCTCGAGGTGCTGCGCATCATCAACGAGCCGACGGCGGCCGCACTCGCCTACGGCATGGACAAGAAGCACACCGGCACCATCGCGGTGTACGACTTGGGCGGCGGCACCTTCGACATCTCGATCCTCGAGATCGGCGACGGCGTGTTCGAGGTGAAGTCCACCAATGGCGACACCTTCCTCGGCGGCGAGGATTTCGACCAGCGCGTGATCGACTATTTGGCCGATGAGTTCCGCCGCGAGAACGGCATCGACCTCCGCGGTGACAAGCTTGCCCTCCAGCGCCTGAAGGAAGCCGCCGAGAAGGCCAAGATCGAGCTGTCGAGCGCCAAGCAGACCGAGATCAACCTGCCCTTCATCACCGCCGATGCCTCGGGCCCGAAGCACCTGGTCCTGCAGGTGACGCGCGCCAAGCTCGAAGCGCTCGTCGACGACCTGATCGCGCGCACGATGGAGCCCTGCAAGGCCGCGCTGAAGGATGCCGGCCTGACCGCGGGCGAGATCGACGAGGTGATCCTGGTCGGCGGCATGACGCGCATGCCCAAGGTGATCGACGCCGTTAAGTCCTTCTTCGGGAAGGAGCCGGCCCGCAACGTGAACCCGGATGAGGTCGTCGCCATCGGCGCCGCGATCCAGGGCGGCGTGCTCAAGGGTGACGTCAAGGACGTGCTGCTGCTCGACGTGACTCCGCTGTCGCTCGGCATCGAGACACTGGGCGGGGTGTTCACGCGCCTGATCGACCGCAACACGACCATCCCGACCAAGAAGTCTCAGGTCTTCTCCACGGCCGACGACAACCAGACCGCGGTCACCATCAAGGTGTTCCAGGGCGAGCGCGAGATGGCCGGCGACAACAAGCTGCTGGGCAATTTCGACCTCCAGGGCATCCCGCCGGCACCGCGTGGCGTGCCGCAGGTCGAAGTGACCTTCGACATCGACGCGAACGGCATCGTCTCCGTCCAGGCCAAGGACAAGGCGACCGGCAAGGAACAGCAGATCAAGATCCAGGCGAAGTCTGGGCTGTCCGACGCCGATATCGACCGGATGGTGAAGGAGGCCGAGGCGAATGCCGACGCCGACAAGAAGCGCCGCGAGACGGTCGAGAGCCGCAACCAGCTCGACGCCATGGTCCACTCCACGGAGAAGACCCTGAAGGAGAACGCGGACAAGATCCCGGCCGAGGACAAGGCCGCGGTCGAAGCCGCGATGACCTCCGCGCGCGAGGCGCTGGAAGGCACCGATGCCGAGCGCATCAAGTCCGCGACGGAGGCACTGTCGCAGGTCTCGATGAAGATGGGCGAGGCGCTCTACAAGGCGCAGGCCGCCGCGGCCGAGGCGCCGCCGGCGTCTGACGCCTCCGGCAAGCCGGACGGCAAGGTGGTCGACGCCGAGTTCGAGGAAGTCGACCCGACCAAGAAGAAGCCCTCGTGATCCGTGATCCCCGCCCGGCTTGCGCCGGGCGGGGAGCTCCGCGCTGCCCCAGGAGAGCCTGATCGCCATGGCGAAGCGGGATTACTATGAAGTGCTCGGCGTCGCGCGCGACGCCGATGAGGAGTCGTTGAAAAAGGCCTATCGCAAGCTTGCGATGCAGTTCCACCCGGACCGCAACCAGGGCAACGACGACGCCGAGGCGAAGTTCAAGGAAGCCGGCGAAGCCTACGAAGTCTTGAAGGATGCCGAGAAGCGCGCGGCGTATGACCGCTTCGGCCACGCCGCCTTCGAGGGCGGCAATGGCGGTGGCGGCCAGGGCCCCTTCAGCGGCGGCTTCGAGGATATTTTCGAGGAGATGTTCGGCCGCTTTGGCGGCGGCGGCGGGCGCCAGCGCGCGGCCGCCGGGCGCGGATCCGACCTGCGCACCCAGATCGAGGTCACGCTGGAGGAAGCCTTCGGCGGCACCAAGAAGACCATCCGCGTGCCCTCGTCCGTCAGCTGCGACGCCTGCAAGGGCTCGGGCGCGGAGGGCGGCACGGCGTCCGCCAGCACCTGCGGCACCTGCCAGGGGCAGGGCAAGGTGCGTGCGCAGCAGGGCTTCTTCCTGATCGAGCGCACCTGCCCGACCTGCAACGGCACCGGCCGCATCATCAAGAACCCCTGCAAGATCTGCCAGGGTGCGGGGCGCGTGCACCGCGACCGCAATCTCTCCGTAACCGTCCCCCCGGGCGTCGAGGACGGCACCCGCATCCGCTTGGCCGGAGAGGGCGAGGCGGGGATGCGCGGCGCACCGGCCGGCGATCTCTATGTGGATGTCGCGGTGAAGCCGCATCCGATCTTCCATCGCGACGGCGCCTCGATCCTGGTGCAGGTGCCGCTGCGGATGACGCAGGCGGCCCTCGGCGGGCATGTCGAGGTGCCCACCGTGGATGGTGGCCGCGCGCGCGTGACCATCCCCGCCGGCACCCGTGCGGGCGAGCAGTTCCGGCTGCGCGGCAAGGGCTTCTCCGTGCTGCGCTCGGCCGCGCGCGGGGACATGTTCGTCCAGGTTGCGGTGGAGACGCCGCAGAACCTCACCGCGAAGCAGCGCGATCTGCTGGAGCAGTTCGAGGCGGAGTCGGGCACGGACGGCAAGTCCAGCCCCGAGAGCGAGGGCTTCTTCGCCAAGGTGAAGGAATTCTGGGACGGGCTCGCGCGGTGAGGACTGACGCGTGAAGCTTCCCGCGCTGCCCTTCACCGCGGTGGACTGGTCCGCCATCCCCGCCGAGCGCCACGATGGCGAGACCGGCTTCGCCACCTGGCGCACCATGCAGACCGGCGACGTGCGCGTGCGCGTGGTGGAATACTCGCCGGGCTACCTGGCCGACCATTGGTGCGACCGCGGCCACGTCCTGTACGTGCTGTCGGGCGAGTTGGAGAGCGAGCTGCGCGACGGGCGCCGCTTCGTGCTGACGCCGGGAATGGGCTACCAAGTGTCCGATTTCGGCGATGCCGCGCACCGCTCCTCCACCCGCGATGGGGCCACGCTGTTCATCGTGGATTAGGAAGCGGTCATCGTTGATGACCGCTTCGATGTGTTGTGCCCTCAGGCGCCGGCGCCGCCTCCGGCGGCTTGGCTCGCCGCATTAGCGGCGGCCATTCGCCCTCGCGGTGCTTGCGATGCGCGCCCCGAAGCACTGTCCTCAGACAGCGTCACGCGCCGCGTCCGGCGGCTTGGCTCGCCGGACTTCCGGCGTTCGGCCATTCGCCCTCGCGGTGCGCGCGAAGCGCGCCCCGATGCAACGCCCTCGGGCGCCGTGCCGCCGCCGCACAGCATCGTGCCCCTGACACGGTGACCCCGGGCTTGGCGCGCGGCGCTCTAGCGGCGATGGTCCCGAGCATCAGGGGAGACCACGCCATGCAAAAGCCCATCCTGCTCACCGGTGCCTCCGGCGCCCTCGGCCGCGTGCTGACCGCGGGCCTCGCCGCTCAGGGCTATCCGCTGCGCCTGACCGACCTGCATCCCTTCCCGGACCCGCTCGCCCCCGGGGTGAGTTTCGAGGCGGCCGACCTCAACGACGGCATGGCGATCCTGCGCCTGGCCGAGGGCTGCGGAACCATCCTGCACTTCGGCGGCGTCAGCGTGGAGCGCCCCTTCGAGGAGGTGCTCGGCCCCGACCTGCGCGGCCTGCACCACATCTACGAGGCCGCTCGGCGCGAGAAGGCGCGGGTTGTCTTCGCCAGCTCCAACCACTCCATCGGCTTCCATGAGCGGCCGGGCGACAACGAGCCGCGCCTGGACGCCGACTGCGCCTTCCGCCCGGACGGCTTCTACGGGCTCGCGAAAGCCTATGGCGAGCTGATGGGGCGGCTGTATTGGGACAAGCACGGGGTGGACAACGTCAACCTGCGCATCGGCCACTGCAACCTGCGCCCGATCGACCGGCGCGCCCTGTCCATCTGGCTGTCCTACCCCGACCTCGTGCGCTTGGTGATCCGTTGCATCGAGGCCGAGCGCGTCGCCCATGCCGTGATCTGGGGCGTCTCGGACAACCCGACCAGCTACTGGGGCGCCGACCACCGCGCCCGCATCGGCTGGGAGCCGCAGGACAGCGCCGAGCAGTTCCGCCCTGATGTCGAGCACATCGTGGGCAATCCGGTGGAGGAGCGCTACCAGGGCGGTGGCTTCGCCACGATCGGCTACTCCCGCAGCACGCCCTCCCCGCGCGAGACCTTCGCGCTTGACTGAAGCGCACGACCCCTCGTTACGCCCGGCCGCGCGGGGTCAAGCCACGCGACTCGCGGCGTGATGGAACTCGGCCTGCGCGCCGGTGACTGGTCGGCCACGCTGCTGCCGCTTCGGGGCGCGGCCTTCGCGCGGCTTGAGCACGCGGGCGTGCCGGTGCTCGCGCCGATGCCGCAGGGGGCGGACCCGAACGCGACGCCGGCCGGCGCCTTCTGGATGATGCCCTGGACCAACCGCATGGCGGGCGGCGTGCTCGGACCGGGCTGGCGCCTGCCGGTGAACCGCCGGGACGAGGATACCGCCATCCACGGCCTCAGCCGCGACCATACCTTCGACGTTGTCAGCGCCGCCCTGGACCGGGTCCGGCTGATGCAGGACGTGGACATCGCGCCCTATGCCTATCGCGTCGCACTCGCCATCCGGCTGCGACCGGAGGGGCTGTCGGTCGCCGCCATGATCATCAATCGCGGCGACGGACCGGCGCCGATCGGCCTTGGCTGGCACCCCTGGTTCGCACGGCGGCCTGGCCAGCGCCTGAGCTTCGCCGCCCGCCACCGCCTTCGCTCCGATGCGCGGCTGCTACCGGTCGATGCCGTCGCCGACCCAGGCTTCACCGCCGCGCCGGTCGAGGCCCTCATCGGCACGGACGCGCATTTCGCCGGCTGGGGCGGCGCGGCGCTGCTGGAGGATACGGCACTCCGGCTGGAGCTGCGCGCAGGCGGGGCCTGGGCGCGGAACCTGCAGCTCTACCTGCCGCCCCACGCCGACTCGATCTGCCTGGAACCGGTGAGCCATATCCCCGATGCGCCCAACCGCCCCGCCCTCGCGCAACACGGCGCGCTGGGGCTTCTGGCCGCTGGGGCAGCGCGCCGCGCCTGGTTCCGCCTGCGCGCCTAGGCGGGTTGCGGGACGCGGAAGACGACGCCGCGCCTGAGCCGATGCGTGTCGCGCGGGCATCGCCGGGAAGCTTTGCGCGGAACCCCCGTTCACAAACCGCAATTCGCGTCGCATGATCGCGGAATGGGAGAGACACAGAAGCGCGCCCTGGTGCTGGGTGGGGGCATCATGGGCTTGTCCGCGGCCTGGGCGCTCGAGCGCGCCGGCCATGCGGTGACCGTCGTCGACCAGGATGGGGTGCCGAACCCGCGCGGCGCCTCCAATGACCATCATCGCCTGATCCGCCACGCCTACGGGGCGCAGGGCGGCTACATGCGTATGGTCGATGATGCGTTCGAGGCCTGGGGCACGCTGTGGAAGGACCTCGGCGAGTCGCTGTTCGTCCAGACCGGCGTGCTGGCCATGGCCGATGCCGAGGGCGGCTGGCTTGCGGAAAGCCGCTCCGCGCTGGCCGCCGAAAGCCGGCCGATGCGCCTGCTTGGCGGGCGCAACGTCGCCGCCCGCTACCCGATGCTGTGGGGCAGCGGCATCGCGCGGGCCTTCCTGATGCAGGCCGGCGGCGTGCTGCTGGCCGAACGCATCGTCATCGCGATGCACCGGCACCTGCTGCGCCGCGGCGTGCAATTCATCACCGCCCGGGCAGACCGGGTCGATGCGACGCGCGCGACGCTCTTTCTCGATGACGGTTCCAACCTTCGGGCCGACCTGCTGGTGGTGGCCGCCGGTCCCTGGGCCCCGCAGCTGCTGCCCGGCATCGCCAGCCGTGTGAAGGCCTCGCGCCAGGTGGTGGTCTACCTCGACGCGCCCTACGAGCATCGCCTTGCGTGGGAGACCGCGCCGATGCTGCTGGACCTGTCCGAGGAGGGTGGCTTCTACGCGGTTCCCCCCGTCGCCGGCACGCCGCTCAAGATCGGTGACCATCGCTTCACCAACGTGGGCGATGCCGAGGATGACCGTCACGCGACCGCGGCGGAGGCCGAGGCGATCCTGGATCTTGCGCATCGCCGCATCCGCGAGCTCGCACGCTACCGCGTCCTGTCGGCTCGCGCCTGCTACTACGACGTCAGCGAGGGCGAGCGCTTCATCGTGGAACCCATGGGCCCGCGCGCCTTCGTGATGAGCGGCTTCTCCGGCCACGGCTTCAAGTTCGGCCCGCTGCTGGGCATGGCGCTGGCGGCGGCCGCGGGCGACGCCACCCTCGCCCGCGCCCTGCCCGACTGGGCCGCCGGCGAGACGCCCGCGCCGGACGGTCTGCTGTTCGAGCGTGCGCGGGATACTGTTTAGCATGCCCTCAAGCGGCGGCGCGGCCTCCGGCCGTTTGCCTTCCGCCGGACTGCCGGCGTTCGCGCATTCGCGCTCGCGGTGCGCGCGAAGGGCGTGCCCCGAAGTGTCCTGAAGCGGCGCACGCTGAGGTCCTGATGCGATTCAGTGCCGCCGATGATATAAGCCGCGCCGCGTCGGGGTGATCCCGGCACCTCGAGGGAGCGAGTCCAATGCGCACGACCGCGGCGGAAGACGTGATCTTCGGCCTGACCCGCATGGGGGACACGGCCAATGCCGGCCTCGGCACCGACGATATCGCCCAGGTCGTGAACGAGGCCGCGCGCTTCTGCCGCGAGGCCATCCTGCCCGGCGCCCAGGCCGCCGACCGGGAGGGGGCGCGCTACGCCAACGGCTCCGTCACCACGCCGCGCGCCTATCCGCCGCTGTACCGGCAGTGGATGGACGGCGGCTGGCAGGGTCTCTCGGCACCGGAGGAGTTCGGCGGCCAGGCGCTGCCCGGAAGCCTGTGGGTCGCCATGATGGAGTTCGCGCTCGCCGCCGATGCCTCCTTCGCGCTCGGCCCGCTGCTGACCGCCGGCGCCATCGAATGCCTGGACCACCACGCCAGCGCCGAGCAGAAGGCGCGGCTGCTGCCCAACATGGTGTCCGGTGCCTGGACCGGGGCGATGTGCCTGACCGAGCCGCAATCGGGCTCCGACCTCGGCACGCTGCGCACGCGCGCGGAACCACTGGGGGATGGGCGCTACGCGCTGCACGGCCAGAAGATCTACATCACCTGGGGCGACCATGACTGCGCCGAGAACATCGTCTACCTCGTGCTCGCGCGGCTGCCCGACGCGCCGCCGGGGTCGCGCGGGATCTCGCTGTTCGCCGCGACCCGGAAGCTGTCCGACGGCACCCGCAACGCGCTGCGCTGTGGGGGGATCGAGCACAAGATGGGCATCCACGCCTCGCCCACCTGCACCATGCTGTTCGAAGGCGCGGAGGCGGAGCTGGTGGGACCGCCGCATCGCGGGCTGAACGCGATGTTCGCCATGATGAACAATGCCCGCCTGGCCATCGCGGTGCAGGGCGTGGCCCATGGCGCCCGCGCGCTGGAGCTTGCCGAGGCCTATGCCGCCGAGCGCGAGCAGGGCGGTCGCAAGATAGAGGCGCATCCCGACGTCGCGCGCATGCTGATGGAGATGCGCGCCTCCACGCTAGCCGCCCGCCTGCTCGCGCTTGAGACGGCCGCCGCCGGTGACCGCTTCCGCCGCACCGGTGCGGCGGAAGCGGAGCTGCGCCTGGCGCTGCTGACCCCCATCGCCAAGGCCTGGTGCACCGAGCGCGGGGTGGAGAATGCCTCCACGGGCGTCCAGGTGCATGGCGGCATGGGGTATTGCGAGGATTCCGGCGCCGCCCAGGTGCTGCGCGATGCCCGGATCGCGCCGATCTATGAGGGCACCAACGGCATCCAGGCCATCGACCTGGTGGCTCGCAAGCTCGGCCGCGACCAGGGCGCCGCGATGCACCTGCTGATCGCCGAGGCGCGGACGGCCACTCCCGCCATTGCCACCGCGCTGGACGCCTTCGAGGCCGCGACCGCACGCATCGTGACGGCCGAGCCCGAGGCGGCGCAGTCCGTCGCCTTCGCCTATCTCGACGCCGCCGGCTGGGTACTGGGCGCCTGGCTGCTCGCCCGCGCCGCGGCGCTGGACGACCGCTATGCGGAGGCGGAGCGCTTTTTCCGCCGGCGCATGCTGCCCCGCGCCGGGGCGCGCTTCATCGAGATCGGCGAGGTGCTGGGCGCTGCGGCGTCGTGATCCGCCTGCCGGGAACAACTGATATGGATGAAGGAAGCTTGCGGATTCGCGGCAAAGCCGTATCTCGGGGGATATTCCGGTCAGGTTTGCCCAGATTTCGAGATCGGATGCGTTGAGGGACCAGCCCACCGGATGAACATCCAAGCGCCTGCGATCAATCGCCCTCGGTCCCGCGTCGCGGTGATCGGCGCCGGTCCTGGCGGCCTTGCCGCCGCCATGCAGCTGGCCGCCGCCGGCGCGCGCGTGACGCTGTATGAGAAGGACGCCGTCGTCGGTGGCCGCACCCGCGTGCTGACCACGCCGGAAGGCTATCGCTTCGACCTGGGGCCCACCTTTTTCCTCTATCCCCGCATCCTTGCAGAGATCTTCGAGACCTGTGGCACCCGGCTGGAGGACGAGGTGGACCTGATCCGCCTGGATCCGCTCTACCGCCTCATCTTCGACGGCGAGCAGCGTGTCACCATCAACGCCACCGCCGACATGCCGCGGATGGCCGAGGAGATCGCGAAGCTCTGCCCGCATGACGCGCGCAACCTCGGCCGCTTCATGGCCGAAAACCGCGCCAAGCTCGAGAAATTCCGCCCCGTGCTGGAACGCGCCTTCCATTCCAAGACGGACCTGCTGGGCTTCGACATGCTCAAGGCGCTGCGGCTTATGCGGCCCTATCGCAGCGTGGACGCCGACCTGGGCGCGCATTTCAACGACCCGCGCGTGCGCCTGGCCTTCAGCTTCCAGACCAAATACCTGGGCATGAGCCCGTTCCGCTGCCCCTCGCTCTTCACCATCCTGAGCTTCCTCGAATACGAGCACGGCGTGTTCCATCCCCGCGGCGGCTGCGGGACGGTGTCCGAGGCGATGGCCCGCGTGGCCGAGCGCCTGGGCGTGGAGATCAAGCTCTCGACGCCGATCGACTCCATCGCCTTCGAAGGCCGGCGCGCCGTGGGTGTCGAGGTGGGCGGGGTGCGCCACCCGGCGGATGCGGTGGTGGTGAACGGCGACTTCGCGCATGCCGTGCCGAAGCTGATCCCCAACGCGGTGCGGAAGCACTGGACGAACAAGCGCATCGAGAAGGCGCGATATTCCTGCTCGACCTTCATGCTGTACCTCGGCGTCGAGGGCACCTTCCCGCAGCTCGCGCACCACTCGATCCTGCTCTCGGCCGACTACAAGCGGAACATCGCGGAGATCGAGGGCGGGATCATTCCCGACATGCCCTCCGTCTATGTGCAGAACCCGGTGGTGACGGACGCCTCGATGGCCCCGCCCGGCCATTCCGCGATCTATGTGCTGATCCCGGTGCCGAACCTGCGCCACGGCGCGGACTGGTCGGCGGAGGCGCCGCGCTACCGCGCGCTCGCGATCGAACGCATCAAGGCGCTCGGCATCCCCGATATCGAGCAGCGCATCCGCTATGAGCACAACGTCACGCCGCAGATGTGGCATGACGACTACGCGATCGGCTACGGCGCCACCTTCAACCTCTCCCATGATCTGGGGCAGATGCTGTGCTTCCGCCCCGGCAATCGCTTCGCCGATGCGGAGGGTGTGTACCTGGTCGGCGGCGGAACCCATCCGGGCAGCGGCCTGCCAGTGATCTATGAGGGCGCGCGGATCACGGCCGGCCTGGTGGCGCAGGATCTGGGCTTCGCGCCGACGAACGTCGCGCCGGCCCACGCCGTGGCCGCGGTCACGGCCTGAGCGTTCGGGCATTGGTGCTGCAATTCGATTGGCTCTCAGGGAGCGACGCATGAGCAAGGTTGTCGTCATCGGCGGCGGATTGGGTGGGCTGGCCGCGGCGGCCGTCGCGCAGGCGCGTGGCCACAAGGTCACGCTGTTCGACAAGAACCCCTGGCTGGGCGGCAAGGCGGCGGTGCTCAGCCTGCCGGCACCCGACGGGAGCGGGAAGTTCCGCTTCGACATGGGCCCGACCATCCTGACCGTGCCGCGTGTCCTCCGCCGCATCTATGCCGAGGCCGGGCGCGACCAGGCGCAGGACCTGCCGCTGATCCGGCTGGATCCGCAATGGCGCTGCTTCTTCGAAGACGGCAGCCAGATCGACCTGATGGCGAACGTCGACGCCATGGCGCGCAGCATGGACGAGTTCGCCCCCGGCCAGGGCATGGGCGAGGGCTACAAGTCCTTCCAGAAGATCTCCCAGGACCTGCACGCGATCTCCGAGCGCTTCTACTTCTGGAAATCCGTCGAGGGCGTCCGCGACACGATGGACCTGAAGGCGAATTTCTCGCTCGCCGTGCTGAAGGACCTGCTGAAGCTGCGCATGGGCAAGACGGTCGCGAAGCTGATCCGCGGCAATGTCCCGGATGCGCGCCTCGCCCAGATGCTCGACCATTTCTGCCAGTATGTCGGGTCCAACCCCTACATGGCGCCGGCCGTCATTGCTGGTATCGGCGACATGCAGGCGGCCGAGGGCGTCTGGTACCCCGAGGGCGGCACCCGCGCGGTGGCCGAGGGGCTGGCCAAGCTCGCCGGTGATCTCGGCGCCGACCTGCGCACCGATTCCGACGTGAGCGGGATCGAGGTCGCCAATGGCGCGGTGCAGAGCGTGACCGTCAACGGCGAGCGTTTCCCCTGCGACGCCGTCATCTCCAACATGGACGCCATCCGCACCTACACCGAGCTGGTGAAGGGCAATGAGGGCGAGAGCTATGGCAAGAAGGGCTTCCAGCCGGCCTGCTCGGGCGTGGTGCTCTACCTCGGCCTGAACAAGCGCTACGACCATCTCGGCCACCACGACTTCGTCTTCTCCCGCGACGCGGAGGAGGAGTTCGACGCCATCTACCGCAAAGGCGTCCCGGCACCCGACCCCACCGCCTACCTCGCCGCACCCTCCGGCACCGACCCCTCCGTCGCCCCTGAAGGCGGGGAGGCGCTGTACGTGCTGGTCCACACGCCGCACCTGCGTCCCGAACACGACTGGTCGAAGATGTTCCCCGCCTATCGCCAGACCATCCTGGACAAGCTCAAGCGCACCGCCGGCCTGGAGGATATCGAGGAGCGGATCGTGGTCGAGCGCGCGCTCACACCCGTTGATATCCATGAGCGCTACCGGGTGCTGGAGGGCGCGATCTATGGCCTCGCCTCGCACGGCGCGTATTTCGGCGCCTTCAAGCCCGGCAACCGCGCGCGCAACATCCGCGGCCTCTACCTGGCCGGCGGCGCCGCGCACCCCGGCCCCGGCATGCCCATGGTGATGATGTCCGGCTGGATCGCGGCCGACTCGATGGATCGCGACGCCGGCGGCAAGGGCATGGGCGACGCCGCCGAACTCGCCGGCCGGCGCGAGGCGATGCTGCCGCAAGCCGCTGAGTAATGGTTGAGGCCTCGCCCGTCGAATTGCGTTCGGCGTGGCGCATGGCGTTCTTCCACGCCGCCTTCCGCCACTCCTTCCGCAATGGCATGGGCGCCCTGCGCGTCCCACATTGGGGCATGCCGCCCTCACCCCTGCCGGACGCGCCGCTGGTGATCGTGGTGAATCATCCCTCCTGGTGGGACGGCATGGGGCCGATGCTGATCGTGCAATCCCTGCTCGATGGCCGGCACGTCTACACGCCGATGGATGCCGCCGCCCTGCAGCGCTACGCCTTCATGAGGCGCCTGGGCGTCTTCGGCGTAGATGGCGACACAGCGCGCGGCGCCGTCGCCTTCCTGCGCACCGCGCGCGACGTGCTCAAGACCCCCGGACACCTGCTCTGGGTCCACGCCGCCGGGCGATTCCATGACGTGCGCGAACGCCCCATCCCGCTCACCCCCGGCGTGATCCGCCTGGCCGAAGTCGCGCCCCAGGCCATTTTCCTCCCCCTCGCGCTTGAATACGTCTTCTGGGACGAAAAGCGGCCCGAGGCGCTTGCCGCCTTCGGCCCGCCCATCGCCGGCGAGGCCCTGGCTGCGATGCCGCGCCCGGAACGTGGCAATCATTTGCGAACGGCGCTCGAATCCACGATGGACAGGCTGGCTTCGGCGGCCATCACGCGCGATGCTGATTCTTTCCAAACTGTCATCCGGGGGAAAGAAGGCATGGGGGGGATCTATCAGCTGTGGCGACGCGCCCGCGCGGCGCTGCGCGGCGAACGCTTCGACGCCCGGCACATGGCGGAGGGTGGCAAGCCGTGAGCCTTGTCGACCTCGTCCTGCTGCTGACCGTCATCCCAGCCTCCATGGCGGCGCTCAACCTGATCTTGCTGCGCGAGCCGCACGGCGCCGTCCCCGCCGGGGCCAAGCTCTCCATCCTCATCCCCGCGCGCGACGAGGAGGCCAATATCCGCGACTGCGTCGAATCCGCGCTGATGCAATCCGGCCTGGATCTCGAGGTCATCGTCATGGATGACGGCTCCCGAGACGCCACCGCCGCCATCGTCCGCGAGATCGCCGCCCGCGACCCGCGCCTGCGCCTGGAACAGGCCCCACCCCTGCCCAAGGACTGGGCCGGCAAGGTCCATGCCTGCGCGCGCCTGGCCGAACGCGCCACCGGCACGCACCTGCTCTTCCTCGATGCCGATGTCCGCCTCGAACCCGGCGCCGCGGCCGCCATGCTCGGCCACGCCGCCCGCACGCGCTGCGCCATGGTCTCCGGCGTGCCGCGCCAGGTCATCGGAACCCTCGGCGAAGCACTCACCGTGCCGATCATCAACCTGCTGCTCGCTGGCTACCTCCCCGGCATGGGCCGCGCCTTCACGCGCATGCCCGGCATGGCCGCCGGCTGCGGCCAGCTCCAGCTCGTCGAACGCGCCGCCTACACGCGCATTGGCGGCCATGAATCCCTGAAGACCTCCATGCATGACGGGCTCAAGCTCGCCCGCGCGCTGCGCCGCGCCGGCGAACGCACGGACCTCGTCCAGGGCGCCCACCTCGCGCGGTGCCGCATGTACGAAGGCTTCACCGCCAGCTGGAACGGCTTCCTCAAGAACGCCCGCGAAGGCATGGCAACGCCCATCGGACTGCCTATCTGGACCGCCTTGCTGGCCGGCGGATTCATCGCCCCGTTCCTCCTCCTCCCCCACACGGCGCTGGCCGCCGCCCTCGCCCTCGGCCTGCGCGCCGCCATCACACGCCACGGCCGCGAACCCTGGTGGACCATCCCCCTGCTGCCCTTCGCCGTGCTGACCGCACTCGCCATCCAATGGACCGCCCTCACCCGCGCGCTCCGCGGCGGACAGACCGCCTGGAAAGGGCGCGCGTATGGGCAGGTGTGACGGCAAGGCGAGGGGCTCTGCCCCCTCGACCCCCGCCGGGGATCGCGCCGATCCCCGGACCCCTGCGTGTGTTGGTGCTGGGATGGGCGAGGGCTGTGCTGGCTTGAGAGAGGCGGGTTGGGGAGGGGCGCATCAAGGGAGTTCTCGTGAT
>JAZKFA010000215.1:0-8958 GCA_040386655.1 Pseudomonadota bacterium | reverse complement strand
AGACGAGGTTGCCCTCGTGGTCGCCCTTGTAGGCGTGGATGATGGCGAGGTCGGCGAACAGGCCGCGTTCCATGACGTAGTGCTCGCGCTCGAATTCGCGGGTTTCCTTGCCTTCCGCCACCGCCGTGCCGTAGCCGGTCTTGGTGAAGAAGGCGGGGATGCCGGCGCCGCCGGCGCGGATGCGCTCCGCCAGCGTGCCCTGCGGGTTGAATTCAATCTCCAGCTCGCCGGCCAGGAACTGGCGCGCGAACTCGGCGTTCTCACCGACGTAGGAGCTGATCATCTTGCGCACCTGGCGCGTGTGCAGCAGCATCCCCAAACCGACATTGTCGGTGCCGGCGTTGTTGGAAATGATGGTGAGGTCGCGGACGCCGGATTCGCGGATCGCCTCGATCAGCACCATCGGCACGCCGCACAGGCCGAAGCCGCCGGACATGATGGTCATCCCGTCGCGCAGCTGGTCGGCCAGCGCCGCCTTGGCATCCGGATAGAGTTTCGGCATCGCTGACCTCCCGCTGATCGCGGCAGACCCTAGAGCCTGCGATGCGTGCGCGAAAGAGGTTCGGCGGGCCTTGCGGTGTTGCGGGACGGGCGCTATAGGCCGCGCTCCCGAGGGTCCGGGGCCATAGCTCAGTTGGTAGAGCGCTTGAATGGCATTCAAGAGGTCGGCGGTTCGATTCCGCCTGGCTCCACCATCGCGCTTCAGGCGCTTCGGTGTGTGATCGCGCCGGAGGGGCGCGACGCTTCGGCTTCATCGGGTTCAATCTTCCCTGGCGATTGGCGCTGGCACGGTCGTGACCGCCGGGCTCCGGCAATCCGTCAAATCCGGGCAACCGGGCATCACGCGGCCGGTTAGGCACCTTGGTTCCTGCGGCAGCCCCCGTCGCCGCGCCCCCAAGCAAGGCCAGGAATTTGCCGCAAGCCGTCTTCATCAACCGAATCGCGACCGCGGTCCCGCCCCACCAGATCCACGACGCCTTCACGGCCTTTGCCGCCGGCCAGGCGGAAGGCCCCAAAGACCAGCGCGCCTTCGCGCGCATGGCCGATCGCTGCAGGATCGAAAGCCGCCACTCCGTGCTGGAACCGTCACCGCCGATCGGCTCGGGCACGGTCTGCGGTTTCTATCAGCGCGGCACGCCCTTCCCGACTACCCGCGCCCGCATGGCACGCTACGAATCCGCCGCACCCGCGCTGGCGGAGGCCGCACTCCAGCGCCTTGGCCTCGCGGACGAGGCGCCGCGCATCACGCACCTGGTCTTCGCCACCTGCACCGGCTTTGCAGCCCCTGGCCTTGACCACTGGGTCATCGAGCGCTTCGGCATTCCCGGCCATGTCGAACGCTCGATCGTCGGCTTCATGGGTTGTCAGGCGGCGATCAACGCGATCAAGCTCGCCTGGCACATCGTGCGCAGCGATCCGAGCGCGCGGGTTTGCGTGATCTGCCTCGAGCTCTGCACCCTGCACCTGCAGGGCAGCACCGATCTGGAGTAGCTGCTGTCCTTCCTCATCTTCGCCGATGGCTGTGCGGCCGCACTCGTCACTGCGGACCCCGTGGGCATGCGCCTCGAAGGCTTCCGCGCCGGGCTGATCCCGGAGGCGTCGGAGATGATCACCTGGCGCATCGGCGACCAGGGCTTCGACATGACACTGTCGGGGATGGTGCCCTTCACTCTCGCCCATGCGCTGCCGAAGTGGTGCGATGCGATCCTGGCCGGCGCCGGCGTGGCCGACATTGACCTGTGGGCGGTTCATCCGGGCGGGCGCAGCATCCTCGATGCCGTGGCGCATGGGCTGGACCTGCCGGAGGATGCGCTCGACACCAGCCGCGCCGTGCTGCGCGACAACGGCAATATGTCCTCCGCGACTGTCATGTTCGTGCTGGCCGAGATGCTCGCGAAGGCACGCAGCGGACAGCGCGGCTGCGCGATGGCCTTCGGCCCCGGCCTGTCGGCCGAAACCATGCGCTTCACCATGGCCTGACAATGCTCCTGCGCACGCGCTCCTCCGCGCCCGAGATCATGGATGATGCGGGGCAGACCGAGGCGGCGTTCCGCACTGCGCTCACCAATCTCGAATGGCTGACGCGGGTCACGTTGGGCTATCGGCCGACGCTGCGCTTTCTCGATGAAGTGGTGGCGCGCAGCGGTGCGCGCTCCCTGTCCATCCTCGATGTCGGCGCAGGCGGCGGCGACATGCTGCGCCGGATCGCGCAGTGGGGGGAGCGGCGCGGTATCGACCTCACGCTCACCGGATGCGACTTGTCGCCTTGGGCGGAGCAGCACGCACGAGAGGTGGGCACGCCGGCCGAATGGATCACCGGCGATGTCTTCGCGCTGCCCGAGGGTCGGCGCTTCGACATCATCCTGTGCTCGCTGTTCACCCATCACCTGAATGAACCGCAGCTGGTGCGCTTCCTCCGGCTGGTCGAGGAGCGGGCTGTGCGCGGCTGGCTTATCTCGGACCTGCACCGCCACTGGCTGTCCTGGGCTGGGCTGTGGGTGCTGGTGCGGGTGACCTTGATGGACCCGATGGTGCGCCATGATTCCACCGTCTCCGTCGCGCGCGGCTTCGTCGGTGCGGATTGGGACGCGGCCCTGAGCAAGGCCGGGGTGCATGCCGAGCGGCGGTGGCAGTTTCCCTTCCGCTGGTCGGTGGCGGTGGTGCGTTGATGGATGCCGAAATCCTCATCCTGGGCGGAGGCGCCGCAGGTGCGGCGGCCGCCATAACGCTTGCCCGCGCCGGACGCGAGGTGCTGATCGTCGAGCGCGAAACCGAGGCTCGCGAAAAGGTCTGCGGCGAGTTTCTCGGTGCCGATGCGGCCGGACATCTGGCCAGGCTGGGCCTGTGTCCGGCAGCGCTCGGGGGCGTTGCGCTGCACCGCGCGCAGATCGCGTGCGGCGACCATTTCGCCGACCATCCGCTGCCATTCGCAGCCTGGGGGCTTCCGCGCAGCATCCTCGACGAAGCCCTGCTGGCCGAGGCTACCCGGTGCGGCGCGACACTGCTGCGAGGCGCCACTGTGCAGGCCCTGCTGCATGCGGAGCCTGGCTGGGCCGTGCGCCTGGCTGATGGGCGCCAATTGTGCGCCCCGCTTCTGGTGCTCGCGACGGGGAAGCATGATCTTCGAGGTTGGCCGCGCACCGCAGGCGGCGGCGCGGTGGGGCTCAAGCTGCACCTGAGGCTGGCCGAGCAGCCTGCTGGCATCGTGCTGCTTCCGCTTGCGGGCGGCTATGCCGGCCTACAGCCCAGCACGAACGGGCAGGCAAACTTGTGCGCGGCGTTCAGCCGAGGCGCCGCGGGAGCTCCGGCACGCAGCGCCGCGGCGCTGCTCGACCTCGCCGCATCCGCGTCGACCCACGCCGCCCACCTGCTCCGCGGTGCCGAGGCCACCACCGCGCGCCCGCTCGCGGTCGCCGGCGTCCCCTATGGCTTCCGTCACGCGGCGGCAGAAGATGCGGCGGGGCTCTACCGCGTGGGCGACCAGCTCTCGGTCATTCCGTCGCTCGCCGGTGGCGGCGTCGCGATGGCGCTGGCGAGCGGCATCGGTGCGGCGGAGGCAATCCTGGCGGCGCAGCCGGCAGCGCAATTCCACGCGCAATGGCGCCGGCGCGTGGACGCCCCGATGCGCTGGGCGGGCGCGGCTGCAAGCCTGTTGGGGGTCCTTCCGGGTCTCAGCACCCGGATTGCCGCGAGGTTGCCTGCGGGGCTGGCGCTGGTGGCGCGCCGGACTCGGGTGGCCTAGCGCTCAGCCAGTGCCGCCACTGTCGCGCTCGCCGGACTTCGACCGCTCGTGAAGCTGCTCGGCGGTGAGCCCGGCCGGAACCGAGCCCTGGAGCGTCCCGTCGCCGTCCCGCTGATGCGCTTCGTCGGTGGGCGCGCCCTGCGGGGTGGCGGTCGGCGGCTTGCCCGGCTGAGCCTTGGCCCGCTTGTTCTCGTCCTTGGCCATGGCCTGTCACCCCGTCGCTCTTGATGCCTGCGCGTCGAAGCGCGCCTGGGCTGACAACGCCGAGGTGCGGACGGGGTTCCCAATGCTGAAATTCAGCGTTTCGGCTTTTCGGCGTCCCTCGCGTGAAACGCGATCGCCGTTCCCCGCCTGATCATTACGCCCCAGCGGACAAAGGAATATAGTCTTAACGCACAGATGAAATCAAGCTGTCTCCTCACGCCCCTCCCCTCCGAGCCCATCCAGCGGCAGCCACAGCACATCCTCAATCCCTCTGGCCCCGCTCGCGAGCATCGCCAGGCGATCGAAGCCCATCGCGATCCCCGCCGTCGGCGGCAGTCCGTGATCCAGCGCGGCGAGGAAATCCTCGTCCACCGGCCAGCCCTCCCCATAGCGGCGCTGGCGCTCCGCGACGTCGACGGTGAAGCGGGCGCGCTGGTCGGCCGCGTCGGTAAGCTCGTCGAAGGCATTGGCCAGCTCGATGCCGGCCACGAAAAGCTCGAAGCGCAGTGCGGCGCGCGGATCGGCCGGGTCACGCCTCGCCAGGGCCGCCTGCGGCGCTGGCCAGTGCGTTAAGAATGTCGCGCGCTCCCGCCCGATCACCGGCTCCACCCGCTCCAGCAGCAGGCGGAAGAACAAATCCTCCCAATCCTCGCCATCCCGCAGCGCGACACCGGCGGCTGACGACAGCGCCGCTGCGTCGCCGCGCCCATCTGGGGTGACGCTCGCCAGCAGGTCGGGCACGTCGGCATGGCGGGCAAACGCATCCGCCATGCGCAGCCGCGCGAAGGGCAGCGTGAGATCGGTTTCCACCCCCGCATGGCCTACCCGGGCGGGGCAGACGGCGCGCAGGAAGGTCTCCGTTTCATCCATCAGTGCATCGAGGCTGGCTCCCGGCGCATACCATTCCAGCATGGTGAATTCCGGATGGTGGCGCGGCGAGACCTCCCCATTCCGCCACACCCGCGCGAGCTCGAAGACCGGCCCTGCACCCCCCGCAAGCAGCCGCTTGATGGCAAGTTCGGGCGAGGTGCGCAGCCACAGCGTCCGCTCCCGTCCGCGGCCCAGATGGGGCCGATAGCGGGTGGAAAACCCCATCAAGTGCACCTCCATCCCCGGCACCGGCACCAGAGCGGGCGTCTCCACTTCGCGGTAACCGCGGGCCGTGAAGAAGGCGCGTGTCGCCGTCGTCAGCCGGGCGCGCGCATCAAGGAAGGGCAGCCGCGCGGCCAGACGTTCAGGGTGCCAAACCGGCTTTGATTTGGTAATCGTGGCCTCCGGAAAAGCGATGAGATGTCCAAACGATCGCTCAACTTGCGTCGGTGCGATATCTCCTAGCATCTCGCCGCCCCGCGGTAGCCGCAAGGCGACGAACCGACCAGGAAAAAAGGCTCGCAGACCTTGACCGCGTTTGAACACCCGGACCGTTATCGTCTGCCGAAGCTCGACGCCCACCAACGGCATTACGTCAACGAGGCTTTCACTCGCTGCCTCTACCAGAACATTCTCCGGCCAGGGGACACAGCCATCGATCTCGGCGCAAATCTTGGCGGCCACACGCGGAGCATGGCGAGCTGCGTGGGTGCCGATGGCTGCGTGCATGCCTTCGAGCCCAACAGGAATTTTATGGTCGGGCTCGCCGCTATCGCACCGCAAGTGCGGGTATGGCCCTTCGCGGTCGGTGACCGGCTGAGTGTCGAGACGCTTACCATACCAAACGGGCTCGAGGAGCTGTCCTCCGTTGTGCCCCTTCGCGAGCTCATGCCCGAACACAGGGATTTCAGCTCCATGACCACAGTACAAATTCGCCTTGATGACCTTCCGGAAATCGCCGGTGGTACGCCCGCGTTCGTCAAGATCGATATCGAACGGCGCGAGGCTGCGGCGCTGCGCGGCATGGAGACCTTACTGGCCCGGGCGCGACCGCCCCTGGTCATGGAGAACGCGAACAAGGAGATTGAGGCCTTCCTGTCCGGCTGCGGCTATGTCTTGCGCGGCTTCCACGGTGGCGGCCACAAGACGCTCGACCTTCCGAACTCCATCGGCTGGCCCAGCGAGGAGCTCGACCGACTGGGCCGGCTGCTGCCGACGCAGGCGCAATGGGATGCGAGCGTAAGGCACGCTGTGGGCGCCTGAGAGCCGGAGGTAACGGCGGCCTCCGCTCCACATGCGATGACGCCCATGGACGCGCTCGGTTATATCGGATTACCACAGCATCATGCCCGACGGCCTGCACCCCCGCACCCTGCGTGATGCCGATGCGCTGCTCGCCGCCCGACTGATCATGCCCGAGGACGTGGACGCCGCCCGCGCGGTCGCCGAGCGCTACGCCATTGCGCTGACGCCCACGGTGGCGAGGCTCATCGAGACAGCCGACGACCCGATCGCGCGCCAATATATCCCGCACCCCGATGAGCTGGTCACCGCGCCCGACGAGATCAGCGACCCCACCGCCGATGCTCCCTTCACGCCCGTCAAAGGCGTGGTCCACCGCTACCCCGACCGTGCCCTGCTGAAGCCGCTGCTCGCCTGCCCCGTCTATTGCCGCTTCTGCTTCCGGCGCGAAGTCGTAGGCCCCGATGGCGGGTTGCTCACCGAGACCGAGATCGACGCCGCCATCGCCTGGTTCGCCGCCACGCCCGCCGTGCGCGAAGTCATCCTGACCGGCGGCGACCCGCTGATGCTCTCCCCCCGGCGGCTGGCGGACATGCTCACGCGGCTGGCCGCGATCCCGCACATCCAGACCCTGCGCATCCACAGCCGCGTCCCCGTCGCCGATCCCGGGCGCATCACCGCCGGGCTGGTGCAGGCGCTGGATCTGGAGAAGCCGCTCTACCTCTGCGTCCACGCCAACCACGCGCGCGAATTCACCGATGCCGCGCGCACCGGCCTGCGCGCCCTGCACCGGGCCGGCGTGGTGCTGCTCGGGCAATCCGTGCTGCTCGCGGGCGTGAATGATTCCGAGGCGGCGCTGGAGGACCTGTTCCGCACCATGCTCGCCGCGCGGATCAAGCCCTACTACCTGCACCGCCTGGATCTCGCGCCGGGCACCGCGCGCTTCCGCGTCCCCGCCGCCCGCGGCCGCGCCTTGCTGCAGGGCTTGCGCGGCCGCGTCACCGGCCTCGCCTGGCCGACCTTCGTGGAGGAGACGCCCGGCGGCGGCGGCAAGCGCCCCATCGGCCCCGGCCTGCCGGCCGAATGACGCCGGCGCCGACCCGCGTCGCGAGCCTTCTCGCCGGCCGCACCGGCATCGGCGCGCATGAGGTGGCTCGGCTGGGGCCGGACACACTGCTGACCCTGATGCGCCCGGGGCTGGAGCCGCGCCCGCCCCTGCTCGTGAACCGCGAGGATGAGGGCCTGGAAAGCATGGCCGTGCACCAGGCGATCCGCCCCAGCGCCATCGCGCTCATCGAGGATGTGACGATCCACCCCGGCCGCTACCTGGTGGCCGGCGGCGCCTATGTGCTGGAGAGCCTGAACAACTCCATCCTCGACACCTCGATGGACCTTTCCGGCGAGCACCTGCCAGCCGAGGCGCTGCTTGAGGCGCATCGTGCCGCCGCCATGCCCACACCGCGCCTGATCGAAGAAGGCGAGCGCCCCTACGCCTGGGTCACAAGCTTCTGGTCGCGCAATTTCGGCCACTGGCACATCGAGACCCTGTCCGCGCTGTGCCTCATCGAGATGGCAGGCATCGCCGTGACGCCGCTCTTCCCCCCGCTCTCACCCTGGCAGCGAACGAGCCTGCTTCTCGCGGGCTGGGGTCCGGGCCGCTACGTCGAACTGCCGGATCTGGAGCCGGTGCGCGTCGCGCGACTCGTCTACCCCTCGCCGGCCTGGCTGTTCCAGGGGCAGGCGCTCGACCTGTTCGGCATTGCCCCGCAGCTCGGCGGATGGGTGCGGCGCATCGCGACAAGCGTCGCCGCGCGCGCACCGGGCCGCGCGATGCTGCCGCGCCGCGTCTTCATCCGCCGCAGCGCCGGGGCCGCCATTAACCGCCCGCTCGACAATGAGGCCGAGGTGGAGGCGGTGTTCGCCGCGCGCGGCTACACGCCCGTCGCGCCCGAGACCCTCGCCTACGAAGACCAGATCCGCCTGTTCTCCGGCGCCGAGCGGATCGCCGGTGCCGCGGGTGCCGCCTTCGCGCTGCTGCCCTTCGTGGCACCAGGGACGCATGTGGTGCAGCTCTGCCACCGGGAGGGCTGGTCCTATGCCTGGCACGCCTGGTCGGCCTGCTTCACCGCGCCGCGCCACTTCGCCTACCACGAGCACCCCGCGCGCATCGCCATGCAGCAGGGTACGGGGTGGAAGGATGTGGAGCGCTGGTCGATCGACGTGCAGCGGCTGGGGCGGGTGCTGGGAAGGTTGGACGCGGTCTGGGGATGATGCCCCGGTTAGCACAGCGTGCCGCCAGCGCGAATGCGAGAACGCCTGGAGTCCGGCGAGCCAGGCCGCCGGAGGCCGCGACCGGCGCCTGAGGTCGCAAAAAGCGTGCGCCGCCTATCGCACGAGCCGCTCCAGCGCCGCCTCCGCCGCCTCGCGCGGGAAGACGTAGAACACGAACACATACGGGTCCGACGCCTCGAACACCGAGGGGTCCGAGGAGGCCCGCTGCATCGTCGCACGATCAAGTGCGGCCATCGGCTGCCAGGTGCCGTCCAGCTCGAAATAGGTCTCGTAGCCGAGCGCGTCGAGGAAGGCCGGCACCGCCCAGGTCGACCCCACGCGATGGCGTTCCTCGATCTCGATCGTCAGGAAGGGGCGGCAGCGCACCAGCGTCTCGCGCGCGCCGCGCAGCACCTCGTACTCGGCCCCTTCGCAGTCGAGCTTCACATGCGTGAGGTCGGTCAGCCCCATGCTGTCCAGCGGGCGGACCGGCACCTGCCAGCTGCGCACCCCGACACGCGCCGGGTCGTAGCCCGCATAGGTCTTGGCGGTGGACGCCCATTGCTCCTGCGCGACGCCGTCGAGGACCGGCATGGCGAGCGTGATGCTGCCAAGCGAATCGCCCAGCG
>JAZKFA010000214.1:0-8247 GCA_040386655.1 Pseudomonadota bacterium | reverse complement strand
AATGCCAGGCATGTACCACGCCGAGGATTACGCCCTGGCCGGCTTCGCGGTCGGTGCCGCCGAACGGGGCGATTTGCTGCCGCGCGCACTGGCCCCGGGCGACCTGATCCTGGGCCTGGCCAGCACGGGCGTTCATTCGAACGGCTTCTCCCTGGTCCGCCGCGTGATCGCTCATGCCGGGCTGACGCTCGCCTCGCCCGCACCCTTCGCGGAGGGGGTGAGCCTGGGCGACGCGCTGCTGACGCCGACGCGGATCTATGTGCGCGCGCTGCTGGCGCTGCACCGCGCGGGGCTGCTGAAGGCGGCCGCCCACATCACCGGCGGCGGCCTGCCGGGCAACCTGCCGCGCGTGCTGCCGGAGGGGATCTCCGCCGTGCTGCAGGGCGGCAGCTGGGTGGTGCCGCCGGTCTTCGCCTGGCTGGCCGAGGCCGGGAACGTCACCGCCGACGAGATGCTTCGGGTGTTCAATTGCGGGGTCGGCATGGCTGTCGTGATCGCCCCGGGGGACCTGGATGCCGCCACCGCCATCCTCGCCGCCGCAGGGGAGGTGGCGCCGGTGATCGGCGCGCTGGAGGCCGCCCCGGGCGTGGCGGGCCTGCGCATCGACGGATTGCCCGAAGGCTGGCCGCGCGGGTGAAGCGCCGCACCGCCATCCTGATCTCCGGCCGCGGGTCCAACATGGCCGCCCTGATCGCGGCCGCCCGCGCGCCGGACTACCCTGCCGAGATCGCCCTGGTGCTGTCCAACCGTGCCGGCGCAGGGGGGCTGGCATTGGCCGAGGCCGCCGGCATCGCCACCGCCACCGTTGAGAGCCGCCGCTTTCCCGGAGACCGCGCCGCCTTCGAGGCCGCCGTGCAGGCTGAGCTGGATCGCCACGCGATCGACCTGGTGGCGCTCGCGGGCTTCATGCGCATCCTCACGCCAGGCTTCGTCGCGGCCTGGGAGGGGCGGATGGTGAACATCCACCCTTCCCTGCTGCCGGCTTTTCCGGGACTGGACACCCACGCCCGCGCGCTGGCGGCCGGGGTGCGGCTGCATGGCTGCACCGTTCACCTGGTCAGCCCCGGGGTCGACGAGGGCCCGATCCTGGCACAGGCCGCGGTCCCGGTTCTGGCCGCGGACACCGAGGCGAGCCTCGCCGCACGGGTGCTGGCGCAGGAACACCGGATCTACCCGGCGGCCCTTGCCTGGCTCGCCGCCGGACAGGGCTGCCCGCCGGAAGCCGAGGGCGCGCTCGCGAACCCCTTGCCCGACGCCCTGCCTCTACCTAAAACCCGCTAGCGTTATCCCCGGCGCCCCAACGCGAGGACCATCATGGCCGACCCGCAATATGAATTCGGTGGCAGCGACAACGCCGCCATCGCAGCCGATCGCCGGCAGATGTGGGACGCCTTCACCGCAACGACGAAATACGCGGTCATCGCGATCGTCGTGCTGCTGGTTGGGATCTACCTGCTCTGGGGCTGAGCGCCTGAGGCGTCGCCGATAGGGCGACGCGTGGCCGCGGCTCAGGTCAACGAGGTCCGCGACTGACGCAGGGCGTGGACGCACGCTCTTCGCGCTTGGCATCAGATTTCCGGGTGGCGCTTTTTGTGCTCACCGGGTGCCCGAATGGGCGATGCAAACACTCGGGCGACCTGAGCGAGCGTTGCGCAGGCCACTGAGGGCACAATCCGGAGCGCGCTCACCACGACAGCAAAACTGCGAATGCCGCCGGTTCCTTGAACGCCGAGCGCTCTGGACGCCTGCACGCCACTTGTGGGCATCTATTCGGGTCGGGCGCAACGCCGTCAGTCCGGCGGAAGGCAGGCGCCGATGGCGACGCCCGCCGTTCGTTGGAGGCAAAGCGAGGGGCGCGCTCTCGCGCACCCCGAGCATCAGCCAACCAGCTCGCAGCCCGCGAAGAAGTACGCGATCTCGATCGCGGCGTTCTCGGCGCTGTCCGAACCGTGGACGCTGTTCGCCTCGATGCTCTCCGCATAGAGCTTGCGCACGGTGCCCTCGGCGGCATTGGCCGGGTTCGTCGCGCCCATCAGGTCCCGATGCTTGGCCACCGCGTTCTCGCCCTCGAGCACCTGCACCACGACGGGGCCGGAGACCATGAAGCCCACGAGGTCGTTGTAGAAGGGCCGCGCCGCGTGCACGGCGTAGAAGGCCTTTGCCTGGGTCTCGCTCATCTGGATGCGCTTCTGGCCGATGATCTTCAGGCCATTCTCCTCATAGATCGCGTTGATCTTGCCCGTGAGGTTGCGGCGGGTCGCATCCGGCTTGAGGATGGAGAAAGTGCGTTCGATGGCCATGATGCCGGTTCCCTGGCTGCTGTTGCCGGGCGATTAGGCGGGATGCGGGCGCGACGCAAGCCCGCGACACCGGCAAAGGAGGCTTCCATGCGGCTCTCGGGCAAGATCGCCATCGTCACCGGCGCCTCCTCCGGCATCGGCCGCGCCATCGCACGGCTGTTCGCGCGGGAGGGCGCGCGCGTGCTGATCGGCGACGTGTCGGAGACCGTCCTCGAAGGCGGCGAGCCCACGACGGCCGTGATCGCGGCAGAGGGCGGGGTGGCGCTGTTCCAGCACTGCGACGTCTCGGTTTGGGCGGATATGGACGCGCTGGTCGGCCGCGCGGTCGCCGAATGGGGCGCGCTGGACATCATGGTCAACAACGCGGCCATCCGCGGCGCCGGCACCCCGCTGCTGGAGACGACCGAGGAAGACTGGGACCGCGTCATGGCGGTCAACGCGAAGGGCGTGTTCTTCGGCTGCAAGCGCGCCGTCGCGCAATTCATGACCCAGCCCATCCACGGCGAGGTGCGCGGGCGGATCGTCAACATCTCCTCCCAGCACGGCATGGTCGCGGCACCGGGGCGCCTGGCCTACGGCGTGGGCAAGGCGGCGGCGGCGTACATCACGAAGCAGGTCGCGGTGGACTACGCGAAGGATCATATCCTGTGCAACGCGGTCGCGCCGGGGCGGATCCTGACCGGCCGGCCGGTGCTGGAATCGCTCGACTATTCGCACGCCCGCACGCCGATGCCGCGGCTCGGCCGGCCCGAGGATGTGGCGAGCGCGGTGCTGTTCCTCGCGAGTGAAGCCAGCTTCGTGACCGGGCACAACCTGATGGTCGATGGTGGGTGGATGGCGTTTTGATCGCGATGGGCTTTGCCCATAGTGATCAAAACGCTCTTTTTGTGCCCTCAATAGGCGGGCGCCGGCTCCGCCGGCTTGCCTCGCGCCACCAGGCGCGCGCCGCCTTCGCGGCGGGCGGTCGGCGCAAAGGCGCGGCCCGAAGGAGTGCCCTTGTTCGGCGGGTGGTCCGCGCGAAGGCGCGGCCCGTGAGGGAGGTCCCAGAAGACCGGGCCGGTGATATAGAGCCGCCCATGAACCGTCTCTGGATCGCTCTCGGCGCCTTGGCCGGCCTTACGGCCGTGGGCCTGTCCGCCTGGTCCGCGCATGGGCTGCCGCAGATGCTGCAGCCGGCCTCGCTGGACGCCGTGCGCAGCGCCATCACCCTGCAGGGGTGGCACGCGCTCGCGCTCCTCGCGACCGGGATTTATGCCGAGCGCCGGGGCGGGATACTGCCTCACCTCGCCGGGGCGGCCTTCGCCATTGGCCTGGTCCTGTTCTGCGGCGCCGTCTACGCCGCCAACCTGGCAGGCATTCGGCTTGGCCCCGTCGCACCCGCCGGCGGGATCGCCCTCATGCTCGGCTGGGCCATGCTGTTCCTCGCCGCCGTGAAGCGCCCGTGATCGCCGCCGCCTACCGCGCCGCCGAGGGCTTCCACCCGGAACTCGCCGAGGAACTCGCCCGCTCCGGACGAACCATTTCCGAATGGTGCGGCCCCCTCGCCCTCTCGCCCGAACCGCCCGCGCCCGCCGCCTGGGCCATCGACATCTGGACCGCCCCGCAGGAGGCCCCGCTCACCTCCATCAAGGCCGGCGCCGACCTGCTGCGCGGCATCCAGCGCAACTGGGCCCACCTGCCCGCCCTGCACCACCGCCGCTCCGCCCTGCTCGCTGAGCGCCTGCCGCCCATCAAGCCCCACGCCATCGCCTTCCCCGAACCCGTTCCCACCGCCCATCTCGGCGCCTGGACGCTGCTCGCTCCCGACCGGCTCCTCTACTCCCCCACAAAAGCCAGCCCCTTCCCGGCCAGCGCCCCAACCTTCATCGAGGACCGCGAAAACCCGCCCTCCCGCGCCTACCTCAAGCTTTGGGAAGGGCTCACCCGCATCAACCAACACCCCCAGCCCGGCGAGACCTGCCTCGATCTCGGCGCCGCACCAGGCGGATGGACCTGGGCCCTCGCCAAACTCGGCGCCACCGTCACCGCCATCGACAAAGCTCCCCTCGCGCCCAACGTCGCCGCCATGCCCAACGTCACCTGGCGCCAGGACAGCGCCTTCAGCCTGGACCCCGCCGCCGAACCACCCCCCACTTGGCTGTTCAGCGACATCATCTGCTACCCGCACCGACTCTTCACCCTCGTCCACCGCTGGCACACCACACACCCCGCCACCAAAATCGTGTGCTCCATCAAATTCCAAGGCAGCACAGACCACGACATCGCCGCCCAATTCGCGGCCATCCCCGGCGCCCAACTGTTCCACAGCACCCAGAACAAGCACGAACTGACCTGCGCGATCGTGGGGTGAGGGCGCAAGGCGGGGGGCTCCGCCCCCTCGACCCCCGCCGGGGGTGAGACGCATGCGTTTCACGCCGATCCCCGGACCCCGGCATGCGTTGGGTCCTGAGTTGGTTGAGCGCTGTGCTTGCTGACTGAGTCTGGTTGGGGAGGGGCGCATCAAGGGAGCGCCCGTCGGGCAGGAGCATCTTGCGCCCCTCCCCAACCAGACACGCCCCCGGCGAGGCGCAACACCCTCGCCAATCAAAAACCAACAGATGGAGGTCGAGGATCGCCGTGAAACGTACACGTTTCACCCTCGCAGGTTCCAGGGGCAGAGCCCCTGGCCTTGCTCCCTTCACTCCTCGATGCGCACGCCGGTCAGGGTGACCATCTCGGTCCAGCGAGCCAGTTCGGCGCGTTGGAACTCCGCGAATTCCGCGGGGCCGAGGGTGGCCAGGGTGAAGCCGCCGGCTTGCAGGCGCTGGGTGGTGGCGGGGTCTTGCAGGGCAGTGAGGGTGGCGTTGGCGAAGCGGGTGATGGCGGGGTCCGGGGTGCCTCGCGGGGCGAACAGCCCGAACCACGCGTCGACGGCCATGTAGGGCACGCCGGCTTCGGCGGCGGTGGGGATGGTGGGGAAGTCCGGCAGGCGGGCTGGCGCGCCGATCTCCAGGGCGCGGAGGCGGCCTTCGCGGACCAGCGATGCGACGGGCGGCCAGGTGGCGACGTAGAAGTCGACCACGCCGGCGACGGTGTCGGTGGTCGCGGGTGCGGCGCCGCGGTAGGGCACGTGGACGGCGTCGAGGCCGGCGCGGCGAACGAAGCTTTCGGCGATGACGTGGCTGGCGGACCCCGCGGAGGATGAGGCGTAGGACAGCCGCCCCCCAGCCGCGATGAGTCCGGCGATGTCGCGGGCGCGATGGTTGGCCGGCACGACGAGGGCGTGGTGCACGGTGGCGACGCGCGCGACGGGGGCGAAGCTGTCGATCACGTGGTAGGGCAGCCGCGCCATCATGGCCTGGTTGCTGGCGTGGGTCTGGTTGTGGCCGAGCACGAAGGTGAGGCCATCCGGTGCGGCGCGGGCGACAGCCTCGGCGCCCACCACGCCCCCGCCGCCGGCGCGGTTCTCCACAACCACTGGTTGGTTGAGGATAACCTGCGTGCGTTCGGCGATGCTGCGGGCGAGAAGGTCCGTGGGGCCGCCTGGCGGTGCCGGCACGATGATCCGGATCGGCCGGGCATCCTGCGCGAAAGCGTGGAGAGCGGGCCATGCCATGGCACTGGCGAGGATCAGCCTGCGGGTATTCATCTCAAACAGCCCCCTTCGGGAGAAGAATTTTTAAGCGGTCACGGCTTCGCGAGAAAAACAACTTTGGATTGTATTTTGCGACCGCCTCCGGTTTTATTACGCCTGTTGCGGAGCATGTTCCATGACCGAACCACGACCGCCAGCAGACACCGTCACGCCGGAGCCGGGCACCGCCCGCGCGCTGTGGCCCACCTTCATGCGACGGACGCTGCCGGCTGAGGAGGTCGAGGACGTCGTACCCGAGCCGAGCCGCCCGCGCGAGCATGAGGGCGACACCGCGCTGAAGGTCTAGGCTGCCGCGTTCTCCAGCTTCTCCGACAGTTCCAGCCATTCGGCTTCCAGGATCTGAGTCTGGTGCGCGATCGCGGCGCGGCGCGTGTTCGCCCAGGTGATGTCCTTCGGCTTGAAGCGCGCATAGGTCGCGGCGTCGCCGAGCTTGGCTTCCAGCAGCGCCAGCTCCTTGGCGTACTTCGCCATTGCGGCTTCGACGTCCTTGATGCGGCCTTTGAGTGCGGCCTGCGCCGCACGGTCCTCGGCGGCGCGCTTCTTCTGGCCGGCCGGTGCGGCCGCGTCGTCGCGCCCACCGCGTGCGCGCTGCGCGAGCAGGGTGCGGTAGTCGTCGAGGTCGCCGTCGAAGGGCACCACCGTGCCGTCCGCCACCAGCCACAGCCGCTCCGCGATAAGCTCGACCAAGTGCGGGTCGTGAGTGATCAGCAGCACCGCGCCGGAATAGTCGGACAGCGCCTTCACCAGCGCCTCGCGCGCATCGATGTCGAGGTGGTTGGTCGGTTCGTCGAGGATGAGCAGCTGCGGCGCGTCGCGCGTGGCGAGTGCCAGCAGAAGCCGCCCCTTCTCGCCGCCCGAACAGGCCCCGACGCGGTTGGTGGCGCGGTCCGCGTCCAGGCCGAAGCGCGCGAGCTGGGCGCGGCACTGGGTCTCGGTCGCCTTCGGCAGGGCCGCCTGCATATGGCTGAGCGGCGTGCCGGACAGGTCCAGCGCTTCCGTCTGGTGCTGCGCGAAATAGCCCACGCGCAGGCGGGTGGAGCGCGCGACCTCGCCGGCCATGGGTGCGAGACGGCCGGCCAGAAGTTTCGCCAGCGTGGACTTGCCGTTGCCGTTCGCGCCCAGCAGCGCGATGCGGTCATCGGGGTCGATGCGCAGGTTCATCTTCGACAGGATCGGCTTGTCGCCATAGCCGGCGGCGGCCTGGTTCAGCTGCAGGATCGGTGGCGGCAGCGCCTCGGGCTCGGGGAAGGCGAAGCGGGTGACGGTGTCCTCGACCACGGCCTCGATCGGCGGCAGACGTTCGAGCGCCTTCAGCCGGCTCTGCGCCTGGCGCGCCTTGGAGGCCTTGGCGCGGAAGCGGTCCACGAAGCCCTGGATGCGGTCGCGCTCGGCCGTCAGCTTGGCATTGGTCGCGAGCGTCTGGGCAAAGCGTTCGGCGCGCACGCGGACGAAGCGTTCGAAGCCCCCCGAGTAGAGCGTGATCTTGCGCTGATCGAGATGCGCGATGGAGTCGACGGCGCGATCCAGCAGCCCGCGATCATGCGAGACCAGGATCACTGCGCCGGAGAATTTCGCGATCCAGCTCTCCAGCCACAGCGCCGCCTCAAGGTCGAGGTGGTTGGTCGGCTCATCCAGCAGCAGCAGGTCAGGCTCGAGGAACAGCGCCTGGGCGAGCGAGACGCGCATGCGCCAGCCGCCGGAGAACTCGCTGATCTTCCTCGCCTGCGCCGCGGCATCGAAGCCCAGCCCCGCCAGCACGATGGCTGCCCGCGCGGGCGCGGAATCCGCGCGGATCGCGATCAGCCGGTCATGGATTTCGCCCAGCCGGGTGCCCTCGGCTGTATCGGCCTCCGCGAGCAGCGACGCGCGCTCGACATCGGCCGAAAGCACGACGTCGAGGATGCTGTCAGGCCCGGCGGCGGCTTCCTGCGCGACATGGCCCATGCGGGCGCGGGCGGAGAACTGGATCTCCCCGCCATCGACCTGCAGCTCGCCGGTGATGGCCTTGAGCAGGGTGGACTTGCCGGCGCCGTTCTTGCCGACGAGGCCCACCTTGTGCCCGGCATCGATCTGCAGCGACGCCCCGTCCAGCAGGGGCCGCCCGGCAACGCGGATGGTGAGGTCTCGTAGGGCGAGGATGGTCATGCGCGGCTTCTAACAGCGAAGGCGCAGATAAGGCACCCCTCAGGCTGCGTGCAGCACCCGGCCCGCCACCGCATCCAGCTTCGCGACCAAGGCGGGGTCGCGCTGCTCCGGCGCGGTGATGATTGCGTATTCCAGGGCGCGGTCGCACCCGGCTGGACAGGGCAGGCG
>JAZKFA010000213.1:7772-15564 GCA_040386655.1 Pseudomonadota bacterium | reverse complement strand
ACAGCTCCTCCGCGCCGCCCGCAACGCCGAGAAGACGCTGGTCGCCGATGTGGCGCTGTTCGACCGCTACGCCGGCGACAAGCTGCCGGAGGGCAAGATCAGCCTGGCCATCGACGTGACGCTGCAGCCGCGCGAGGCGACGCTCACGGATGCGGAGATCGAGGCGGTGGCGCAGAAGATCATCGCCGCGGTCGTGAAGGCCACAGGCGCCACGCTGCGCGGCTGAGGCAAGGGTCGTTTCCAGAGGGATCACGCATGGCACTGCTCAACAGCACCTACGGAAAGGCCCGCGTCCGCATCATGCGGGTCAGGCGCGACACCGCGCGGCATGAGGTGCGCGAGCTCAGCGTGAAGACGATGCTGACCGGCGGCTTCGACCGCGTCTTCACCGATGCCGACAATTCCGCCGCGCTGTGCACCGACACCGTGAAGAACATCACCTGGATCGTGGCGCGCGAGAATGTCGGCCTCGACAGCGAGGCATTCTGCAAGGTGCTCGCGCAGAAATTCCTCGATGTGTATCCGCAGGTGGAGGGCGTCTCCGTCACTGCGGAGGAGACGAGGTGGACGCGCATGGTCGTCGACGGCGCGGAGCAGGATCACGGCTTCGTCCTGGATGCGAACGGCAAGCCGGTGACCGTGGTCGAGGCCTCGCGCGGGGGGCTGGCCGTGACCTCCGGCCTCAGCGGCTTCACCTTCATGAAGTCGACCCAGTCCGGCTGGGACAACTACGTGAAGGATGAATACACCACGCTGCCCGAGACGCGGGACCGGATCGCGGCGACGGCCATGGAAGCGCGATGGCGCTGGGCGCGCGATCCCGCCGACTACGCCGCCGCCAATGCGCTGATCCTGCAGACCATGCTGAAGGTCTTCATCGGCACCTACAGCGAGAGCGTGCAGGACAGCCTGTACCGCATGGGGATGGCCGCACTCGACGCCGTGCCGGAGCTGATCGACATCCACATGGCCTGTCCGAACAAGCACTACGTGCCGATCAACCTCAAGCCCTTCGGCATGGACTTCGACAACATCGTGCTGCTGCCGACGGACGAGCCGCACGGCCAGATTGAATGCACCGTCGGGCGGGATTGAGAGCCGCCGCCACTTCTTGCCTTCAGGTGCCGTCGGCCGGCACGCCTGCCGGCTGCTCCGCGTGCTGTGGCGTAAAGGGCAGCGCATCACGCCTGCTCCACCTGGCGTCCATGGAGGCTGAGTCGCTCCCCACCGGCGCCGAACGCCGTCATCGCGCGGAACTCCACCGCGCAGGCAGCGCCACGTTCGACCGGGTGAGCGGCATAGCCTTCCAGCCGATGCTCGGCGATGGCGACCAGGACCTTCCACCGTCCGTGCTCCGCCGGACGCGCCCATTCCGCCACGCCCGCTGACAGACCCGCCCGCGGCGGCGCCACGGCCACGTCGCCGGGGCGAATGAACACCTCCGCATCGCCGTCAGGCAGCCCAGCCGCACCATAGGCGCCGAGCCCGTCGATGATGATGCGCTCGCCGCGGACGACCCCTTCCAGCCGGTTCGCATCGCCCACAAAGCGCGCGACGAAGGCCGAGGCCGGCGCGTCCAGCAGCAGGTGCGGCGCGTCGCATTGCACGATGCGCCCTTGATCCATCACGGCGACGCGGTCGGCCATCTCCATCGCCTCCTCCTGGTCATGCGTGACCAGCAGCGAGGTGAGGCCCAGCCGGTCATGCAGCCCGCGCACCCAGCGGCGGACATCCTTCCGCACCAGCGCATCCAGCGCGCCGAAGGGCTCGTCGAGCAGCAGCAGCTGCGGCTCGATCGCGAGTGCGCGCGCGAGTGCGACGCGCTGCCGCTGCCCGCCGGAGATCTGGTCCGGATAGCGCGGCGCGAGCTCGGGGATCTGCACGAGGGCGAGCAGTTCGCGCACACGGCGGTCGATTTCGGCGTGCGCCGGGCGCATGGCGCGCGGACGCACGCGCAGGCCGAAGGCGACGTTCTCGAAGACGCTCATGTGACGGAACAGCGCGTAGTTCTGGAACACCACGCCGACATTGCGCGCGCGCGCGGGCACCTGCGCGACGTCGCGACCGCCGATCAGGACGCGCCCGGTATCGGGGAATTCCAGCCCCGCGAGGATGCGCAGCAGCGTCGTCTTCCCTGACCCGGACGGGCCAAGAAGGGCGATGAATTCACCCTGCCGCATCGTGAGCGACACGCCGCGCAGCGCGGGGTTCGCGGCGGTGCCGAAATCGCGCGTGATGCCCTCGATCTCGACGCTCATGCGCCCATGCCGATCGGCCGTGAGGTCCAGTATTCCAGCACCGCCTTGGCGCCCAGCGTCACCAGACCGAGCAGTGCGAGCAGCGAGGCGACTGCGAAGGCGCCGACGAACATGTACTCATTGTACAGGATCTCCACATGCAGCGGCATGGTGTTGGTCTGCCCGCGGATATGGCCGGACACGACGGCCACCGCGCCGAACTCGCCCATCGCGCGGGCGTTGCACAGCAGAACGCCGCCGAGCAGCGCCCATTTCACATTCGGCAGCGTCACGCGCAGGAAGGTTTGCAATCCGCCGGCGCCGAGCGTGGCGGCGGCTTCCTCCTCCTCCCGACCCTGCTCCTGCATCAGCGGCAGCAGCGTGCGCGCGACGAAGGGGAAGGTGACGAAGGTGGTCGCCAGCACCAGGCCCGGCAGCGCGAAGATGATCTGGATGTCGCGGTCGCGCAGCCATTCGCCGAACCAGCCCTGCGCGCCGAAGATCAGCACATAAACCAGCCCAGAAATCACCGGTGAGACCGAGAAAGGCAATTCGATTAGTGTGACCAGCAACCTGCGGCCGGGAAAGTCGAACTTCGCGATCGCCCAGGACGCTGCGAGCCCGCCGAGCGTGTTCACCGGCACCGCGATGGCGGCGACGAGCAGCGTGAGACGCATCGCCGCGAGCGCATCGGGTTCCGCTATCGCCTCAAGCGCGGGTTCAAGGCCCCGCCGCAGCGCCTCGACGAAGATGGCGGCGAGCGGCGCCAGGAAGATCAGAACCCCCAACACGCAGGCGAGCGCGATCAGCAGCCGCCTGGCCCAGGGCGGATCATCAGTCGCGGCACTCATGCGCGGCCTCGCCGCAGGCCGCGCTGGACGAGGTTGAGGAGGAGCAGGATCAGGAAGGCCAGCACCAGCATCGCCAGCCCGATGGCGGCGGCTGCCGCGTCGTCATACTGCTCCAGCTTCAGCACGATCAGCAGCGGCGCGATCTCCGTCACCATCGGCATGTTCCCGGCGATGAAGATGACGGAACCATACTCTCCCACCGCGCGCCCGAAGCCGAGGCCGAAGCCAGTACACAGGGACGGCGCGAGGGCCGGCAGCACCACGCGACGCAGCGTCTGAGTGCGCGTCGCACCCAGCGTCGCCGCCGCCTCCTCACCTTCCAAAGCGAGGTCGCGCAACACCGGCTCGACGCTGCGGATGACGAAGGGCAGGGCCACGAAGACCAGCGCGACCAGCACGCCCGCGGGCCGGTAGGCGACCTGCCAGCCGAAGGCGGCGGCGAGCGGTGCGCCGAGCCAGCCATTGCCGGCAAACAGCGCAGTGAGTGCCAGGCCCGCCACCGCCGTGGGCAGCGCGAAAGGCAGGTCCACCATCGCGTCGAGCAGCCGTCGGCCCGGAAACCGGTAGCGGGTAATGACCCAGGCAAACAGCAACCCCAGCGGCAGGCTGATCGCGGCTGCCAGGAGCGCCGTCCCGAAGGACAGCCGGAAGGCGGCCAGGACGCGCTCATCCAGCAGCACCGCGGCGATGCCCCCAATGCCCAGCGACCACGGCTTGATCGCCAGCGCCGAGAGCGGGATCAGCACGATCAGTCCCAGCCAGGCGAGCGTCACCCCGAGCGACAGCCCAAGCCCCGGCAGGGCCTGCCGTGGTGCGCGCGCGGTCGCTGCCGTCATCGTCCCGGCCGGTAGATGCGGTCGAAGACGCCGCCATCGGCGAAATGCGTCCGGTGCGCTTCGGCCCAGCCGCCGAAGGCGTCCTCGACGGTGACGAGCTCCAGCGCCGGGAAGCGGGCGCCGGCCTCCGCCAGCGCGGCGCGGCCGCGGGGACGGTAATAGTGGCGCGCAGCCAGCGCCTGGGCCTCGGGCGAATAGAGGTGTTCGAGATAGGCCTGCGCCAGCGCGCGGCTGCCCTTCCGGTCCACGTTGCGGTCCACCACCGCGACCGGCGGCTCGGCAAGGATGGACAGGCTGGGGTAGATGATCTCCAGCCCGGCGCGGGGGAATTCCTGCACGGCGAGATGCGCCTCGTTCTCCCATGACAGGAAGGCGTCGCCCTGGTCGCGCTGGGCGAAGGTGGTGAGCGACCCGCGCGCCCCCGTGTCCAGCACCGGCACCTGACGGAACAGCTGGGTGATCGCCTGCTCGGCGGTGGCGGCGCTTCCGCCCGGCTGGCGCAGCGCCCAGGCCCAGAAGGCCAGGTAGTTCCACCGCGCCCCGCCGGAGGTCTTCGGGTTCGGCGTGATGACGGAGACGCCGGGCTTGAGCAGGTCGCCCCAGTCGCGGATCGCCTTGGGGTTCCCGCGCCGCACCAGCAGCACGATCGTGCTGGTATAGGGGCAACTGTTCTCCGGCAGGCGGCGCTGCCAGTCGCGCGCGATCAGCCCCCGGCTCGCGATCTCGTCGATGTCATGCGCCAGGGCCAGCGTGACGACATCGGCCGCGAGACCGTCGATCACCGCGCGCGCCTGCCGCCCCGACCCGCCATGAGAGGTGGAGATCGAGGGCCGCGGCTGCCCGCGCCCGGTCCAATGCGCGGTGAAGGCGGCGCTGTAGGCGCGGTAGAATTCCCGCGTGGGATCGTAGCTGACGTTCAGCAGCGTGGATGCCTGCTGGCCCAGGGCTGGTCCGGCAGCGAGGGTGGAGGCGGCGGCGAGAAGGCCGCGCCGCGCGAGCGGGGGGCTGATCATGCGTCAGGTCTCCTGCGCTGAGGGTGCCGGGGTTCGCGCAATGGCTGCAAGCGCGAAGCGACCGGCGCGGGGCAGACGGCATGTGGCCGATCCGCGCAGCGACGTAATCACACCAAATTTGTGGAGCTCAAGACAATCTACGATCTGATGCCGTAACTGAGGCTCGCGCCCCGCGCGTCACCGCGCGACGAAGCGTTCCAGCCAGTGGATCGTGTAGTCGCCGGCCTGGAATTCCGGGTCCTCCACGATGCGCTGGTGCAGCGGCAAGGTGGTCTTGATGCCAGCGACGACCATCTCGCTCAGCGCGCGGCGAAGGCGGCCGATGGCCTCGGCGCGGTTCGGCGCGTGTACGATCAGCTTGGCGACCAGGCTGTCGTAGTGCGGCGGCACGGTGTAGCCGGCGTACAGCGCACTATCCACCCGGACGCCGAGACCGCCGGGCGCGTGGTACTGCGTTACCTTCCCCGGGGACGGGGCGAAGCTCTCGGGGTCCTCGGCGGTGATGCGGCATTCGATGGCGTGGCCGTTGAAGCGGATATCCTCCTGCCCGTAGCCCAGCGGCAGGCCGGCCGCGACGCGGATCTGCTCCTTCACCAGGTCGATGCCGCAGATCATCTCGGTGACGGGGTGTTCGACCTGCAGGCGTGTATTCATCTCGATGAAGGCGAACTGGTTGTCCTGGTAGAGGAACTCCAGCGTGCCGGCGCCGCGATAGCCGAGCTTGCGCAGCCCCGCCGTGACCGTGGCCCCGAGCGCGTCGCGCGCGGCGGCATCGAGCGCGGGGGAACCGGCCTCCTCCAGCAGCTTCTGGTGGCGGCGCTGGAGCGAGCAGTCGCGCTCGCCGAAATGGACGACGTTGCCGAAGGTGTCGGCCATCACCTGCAATTCGATGTGGCGCGGGCGGTCGAGATACTTTTCGAGGTAGACGCTGTCATCGCCGAAGGCTGCCTTGGATTCCGTGCGCGCGACGCGCCAGGCCTCCTCGATCTCGCTCTCGTCGAGCGCCACCTTCATGCCGCGCCCGCCGCCGCCGGCCGCGGCCTTGATCAGCACGGGGTACCTGATCTGCTCGGCGATCGCGCGCGCTTCCTCGAGCGTGTTCAGTGCTCCGTCGGACCCGGGCACCAGCGGCACGCCGAGCGAGCGCATCGCCGTCTTGGCCGCGATCTTGTCGCCCATCATGCGGATATGCGCCGAGGTGGGCCCGATGAAGGCGAGGCCGTGGGCCTCCACCATCTCGGCAAAGCGGGCGTTCTCGGACAGGAAGCCGTAGCCGGGGTGGATTGCCTCGGCGCCCGTGATGGTCGCGGCCGAGAGGATGGCGGCGACGTTGAGGTAGCTGTCGCGCGCGGCGGCCGGTCCGATGCAGACGCTCTCATCGGCCAGGCGCACATGCATCGCGGTGGCGTCGGCGGTGGAATGCACCGCCACCGTCCGGATGCCCATCTCCTGGCAGGCGCGATGGATGCGAAGCGCGATCTCGCCGCGATTCGCGATCAGGATCTTGTTGAACATCCGCGCTATTCGAGGACCAGCAGCGCTTCGCCGAATTCGACGGGGGTGCCGGTCTCGATCAGGATGCGCGTGATGGTGCCGGCCCGCGGCGCGCGGATCTGGTTGAAGGTCTTCATCGCCTCGATCAGCAGCAGCGTCTGGCCCTGGGCCACCTTCGCGCCGAGCTGGATGAAGGGTGCGGCACCGGGTTCGGGGGCGAGGTAGGCGACGCCCACCATCGGCGAGCTGATGGTCCCGGGGTGGTCGGCCTCGGCCTCCGCGGCGACGGACGCCGCGGCGGGCGCGACGGCGGCCATGGCGGCCACGGGGGCAGCATGGACCATCACCTGCTGTGGCGGTGCGACCTGGCGCACCACGCGCACGCGGCTGTCCTTGTCCACGATCTCGATCTCGGAGAGGTCGGTCTCGCGCAGGATTTCGGCCAGCGCGCGGATGGCCGCGGGGTCGAACTGGATGCCGGATGCCATGTTACGCGCGGCCCTCTGCGATGATGCCGGCCATCGCCCGCATCGCGAGCGCATAGCCTTCGACGCCAAGCCCGGCGATCACGCCGGTGGCGGCCTTGGAGACATAGCTGTGCTGGCGGAATTCCTCCCGCCGGTGGATGTTCGTGATGTGCACCTCGATGACCGGCAACTCCGACGCCAGCAGGGCATCGAGCAAAGCGATCGAGGTGGTGGTGTAGCCGGCGGGGTTGATGATGATGCCCGCCGCGCGGCCGCGGCATTCCTGCACCCAGGTCACCAGCTCGCCTTCAGAATTGGTCTGGCGGAAATCGACCGCGAGGCTGAATTCCTCGGCCGTGTCGACGCACAGCGCCTCCACGTCGTCGAGCGTGGCGGAACCATAGAGGTGCGGCTGCCGCGTGCCGAGCAGGTTGAGGTTCGGACCGTTCAGGATGACGATGAGCGGGGGCTGCAAGGGCGGAGTCCCGATAATACAACGATGCGGGAGGGGCTAGCACGGCGGCTTCGCCAGGGGCAAGCCGCCGCTCCCGATGCCGTGCATGCCCCCAAACGGCGGTTACCGCCCTCACGCCTGAGGCGTGCCTTCGGCACGGTGCCGGCTTGTCTTTTGCCTGCCTCACGGCGGTCGTGCGTATGCACGCCTTTGGCGTGACGCGCGTTCTGGCGCACGGCACGCGTGAAGGTCGAGTGCCGACTGCAGTGATGCGATCGGGCGCCTATTTCCGGCGCACGATCCAGCCGCTCATCTTGCCCGTCTTGAAGCGCACCGTGGTGCCGGCGGTCATCAGCGTCGGGTGCACGTCGCCGTCGCCGGGATCGTTGATCATGGCGTAGTTGATGCCGAAGGCGCCGGCGGTCTCGTCGACGCAGACG
>JAZKFA010000213.1:0-7762 GCA_040386655.1 Pseudomonadota bacterium | reverse complement strand
ACGAAATGCGCGCCGCCGCCATCCCAGACCACATGCACGATGCACGGCGCGCCACCGGCGACCGCGTTGGTGATGGCCGTGGCCATGCCGCCCTCACCGACATCGACGCATTCCCAATTGCCCAGGCAGAGGCGGTTCAGCACCTCGGGGTGCTTGAGGCCGTTGGTGTAGGAGGTGCCGTCGTAGACGGTGCCGCAGACGTCGCCGTAGATCTTGTAGACCTCCGGTTCGGTCTTCACCGCGAAGTCGACCGAGGCCTTGGACAGCGTATGGCCGAGATAGCTGCCGACGACAGGCACCGTCTGCAGGCTGGCGCCGGCGGCCATGCCGGAGAACATCAGCCCCTTCTTCATCTTGAAGTTCAGCATGAGGATGCAGGCGATGCCGCAGGAATTCACCTGCTCCTGCTTATGGACCACATGCGCGGTCGCGAACTTGGTGAAGCGGATGAACCAATTGCCCATCTTGGTATCTCCTGCCGTTGGAGATGAAACGGTATGTGTACGCAACGAACACGGCAAGGGGTTTCCTCGCAACTCTGAAGGCAATCGTTCACCAGTGGGTGAGCAGTACACGCGCTGCGGGAGGAGGACCAAGTAAGAAAGGCCTGCTGCGTGCAAGAATCGCGGGGCGCAGCTTGCGCCTGCCCCGCAATCGTATACTTGGCCGCGCCCTCAGCTCAGCGTCGTCAGGTCCTGAAACCAGTGCTGCGCCTGCGTATAGCCACGCACGTTGCGGCCCAATGCACGCGGGTTGGTGTCGTGCACGACGAAGACCAGCAGCGCCTCATCCACCGCCTTCTGGTGTACCTGCGCCATCAGGCGGTCCACCTCGGCGCTGTCGAAGGTGTTCATCGCCGTGTCGATCAGGCGGTCCATCTCGGCGTCGCGGTAGTGGGACCAGTTCACGCCGGTAGGTGCGATCTGATTCGAGTGGAAGAAGCGGATCAGCGCATAGAGCGGATCCGACGTCACGTAGGCCACGTTGTTCGCGGTGATGCCATTGCGCGCCAGCTCGCCGCCCGCGCCCTGGCGCCAGCAGGTGTAGAGCACCTCCAGCTCGACGGCCTGGAACTCGATCTCGACGCCGATCTCGCGGAAGGCCTGCTGGCAGTATTCGTTGATCGGCAGAGACAGCATCTGGCCCGAACCGCCGGTCGCGATGAGGAACTTCGTGCGCAGCGGATTGGCGCGCGAGAAGCCGGCCTGCTGCACCAGCCGCCGCGCCTCGTCCGGGTCGTGCTTGACCTGGAAGGTCGGGTTGCCGAACCAGGGCGAGGTGCGGTCCACCACACCGAAGGCGGGCTTGGCCAAGCCGTTCATCAGCTGCACCACCTCGTCGCGGTTGATCGCGAGGTTCATCGCCTTGCGCAGGCGTATGTCGCGCCAGGGCGACCCCTCCATCAGGCTGAGGTGATAGTTCCAGACGTGGGGGGTGACGTTCTCCATGATGCGCGCGCCACCCTGGCGCAGGCGGGCGACCACGTCGGGTGCCGGCGTCTCGATCAGGTCCACCTGTCCCGTCAGCAGCGCGTTGGAGCGCGTGATGGCCTCCGGCGCGCAGACCAGGATCAGCCGGTCCACCTTGGCCATGCGCGCGGGGTTCCAGTAGCCGGGGTTCTTGACCAGCTCGGCACTCGCGCGCGGCACCAGGCGGGCGAGGCGGAAGGGGCCCGTGCCCGAGGGCTCGGAGGCGAAGCGGTCCCAGTTGCGGCCCAGCCTCTCGAACTGCGCCGGGGAGGAGATGAGGAACCACAGCATCTGGTAGGGGAAGATGCTGTCGACGGCCTTGGTCGTGACCTCGACCGTCATCGCGTCGACCTTGCGCCAGGACGCGACGGAGGGCAGGCGCGGACGCACCTGGGCGGCCTGGCGATTGTCGAAATGCGGCGCCTGCGGGTTCAGGACCTTCTCGAAATTCCAGATCACCGCGTCGGCGTCGAAATCCGAGCCGTCGTGGAACTTCACGCCCGTGCGCAGGCGAAAGATCCACTTCTTGCGGTCGGCGGGGTCGGCCTCCCACGCCGTGGCGAGGCCGGGGACCAGCTTGCCCGGCCGGTCCGCGACGTCCATCTCCCACGCCACCAGCGGGTCGTAGATGGTGTAGCCGGTGAACTGGTAGGCGCCCGCGCCGCGATCCGGCTGTCCGGATGTCAGCGGGATGTCGTTCATGGAGATGCCGTAGCGCAGCACCCGCTCGCCGCCCACGGTTTGGGCGGATGCCTGTGACAGAGGCGGCATGGCCAAGCCAAAAGCGCCGGCACCCAGCAGGGCGCGGCGGGACAGGTCGGAAATCGGCATCAGGCGGTGCTCCCGGTCGAGTGGATTGCGCGGGGCAAGGCAAGCCCTGTGCCGCGATCCTCACCCCGCGGTCGGCATCACCACGCGGCGGCGCACCGCGACGGCGCCGCTCGGGATCGCCGAGAAGACGTCCTTCTCCGCCTCGACGATGGCCACGCCCGCGAAGCGCGCCGGCCACAGGGCGCGGCCCATCCCTTCCCAGACCCGCGCCGTGCGCAGCAGCGGGCCGCCGTAGGGGAGCATGAACAGGGCGCTGTCGCGGCGCTCGATGCGGAACAGGTGGCGCACCAGCAGCCGCTGCAGCTGGCCTGCCGACTAGGGCTGGCCATGACCGAAGGGGGTGCCCTCCTGATAGGCCCACAACCCCCGCCGGTTCGGCACAACGACGAGCACCCGCCCGTCATCCTTCAGCACCCGCCACACCTCGCGCAGCAGGCGCCTTGCGTTGCCTGCGGCTTCCAGCCCGTGGATCAGCAGAACCCGGTCCACCGAGAGGTCCGGCAGCGGCAGCCGGTCCTCCTCGGCCACAACGGTCGCGTAGGGGCCGCCCAGCGGCCAGGGAACCGGCGGCGCGGCACCCTCGGACAATAGCGAGATGCAACGCGACGCCTGGCCGCGCCAGAGGCCAAGGTATGGATTCGCATAGCCAATGCCGAGCACCGCCTGCCCGGTCAGGTCCGGCCAGGTCGCGGCCAGCCGCGCGCGCAGCAGCCGCGCCGCAATGCGCCCGAGCGGGTGTGCGTAAAACGCCTCCAGGCCGTGGACCTCAGCATTCATCACGCCGATATAGTCGAAATTGGCCCCGCGCCCCAACAGGAGCATGAATGATGAGCCTCACCGTCACCGCCATCCCACACCTGCGTGACAACTACGCCTGGCTGCTGCGCGACGCCGACGGCACGGTGGGCTTGGTCGACCCCGGGGAGGCCGCGCCCTGCATCGCCGCCATCGAGGCCGCCGGCGGCCGGCTGGACTGGATTATCCTCACCCATCACCACGGCGACCATGTCGATGGCGTCGACGCGGTGCGCGCCCGGTTCGGCGCCCAGGTGGCCGGCGCGCTCGGCGACCGCCACCGCCTGCCCGAGCTCGACCTGGCCCTGCGCCCGGGGGACACCTTCATGCTGGGATCGAGCGGGGCGGAGGTGATCGACGCGCCCGGCCACACCCATGGCCACGTGGTCTACAACTTCACCGCCGCGCACATCCTGCTGGCCGGCGACGTGCTGTTCTCGCTGGGCTGCGGCCGCCCGATCGAGGGCACGGCGGAGGAGCTGTTCCATTCGATCCAGCCGCTCAAGATCCTGCCCGACGACACGCTGATCCTGTGCGGCCATGAATACACCGCCGACAATGCCCGCTTCTGCCTTTCCATCGAACCGGATAACCCGGACCTGATCGCGCGCGCGGCCGAGGTGCAGGCGCAGCGCGCGGCCGGCCAGCCGACGGTGCCGACCAGGATGGCCGACGAGATGAAGGCCAACGTCTTCCTTCGCGCCCGCGATGCTGCGACCTTCGCCCAGTACCGCGCCGCCAAGAACAGCTTTCGCTGACAAAACCCGAGGAACACGCCCATGAAGCTGCACCATTCCCCCTCCAGCCCCTTCGTCCGCAAGGTGATGGCCTGCGCCATCGCGCGCGGCATCGATGGCCGGATCGAGCTGGTCAAGACCAACCCGCATGAGAGCCCGGCGAACCTGCTGGCCGACAATCCGCTGTCCAAGATCCCGGCCCTGGTCACCGATAACGGCATCGCCATCCCCGACAGCCCGCTGATCTGCGAATACCTCGACGGCATCGGCGATGCGCCGAAGCTGATCCCGGCCTCGGGTCCCGAGCGGCTGACCGCGCTGATCCGCCAGGCGCTGGCCGATGGGTTGATGGACGCCGCCGTGGGCCGTCGCGGCCAGCTCGCGCACCCGCAGGATGAGGCGCGCGCCGCCTGGATGGCGCGGCAGAAGGGCATCGTCGAGCGTACGCTTGCGACCTTCGAGGCGAACCCGCCCAAGGGCCTGTCGGATATCGGCGCCATCGCCATTGCCTGCGCGCTGGGCTACCTCGATTTCCGCTACGCGGCCGAGCCCTGGCGCGATCGTGCACCCAAGCTCGCCGCCTGGTTCGAGAGCGTCTCGGCGCTGCCGCCGATCGCGCTCACCCCGCCGCCCGCCGGCTGAGGATGGACCTGCGGGACAGGTCGCTTCCGGCCAGCGGGGTCATCGCTGCGCTGGCCCTGCGGCCGCACCCGGAGGGCGGCCATTACCGGGAGGTGTGGCGCGACGTACCCGCGCAGGGCGGGCGCGGCGCGGGGACGGCGATCTACTATTTGCTCGCCGCCGGAGAGCGGTCGCACTGGCACCGCGTGGATGCCGCCGAGGCCTGGCACTGGTATGCCGGCGCGGCGCTGGAGCTCGGCATCGGTACGGCAATGCATCGCCTCGGGCCGGATCTTGGCGCCGGTGAGCAGCCCTTCGCGCTGGTAGTGGCGGGGGAATGGCAGGCTGCGCGCAGCCTGGGTGCCTGGACGCTGGTGGGGTGCACGGTCAGCCCGGCCTTCGACTTTGCGGGGTTCGAGATGGCACCACCCGGCTGGGCACCCGGCGCATGAGCGATGCGGCCGCCTGGGACCGGCGCTATGCCGGGGGCGAGTTCGCCTTCGGCGAGGCGCCGAACCTTTTCCTGCGCGGCCTCGGCTGGCGGTTGCGGCCGGGCATGCGCGCGCTCGCCCTCGGCGATGGGGAAGGGCGGAACGGGGTATGGCTCGCTGAGCAGGGGCTCGCGACCACGTCGGTGGATTGGTCTCCGCTGGGCACCGGCAAGGCGCGGGCGCTGGCTGCCGCGCGCGGCGTGGCCCTGGATGCGCAGACTGCCGCGCGCGGCGTGGCCCTGGATGCGCAGACCGCCGACCTCACGTGCTGGAACTGGCCGGACGCAGGTTTTGACCTGGTCGCCTGGATCTATGTCCACCTGCCGCCGGAGGATCGTGCGGTGGTGGCCGCAGGCGCGATCCGCGCGCTCGCCCCGGGTGGGCTGCTGGCGCTGGAATGCTTCTCCCCGGCGCAGGAGGGGCGGCGCAGCGGCGGACCCCGTGAGCCGGACCTGCTGTTCACCCGCCCCATCGCGGAGGCGCTGTTCGCCGGGCTCGAGGTGCTGGAGCTGTTCGAAGGCACCGTGCTGCTCGACGAGGGCCCCAAGCACCAGGGGCCGGCGGAGGTCATCCGCGGGCTGTTCCGGAAGCCGTAGCCGCAAGCCAGCCGCCACCCACCACCAGCACCAGCGCCACACCGACGCGCCAGCCCAGCGCACCCTCGCCGGCGAGGACAAGCAGCAGGGTGGAGGCGACAGGGACGGCATAGGCGAGCACGCCGAGCAGGCGCGGGTCGCCGCGCTTCATCCCGACATCCCACAGGAAGAACGCCGCCCCGACCGGCCCGGCGCCGAGCAGCAGCAGCGCCAGCCATTGCCGAGCACCAGGCATCACGAAGGTCTCGAACACGGCATGAGCGAGGCCGGCCAATGCCGCGCTGGCCAGGCAAAAGCCCGCGACCGCCTCGGTCGGCACCGCCGCCATCCGCCGCGACGTCACCGAGTACAGCGCCCAGACCACGGCGCAGCCGATGGCGGCGGCAAAGCCTGGCAGGGCGCCGGGCGTGGCGAAGCCAGCGCCGCCGCCGGCCACCAGCACGCAGCCGGCGAAGCCCATCCCCACGCCCAGCAACCGCCGGGCGCCGAGCGGCATGCCGAGGACAGGGCCCGCGAAGACCACGATGAGCAGCGGCCAGAGATAGTTGAGTAGGTTGGCTTCGACCGGCGGCGCCCATGCGAGGGCCGCGAAGTACAGCGCGTGGTAGCCGAACAACCCGCCCACGCCATGGAACCAGGCCAGGGGCGGCTGCACCAACGCAGCGGCCCGCCCGCGCGCCAGCACCACGAGCAGCGCAATCCCACCCCCGATTGCGAAGCCAAGCGCGGTGATCTGCAGTGGCGGCAGCGGCGCCGTGAAGCGGCTCAGCACCGCCAGGAAAGCCCAGAGCAGCAGCGCACCGATACCGGCAAGCGTCGCAGTTTGGGACGTCATCGCAGGGCTCGCGCCGTTGTGTGACGCGCGGCACAGCATTGCGGGTCTTTCATGACCGCCTCTGCAACCCTGGGTCTATATAATCGCTTCGCCTGCACAGGAAACCGGAGGCCATCATGGACCCCGCTGCTGAATTCGATACCGTTCTGTTTGTCGATCACCTCGTCCCTGTCGTGCTCGTCCTTGCTCTCGCGATGCAGTGGCTTCTGCATCAGGTGACCGAGCGCATGGCGCGCTTTCACATACTGCTGCCAGGCATCATCACCTCGATGATCTGGGCCGGCGCGGGCTGGCTCATCGGCGGCGTTGGTGGGGTGGTGACCTTCGCCCTCGGCACGGCGGCCAGCATTGCTCTCGCGGTGGTCGATGAGCGGATGCGCCGGGAGCGCGACAATTCGCATCACCAGGACGGCGTCCGCTTCGGCTGAATTCAGGCCTCCGCACCCGGCAACGGGCGATAGGGCAGGGGTGCGAACCGGGTGCCCCAGCGCTGCACATCCCGCCACACGCCGCCGGTTACATAGGGGTCCTCGGCCCAGGCCGCCTCTGCCTCGGCATCCGAGGCATGGGCGGTGATGGCGATGGACCCGATCATCGCATTCTCGCTCTCGTCGAGGATCGCCCCGCCGAGCACGAGCGTGCCGGCCCGTGCCCAACCCGTCACCCGTTCGAAGTGCGGCGGCCGTGCCGCGGCGCGGCGTGCGGGCGCCTCCGCGTCCTGTGCGTCATAGGCGATGGTGATGGTGTGGGTGCGCGCGGCGGGGGCGGGGCCCGAGGGCAGCGGCCGGTAGGGCAGGGAGGCGATGCGATAGGGCAGCACCTCGATCCGGTCCCACACCCCCTGCGTGGCGAATGGCTCCTCGGCCAGGTAGGCGTCGAGGCCGGCGCGGTCCGGCACCGAGAGGATCATCAGCGAACCCACCGGCTTGAAGGCGGCATCGAACCACGGCACGCCGAGTGCGAGCCGGCCATCCGCCGCCCATTGACCAGGACAAGGGTGGCGTTGGCGAGGGTCAGTGCCAAGACACTCGCCCCGATGCTCGCCGTCGCGCCTGCGGTGACGATGATCGGACCGCCATCGGGGAAGTTGCCGAGCAGGGTCTGGGCTTGCCATACAAACAGCCCGCTTGTCCCGTCCCCGGCGTAATTGGTCGCGCCAGCGCCGTTGGCGAGCCCCACGGAGGGATAATAGTTCGCCGCCGTGCCGTTGATGAATAGCGACACACGATAGATGCCTCCGCCGCAATTCTGGATTGCCGCAGAGCCCCCAACATGCCCGCCGTAGTTGGTGACCGCCCCCAGAGTTCCGGCTGCCAGATCGACCATGACGCCCGCGCCCAAGCCTAATGACGCGGTCGCGCAGCTAATAAGGGCCCTGGTGCGCTCT